>JAZSPY010000098.1:0-44068 GCA_045537705.1 Clostridia bacterium
TACTTGCGGCTGCAATAATACTCTTATTTGCGTGGCAATGGAATATTCATACGTCTGAGCAAAAAGCAAAGGAATACGTAAACGTAATACGTGAGTTAATCCCCGAACCGCAAGGTGCCGTCCCGGAGGAACGCAGAGATAATACCATGTCAAATCTGTCCATTGACGGAACAGACTTTGTGGGAATATTGGAACTCCCACGATTTGAGTCGGCTCTTCCGGTTTGCGCTGAATGGGGAAAACTCTCAAAATACCCTTGCCGTTTCAGCGGAAGTGTATATGATCGTACCATGCAGATCGGTGGCACATCCCAAAAAGGACAGTACGACTTTTACCGTGACATTTCTGTGGGAGATAGTGTTTTCTTCACAGATATGGAAGGCAATCGTTTCTCATACACAGTAACCGATATTCGCTATGAGAAAAATGCAGACCAATCCACCCTGCAACGCAAGGATGCGTCCTTAACGCTGTTTGTTAAGAATGTGTATGCTTTTGAATACATAATCATTTACTGTGATGTTGTTCATTAATACTATAAATGTGTCAATCAAGCATCTAATCAAAGTCGAAGAATAAAAAAAGATGAACCTATCCTTTCCGAAAAGAAAGCGTAGGTTCGTTTTTTGTTTGTAGGCGAATACTATTGTAGTAACTAAGGGCATAGTTTGAGGTGCCTTTTCATTATAAAAATTAAAAAACAATTGGAAATTCTACTCATAATTTCTACAAAAAGTGTGATACTAAAATCAAGCGTTATAGCCGACTGAAAATGCCTTTTGATAGGATTTGGGACGGGTGGTTATTCAAGAGGGCAAAAGCTTGAAAAATCAAGTGTTTATATGGTTTTCCGAAATTTTGCCCCATTGAATGCAAGGGTGTCAAAAACGGGTTTTTACATATTTTTAGGAGCAGCGAAATCTGCTCCTTTTTGTAATTATGAGTAATGTTGATTTTTATTTTTTATTATGGTATAATAATAAAAAATATATAAGGAGATATACTATATGTTAGATAAAACATTTTCGAAGTGGCTATCATTTATTGTTACAACAGGGCTTTTTGGTGCTCTTTGGTACATAGTTGAAATTTATATGCCTTCAAACGAGATTATTATTGATAATGCGGATAAATACACGGAAACAACAGCTGGTTTGATATTGGCTTTCTTGCCGGTTGTATTATCTATACTTTGGTCAATACTAAAAAAGCGGTATTTGTGGATTTGGGGCGTTATTGCTTTATTTGTTCATCAGGCATTTATTGCAATGGTGCCGACTAGTGCCGCGCCCGACCTTATACCTTATTTGGTATATGCTGCAATTTCGTATGTATCATGCGTTGTTGCAATATGCATGGACAGAGGAGATAAATTCGACCTTGATTTTGGCTCTGGCGGCAGCGATGATGACAATCCTTGTCCACACGGTCAATGTTATTAAACTATGAATTGCACAGATATTTTATATCCCCCGTTTGTTGCCATTGAGGTGACTAACTATTGTAACCATAAATGTCAGTATTGTTATAATTGTAGGGTGAAGCAACCTAAAAATATAGAATTTGACGGTGTCAATATTTCCGAAGTTATAGATTTTATTATTGAGCACAAGCCGTTGGCCGTATCGGTTTCCGGTGGGGAACCCTTACTCTTTTTTGACGAGATAAAAGGTTACATTGAGAAACTGTGCCTTGACGGAATTTTTGTGACTGTTTACACAAACGGAACCGTAATTAATGAGGAAATGGCTTCTTTTTTTGCCTTAAACAATATACGGGTTATGATTTCTTTTCCGAGTTCTTCGGAACAGGAATTCTCGAAAATTGTTAATAATAAACATACCTATAAAAGTGTTATAGCGGCATTAGATTTATTGTTGAAACATAAGGTCAATTTTCAGCCCAATATCGTCGTTACGGCATTAAATAAAGACTCTTTGGAAGATACAATAGAATTTCTTTGCGACAAATATAGCGTGGATAAAATTTTTGTTAGCAGAGCGACAAGACCTTCGAATGCTGATAAGGATTATGATTCAATCAAACTTAATCATGAGCAACTAAATGAGGTTTATGATAAATGCGTAATCCTTTCTAAAAAACATAATGTCAAAATGGCTTCCTGTGGCGGCGGAGCTATTTGTATTTATGACAGTATAGAAAGCCGTAAAATGTTTTCTAAAATTTGCGATTTCGGCGAGGGCGGATATGTTGTTACCGCTAACGGTGATGTGCGAATTTGCTCAAGGGACGATAAAATTTACGGAAATATTTTTAAGGATAATTTTTTAAATATTCGTCAAAATATGAATGAATGGAAAAATCGTGAAATCCCAAAAGAATGTAGGAACTGTTTTTATAATGAGAGTTGCAGGGGCGGTTGTCAGGTAGCCAAAGGTAAATGTGGCACTGAATGGAAGCATCTGGATTGTGATGCTGCTCCTAAAAAGCTAAAAATTAAAAAGGCAATACCTTTCATCAATCCGCTCAGATGCTTTACTGTTCAAGACGTATCGTTACTTGAAGATGTTTCAGCATATCGTGTTTCGTCTTTTTTAAAATACATATATGTGGATAAGAGAGTGGCAAAAATTTTATTAAAAAAGAAATTTGGATATTTGAAATATTTGTGGGCACACAAACTCAATGTGCGCAAAGCAAATTTTGAAATAATTAAATTATTAAGATTGGGAATAATAAAGTAAAAGAATGATAAACTTGATTTTACAAGTACATATAACAGGAAAATGCAACCTAAATTGTAAACATTGTTATATGGATGAACGTAAGGGTGAACTGTCTTTTTCTGATTTTAAAAAGATTTTGAAACAGTACGATGAGTGGGCAGATTACACAAAGAAAACATCAAAACAGCAGGTGGTTAAAAATCTACATATAACTGGCGGTGAACCATTACTGCATTCGCAATTTAATAAAATTTTGCGATATTTGTTTTTTCGCAGGAACAAATATCGCATTGCTTTTATGACAAACGGAACCTTATTAAACAGGAAATATATTAAAAGTTTTAAGGCATTAAAAATCAAACCCTTACAAGTGAGCCTTGATGGCGACCGCGACGAACACGATTATATTCGTGGAAAAGGAAACTTTGATAAGGTGATAGCAGCCATTGATTTATTGCATCAATACAACATACCTTGCCGTGTTTCTTTTACTGCTAATAAGCACAACTATAGTCATTTTTCAAAGGTAGCAGAGGTTTGCCGTGAACACAATGTGTCATCATTATGGAGCGACAGATATATTCCATGTAAAGATGAATTGTTTATAGTTGATAATGAGGATATGCTTGACTATGTGAATATTTTAAGAAAAGAAAAAAACTCTAGCAAAAATGGGAAATTAAGAATAGAAAATCAACGAGCTTTACAATTTCTGAACTCCAATGAAACTCCGTATTATTGTAAGGCAGGCAATTTATTTATGGCTATAGATGAAAATGGTGAAATTTTTCCATGCAGGCGGTTGCCGATTTCATGTGGTAATATAAAATCTTCAACGTTATTACATACTTACTTAAACAATGAGGTTTTCAAAGAATTAAGGAAGCATGAAATACCAAGCGGTTGCCAAAAATGTGAATATAACACAAAGTGCTTGGGTGGTGCGAGGTGTATGTCATATGCAATGACCGGTAACTATAATGTGAAAGATCCTTCGTGTTTTATATAAAGAATATAGTGTTAAGTATAAATCTCCTTGTTTTACAGATACTAACAGTACAAATCTGTAAAGCAAGGAGATTATTATATATTATGAAAGCAACAGGTATTGTACGTAGAATAGATAACTTAGGCAGAGTTGTAAAATACAGTTAAAATAAAAAACCCATCTTTTAGAGATGGGTTTATTTTTATTTCATTGGTGTGTAGCAAACTTTATAGGCGTCTTCATCTAAAATCTGAAGTGTTGCAGGCATCTGCAAGGTTTGGCGGGAATCAAGGCTCCAAACAACTTCTTTATCTTTGTTTACTTCAAAGAAGTGGATGCCTTCATCAAAATGCCCATGGCCCATCCAGTTGGTAAACACAAGGTTTCCATCAGATAAAAGCTGAATACCAAGCAACCAACGGATATTCATTTCAGGAATGTCTTCATCGGTAAGTGACCAAACAACGTCACCGTTAACATCTAATTCGTAAGCACCGGACATACAAGAATATACGATGTTGCCATTAGGCTTAACAACAAGCCCAAATGCATCGGGCATAATGTCAAATTCTTTAATAATTGTGCCATCTAAATTTAACTTACGGATTTTATTTATGCCGGGCTGAACAAGGTAATAAGCATCACCGATTTTACGTGCAAGGCGCATACCTTCGTGGGAATGACCAACGTATTCAACAAAAATCTGATTAACTTTGTTTCCGTTTTTATCAATTTCTAAAAGCTCAGGCTCACCAAGAAGACCTAACAAGATATTGCCGTTTTCAAGTGGTTGGCAACTGAATAATTCTTTGCCTGCAACGTAATTCATTATTACTGTGCCGTTTTTATCCAGTATGGTTACGCCACCTGTTTCAAGACCACTGTTGTGCGCGTATAAAATGTTGCCTTCAGGTAAAACCCATAAATCAAAAGCGCCTATAATGCCGCCTATCTGACTTATGATATTACCGTTTTCGTCAATATGTACGAACTGGCAGGTTAAAGTATCACTACAAACAAAATTATGGCGCTTGGTACCTGTAATTTTCATATTAGCCTCCTATTTTGCCATATTTAAAATAGCGATAATGCCGTTTTTGTCAATCTTGGGAATGGAAGGTAACATACCTTCGGCATCACAACCGTGTTTAACGATTTCATCGGCGATTTTTTCAATATCTTCTAAAGGAATGTTTGAAGCGGATAAGGTGTGCGGTACACCGACTTCATCCATAAAGTTAACAAAACAATCAACAGTTTCTTCAGCAAGCTGACGGTTGGTTTTACCGTTTGTATCAAGGGCAAAAACTTTTTTACCAAGTAATGCAAAACGATCTTCACGCTGCTCATTAAGAGTGCAAGTATAACGGAAGAATGAATCCATAAAAATAGCAAGTGTTACACCGTGGGGTGTGTTATAAAGTGCCGAAAGCACGTGGCCCATCTGGTGCATAGGTGTTGTTGCGTTAAGGCCTGACTGCAAATATCCGTTCCACGCAAGTGAGGCTGCCCACTGCATATTTGCCCTGTGTGTAACGTTTTTAGGATCTTTAATAATTGCTCTTAATTCATCAATAATAGTTACAAGTAAGCCTTCTAATAAGCGGTCCTGCAAGGGTGAATTTTGATCACCGTTAAGGTATGCTTCAAGTATGTGTGACATAGCGTCAACTGCGCCAACTGCGGTTTGATAAATAGGAAGCGTACAGGTAAGCGCAGGGTCAATAATTGAAATTGTAGGATAAAGTACAGGTGCTGAAATGTAAGATTTTTCCTGTGTGATTTCGTTTGTTGCAACTGCGATACAGTTCATTTCACTACTTGTTGCAGGAAGTGTAGGTATCATAACGGTTGGTAAACTTTTTTCAGGCGGGATTGAAACTGAACAATCGTGGCGTGAAACAAACATATCCCAGATTTCACCAACGTATAATGCGCCTGCAGCAATAACTTTAGTGGAATCCATAACACTGCCGCCGCCAACACCGATACAAAAATCAACGTTTTCGTTTTTGCAGATTTCAACTGCTTCTTTAATGTGGCAAAGAAGTGGATTTGCCTTTATGTGATAGTATTCAATGGTTTCAATACCGCAATCGTTTAATTTTGTTTTAACGTCTTTAAGTAATGACTCTAAAAAGGAAATATCGTCATAAGAAATAATAAGAGCCTTTTTACCAAGTGCTTTAACGTGGTTTGCGATGTTTTTTGATTCGCCCGCACCAAAGATAACGCGAACAGGATTATAAAGTTCAAAACTTTGCATAAAAAGAACCTCCGATTTTATAAATTTATAATTTAATTTTATCATTTGAATTTAATATAGTCTATGGATTTTAATATTGTTTTTTTAGTATTATACTATTGTTTTTTAGTGTTAAACTATTAAAAACAAAATAAAGCGGAGTAAAAACTCCGCTTTATTACGTTTTAAAAAATACCTTTTTTCTTTTTCTTTTCTTCGTTTCCTGTAAGTTCATCACCAAAGGCACGCAAAAGGTCTTTTTGCTTATTGGTAAGCTTTTTAGGAACGGCAATATTAACGGTAACGTACATATCACCTTTTGATTGGGTGTTGATGTAAACGATACCCTGATTTTTAATACGGAACTTGGATCCGGGCTGTGTGCCTTCAGGAATCTTTAATGAAACAGCACCTTCAAGGGTAGGAATCTGAATTTCACCGCCAAGCACCGCTTTAGGATAATCAATATCAATATTTAAGAAAATATCACTGCCCCTACGCACAAAATCCTTGTGTGGCGCAACAGTAATGCGAACGTAAAGATCGCCCGGGCTTCCGCCCTTTTTACCTTGCTCACCTTCACCGTGAAGGTTAATTGCCTGGCCTTCGTTTATACCTGCAGGGATAGTAACGTTAATTTTTCTCTTTCTGCGGATTCTGCCTTTGCCGTTGCAACGTGAGCAAGGTTCTTTTATAATTTTACCTGTACCGCGGCATCTATCACAAGGGCGCGTTGAAGCAAATGAACCAAAGATTGTGTTTTGCTGTGTGCGAACCTGTCCCGTTCCGTTACAGATAGGGCAGGTTTCAGGACTGGTGCCTTCTTTTGCACCTGAGCCATGGCAAACGTCACATTCTTCTTCCCTTAAAACTTCTATCTCCTTTTTGCAACCGAAAGCGGCTTCTTCAAAGGAAATCCTTAAATCAACCCTTAAATCGTTGCCACGTTGGGGTGCATTGGGATTACGTGTCTGCCTGCTTGCTCCACCGCCAAAGAACGTATCAAATATATCACCAAAGCCTGAAAATCCATCAAAGCCGCCCTGGTATGTACCGCCACCAAAGCCCTGAGGTCCATCAAAACCGAACTGGTCATAGTTGGCGCGTTTTTGCGGGTCGGAAAGAACACTGTATGCTTCATTTACTTCTTTGAATTTCATTTCAGCGTTTTTATCACCCGGATGAGTGTCCGGGTGATATTGTTTAGCCATTTTTCTGAACGCTTTTTTTAATTCGTCATCTGAGGCGCCTTTTTGAACACCAAGCACCTCATAATAATCTCGTTTATCGGCCATAAAGATTATTTATCCTCATCAACTACTTCATAATCTGCATCGTAGGTGTTGCCGTCTGATGCGTTTGCACCGCCATAATTTGCTTCGCTTCCCTGGGCTGTCTGACCTGCCTGAGCCTGTGCCTGTGAATAAATCTTACCAAAGATTTCCTGGCTTACCTGGCTAAGTTTTTCACTTGCGGCCTTGATTGCTTCATTATCTGTGCCTTTAAGGGCTTCTTTAACTGCATCGGCTTCTGCCTGGATTCTTGCTTTATCGTCAGCAGGAATTTTATCGCCAAGTTCATTTAAAGTGCGTTCGGTGTTGTAAACAAGGCTGTCAGCCATATTACGTGTTTCAACTGCTTCTTTGTTTTTCTTATCTTCTGCAGCATACTGTTCAGCTTCTTTTACAGCCTTATCAATTTCTTCATCAGAAAGGTTTGTTGAAGCGGTGATTGTGATATCCTGGCTGTTGCCTGTGCCAAGATCCTTTGCAGAAACGTGAACGATACCGTTAGCGTCAATATCAAATGAAACTTCAATCTGTGGAACGCCTCTTGGTGCTGCAGGAATACCTGTTAACTGGAAGCGACCTAAAGTTTTATTGTACTGTGCCATTTCTCTTTCACCCTGAAGAACGTGGATTTCAACTGAAGTCTGACCATCAGCGGCAGTTGAGAAGATCTGGCTCTTTTTAGCAGGGATTGTAGTATTGCGTTCAATAAGCTTTGTGCAAACGCCACCTAAAGTTTCAATACCAAGTGAAAGGGGAGTAACGTCAAGAAGAAGAACGTCCTTAACTTCGCCACCTAAAACACCGCCCTGAATTGCTGCACCGATAGCAACACATTCATCAGGGTTGATGCCCTTAAAGGGTTCTTTACCTGTAACTTTCTTAACAGCTTCCTGAACTGCAGGGATTCTTGTGGAACCACCAACAAGAACAATACGGTTAATATCGTTCATTGAAAGACCTGCGTCAGACATAGCCTTGTTAACAGGTTCAATTGTTCTTCTTACAAGATCGCTTGTAAGGTCATCAAACTTAGCGCGGGTAAGGGTTAAATCAAGGTGTAAAGGACCTGCTGCGCCCATTGTAATGTAAGGAAGGTTAATGCTTGCTGAAAGTGTGCCTGAAAGATCAATCTTAGCCTTTTCAGCAGCTTCCTTTAAACGTTGCATTGCCATTTTGTCTGCTTTTAAGTCAACACCGTTTGACATTTTGAATTCGTTAACCATCCAATCAATGATCTTCTGGTCAAAGTCATCACCGCCAAGACGGGTATCGCCGTTTGTTGCAAGAACTTCAAAAACACCATCGCCGATTTCAAGAATTGAAACGTCAAAAGTACCGCCACCAAGGTCATAAATAAGAATTTTTTGGTTATCTTCTTTATCTAAACCGTAGGAAAGTGATGCGGCAGTAGGTTCGTTGATAATACGAAGAACTTCCAAGCCTGCGATTTTACCTGCGTCCTTTGTTGCTTGACGCTGTGAATCGTTAAAGTAAGCAGGAACAGTGATAACAGCCTGTGTAACTGCTTCGCCTAAATAGGCTTCAGCATCAGCCTTTAATTTTCCAAGAATCATTGCAGAAATTTCCTGTGGGGAATAAGCTTTACCTTCAATAGTTTTTTTGTTGTTTGTACCCATATCACGTTTAATGGACATAACTGTGTTATCGGGGTTTGCAACAGCCTGACGTTTTGCAATAGCGCCAACTAAACGTTCGCCATCTTTAAATGCAACAACGGAAGGGGTTGTTCTTGCGCCTTCAGAATTTGGAATTACAACGGGTTCGCCGCCTTCCATAACTGCTACGCAGGAGTTAGTTGTACCTAAGTCAATACCAATAATTTTACTCATAATATATATCCTCCAAATTTTTAACTTTATTTATTAAATGGTTACCTGTACCATTGAATAGCGAATAATTTTGTCACCCATTTTGTAACCTTTTTCAAAAACGTTGGCTACAACGCCTTTTTCCTGACCTTCTTGTGCTGGGATCTGCATCATCGCGTTATGGCAGGATGGGTCAAAAGGCTTGTTTATTGCTTCAATTTCTTCAACGCCTAAATCAGATAAAGTTTTAAGCATTTGTTTAAGTACGATTTCAAGGCCTTCCATTAAGGAACCTGTTGTACCGTTATTGCGTTCTGTTTCAAGTGCTCGTTCTAAATTATCTAAAACAGGTAAAAATGCTTTTATTGCTTCAACTTTACCATCGGCTAAAGCGTCTGCCCTTAAAGAAACGTTTCTTTTACGGTAGTTATCAAAATCAGCCTGAATCCTTTGCGCTAAATTAAGATATTCTTCTTCTTTTGAAACTACTTTTTCTTCCTTTTCTTCTTCCTGTGGTGCTTCGTAATCGTTAGTAGCATCTTCAGTTTCTTCTATATTTGGTTCTTTTATTTCTTCTTCTTTTTTCTTACTCATTGTCATTCTCCTTTAAACTATCGGGTTCAGTAAATATATCCGAAAGTGTTTTTCCTACCTGATCTAAAACCGAAAGCACTTTATCATATTGCATTCGTGTTGGGCCGATAACACCGATTTTGCCAAGATCTTTTCCACAGACAGAATAGGTTGCAGTAACAATGCTAACGTCACCCAATCCTGTTTCCTGACCAATTCTGACGCTTACACCATCTTCGTTTTCGTTTACGATTTCACCAAGCTTTTGGTTTTCTTCTAATAACTGTAAAAAGCCACGTGCCTTTTCAACGTCATTAAACTCCTGGTGGCTAAGCATCTTGCTTGCGCCTTCAATAACAAGTTTTTCTTGCTTTTGTTTTAACCTGGCAGAAAGTACGGTGCAGATTGCATCAAAAATCTGTTTTTGATCTGCAATCTCATTTTCCACAATGTATTGGGCACCGGGATGAATTTCATCAACGCTTTTACCTGCAAACATTCTGTTTAAAAGGGCAGACATACTGTTTAATTCATCCATAGTAACGCTTCGGGGTAAAGTGATGGGCGTATTTTGTATCATGCCTGTATCCGTTAAAAGAACAACCATAGCGGTCATAGGATTAACTGCCATAAGCTGTATGCTTGAAACGTTAACCACTTTTGCTTTAGGCGGTGTTACGATTGAAACGTATTGGGTAAGATCACTTATTACCCTTGCGGCGTCTGTCAGAACTTCACCTGTTTGCCCGATTCGTTTATCATAATAAGTTTTTATGTATTCAATTTCAGGCAAGGATAACGTTGAAAGCTTTATTAAATTATCAACGTAAAATCTGTAAGCCTTCTGGCTTGGTACACGCCCTGCTGAAGTGTGGGGCTGTTCAAGATAACCAAGATCTTCTAAATCACTCATCTCATTTCTGATGGTGGCTGAAGAAAGGGCAAAGTTTTTTGAAATGGTTCTGGATCCAACAGGCATTGCGTTTGAAATATAATCTTCAATTATGGCTTGTAATATTTCACGTTGCCTAATGCTCAATTCATCCATTTATTAAAACCCCCTTTTTTGATTTTGTTAGCACTCGTGTTCGGTGAGTGCTAATTACAATTAAAGTATATGCCATGGAATAAAATTTGTCAACACATTTGGTGCAATTTAATTTAATTGTTTTCAAATTTTCACAAAATATACATAAAAAGCGAAGTAACAAGGTAAAAAAATAGTAAAACAAGAAAAAATTAAACCAAATTAAAATAATTGAATGAACAAAAAATAAAAGCGCAATAATATGAAAGGAGCAAAAAACCGTGAGAGAAATTACGGTAAAAATTACAAATAAAAATTTTGAAGCCTTAAAAAAAGCCAGCAGAAGTTGTAATAAAGATAAGGTAGTAAATAAAGCGCTTAAACAATTTTTTATTAAAAAGCATAAAATGAAAGTAAGAACGCTTTTGAAAAAAGGCTATAAAACTTTCGCAAAACTTAATTTAAGGCTTTGCAAGGTATTGGAAGAAGACGCCGATTTTTAAAAAGCGGTCTTGTTTTTTGAAAGGGTGAAGCACGTTGATAAAAAGGGGCGAAATATATTACGCTGACCTTTCGCCCGTTGTGGGCAGCGAACAAGGGGGCATACGGCCCGTTTTAATATTACAAAACGATATAGGCAATAAATACAGCCCCACAATTATAGTTGCGGCAATAACTTCAAAAACAGATAAAGCAAAACTGCCCACCCATATAGCCCTTCAGGGCGAAAGACACGGCTTGCCGAAAAATTCGGTAATACTTTTAGAACAGATACGAACCATTGATAAAAAACGGCTTAAAGAAAAATTAGGCGGCCTTAATAATATAACAATGAATAAAGTAGAAGATGGCTTACGTGTAAGCCTTGGTTTTACTGAGTTTTAAATAAAAAGCACCTTTTCAGGTGCTTTTTTAGTGAATAAAGAAAAATGAATAATGAAAAGTGAATAATATATGAATTACGGGCGACCAATGGTCGCCCGTATAATTATTTTCCTTCATACTGAATAACTGATTCTACGTTATAGCCTTTTAATGCTTCGCGCCCGTTTAAACCTTTTAATTCTAAAAGAAATAAAACTTTTTCAACCGTTCCGCCAAGTTCTTCAACAAGTTCGCAACAGGCTTTAACTGTTCCACCGGTTGCAATCAAATCGTCAATCAAAACAACCTTTTGTCCTTTTTTAATTGAATCCTTGTGCATTTCAATTTGTGCGGTTCCGTATTCAAGGGCATATTCCTTTGTAACGGTTTCCCTTGGAAGTTTGCCTTTTTTACGAATTAAAACAAAGGGCTTGTTTAATAAATATGCTAAGGGCGCACCAAATATAAAACCGCGGGATTCAGCACCGGCAATAACGTCAAACTCAACGCCTTCTAAAAGTTTTAAAAATTCATCTATTGCAAGTTTAAACCCTTCGGCATCTTCTAAAACGGTTGTTATATCTCTAAATAAAATTCCTTCTTCAGGAAAATCAGGAATGGTTGTTACGTAATCTTTAACGGATTTCATTTTTTTGCCTCCATAAAACTAATAGTACCTATTAAATATACCACAAAATTTAAGGATTTTCAATACTATTGACTAAAAAATTTTTGCTGATATAATTTAATAAAAGGTAGGTGAAACTAAATGCTTTCAAAAAATGCAGAATATATTTTAAATAAATTAAACGAAAACGGTTTTCAGGCCTATCTTGTCGGTGGATGCGTTAGGGATAAATTATTAAATAAAATTCCTGAAGATTTTGATATAACCACCAACGCGCTTCCTAATGAAATCAAAGAAGTTTTTAAGGATTTTCGCCTTAACTTAAAAGGCTTAAAGCACGGAACCGTTGGGGTAATAATAAACGGTGAAATGATAGAAGTAACTACCTACCGTATTGAAAAGGAATATATTGATTTTCGCAGACCCCAGGAAGTAACGTTTACTTCTTCTTTAGTTGAAGATCTTGCCCGCAGGGATTTTACCATTAACGCTATGGCGATGGATATAAATGAAAACATTATTGATGTTTTTGATGGCGAAAGGGATTTAAAAAATAAAATTATTCAAACGGTAAACGAGCCTGAAAAACGTTTTAATGAAGACGCTTTAAGAATAATGCGTTGTTTAAGGTTTGCTTCTCTTGAAGGTTTTAAGATAGAAAAAAGTACGTTAAAATACGCTAACCTGTTATCGCCTAATTTAAAGCATATAGCATATGAACGTATTTATACCGAACTAAAAAAAATGCTTAGCCTTCCTAACGCGCATAATATAATAAAGGAAACTGAGCCTGTTTTTATAAACGTTTTTCCTACCTTAAAAACGGAAAATTGGAAAACGTTATGCCAGAATATTAAAAAAAGCAATTGCGATTGGATTTTGGCATTAGCCATTCTTTTAATGAACAGCCAAACAAAAGAAGAACTTGATCGCTTAAAGGCTGAAAGCAAAACAAAAAAACTGATTTTAACTTTAAGAGAATTGCTTAATCAGGATATCAAAAACAACCAGGTGTTTTTGCAAAAAATGATGTGTGAATATTCTAAAGAACAAATCTTGTTTTTATGCAGATATTTAACCGTTACAACAGGCGTTGATTATAATAAAAACGCTAAAATAGCATCAAAGGGAATAACAAGCATAAACGAACTTGATATAACAGGGGAAACGTTAAAAAATCTTGGCTATAAAAGTTATAAAATAAAACATGCGCTGAATTTATTATTAAATGCAGTTATTGAAAATAAGGTTGAAAATAACGAAAATGCGCTAAAAGAATATTTAAAAAAATAAAAACGGAGCAATTAACTCCGTTTTTTGTTTAATATGGTAATTGCTTCTTTAGCGTTTTCTTTGTTTAAACCTTTTATATAATAACTTGTTTTTATAAAATGTTCTGATAAAAAGTCATCCCCTAAAAACATATCATCAAGCACTACAAAATTATTTACCCCAGGATTAAGGCTAAGCCATTCTTTGATTTCCTGCTGGCGCCTTAAATTTAAAATAGGGGTTTTATCATAAATGCTTAAACCAAAACGCTTAAAAGTTTCGTTTATTAAAACACCCGTTTCATCTAAAACACTTTCATCTTTATCCCAATGCTCCCGCCAGGAAGTTGTTAATACGATTTTTGCATCCGTTTTATCAACAATTTCCTTTAAATAATTAAGGCATTCAGGGTCAAGGCAGATGCCATATTGGTTATTAGAATCAATAAACCGTTTTGAATTTAAAACACCGTCAAAATCAAGAAAAATAATTTTCATAAAATCACTCTTCGTTATTTAGTTCCCCGGTGCTTCCGGCTAATATTAAAGCGGAAACGATTTCGTCCATAGCGCCTTCCAAAAAGGCATCTAATTTATAAAGGGTAACACCAACGCGATGGTCAGTAACACGCCCCTGGGGGAAGTTGTAGGTGCGGATTCTTTCGCTTCTATCGCCTGAGCCTACCTGACTTTTTCTTGCTTGGGAATATTCATTATCGGCAATAGTTTTATAGTAATCGTAAACACGGGATTTTAAAACCTTCATGGCTTTTTCGCGGTTTTTGATCTGTGAACGTTCATCCTGGCAATCAACTTCAATGCCTGTGGGCAAATGCACCATTCTAACGGCTGATTCAGTTTTATTAACGTGCTGTCCGCCTGCGCCTGAAGAACGGTGTGTTTCAATTAAAAGGTCTTCAGCATTGATGGTAATATCAATATCATCAGCTTCAGGTAAAACTGCAACCGTTGCTGCTGAAGTATGGATTCTGCCACCTGATTCTGTAACAGGAACTCTTTGAACGCGATGGGCACCGCTTTCGTATTTCATATGGCGGAAAACTTCTTTGCCCGAAATTAAGCAAACCGCTTCCTTAACACCGCCGATTTCCGTTTCAGAAAGGTTTGTTATTTCAAAATTCCAACCCTTTTTTTCAGCATACTTCATATACATTCTTAAAAGGTCAGAACCAAAAAGCGCCGCTTCTTCACCGCCTGTACCTGCGCGGATTTCCAAAACAACGTTTTTATCGTCATCTGGATCACGGGGGGCAAGAAGTTCTTTTAACTGTTGTTCTAATTCTTCCTGTTTTGGCTTTAATTCGCTTAATTCAATTTCGGCAAGTTCTTTCATTTCTTCATCGCCTGAAGAAATAAGCTCGTTTGCGCCTTCAATACCTTTTAGAACGGAAGTATATTCTTCGTATTTTTCCTGTATTTCCGATAAAAAGGCGTGCTCTTTTGCAAGCTCCTGCCAAAGTTTTCTGTCGTTAATAACGTCAGGTTCACTTAACTTTTGGTTAAGCTCCTGAAAGCGTATTGACATTTCTTCAAGTTTTTCTAACATAAATTATCCCTCGTAAAAAGCAAGCACTATGCGGTCTAATTTAGAATAATCCTTTAATACGTAATTATCCGTAAAACCGTTTTTAGAAAGCAAAGTTCTTACTGCATCAGCCTGGTCAAAACCAATTTCAAACATAATAAGCCCGCCAATATTTAAATGGTCCTTGGCTTCAGAAATTATATCCCTGTAAAAATCAAGCCCGTCACTACCGCCATCTAAGGCGTTATGGGGTTCAAAAGAAAGTTCTTTTTCTAACTTCTCCATATCTTTTGTGGGTATGTATGGTGGATTAGAAAGGATACAATCAAACTTTCTTGAATTTAAGTTTTCAAACAAATCGCTTTTAATAAATTCAATATCAGTTTCGTTATCTTTAGCGTTTTCTTCTGCTAAGGAAAGCGCTTTTTCACTGATATCAACTGCAGTAACGCAAGTTTGGGGCGCATTCTTTTTTATTGAAATGGCTATGGCACCTGAGCCTGTTCCCATATCAAGAACAGTTTTATAAAAGTTTCTTTTAATACGGATAAGTGCTTCTTCAACTAAAAGGGCAGTTTCATCCCTTGGAATTAAAGCGCGGCGATCCGTATTTAAAACAATATTATAAAAAGGCACAAAACCTAAAATATATTGCAGTGGTTCCCGTTCTTTACGCCTTTCTAAAATAGCGTTTAAGGTTGCAACTTGTTTTTCAGTTAATTCCTTATCCTTTTCAAAGTGCAAAGAATTTCTATTAATGTTTGTAACCGCACAAACTATCCAGGCGGCATCAACATCCCTGTCAGGAACATTAAAAAGCGTTTCTTTTGCTAATTTTAAAGCTTCATTAACCGTCATTTTCGCTAGTCTCTGTTTCTTCAGTTTCTTCAGGCTTTTCTTCTTCCATTAAACCATCCATAATTAAAACAGTTTTAAAGCTTTTAAGTGAAACCTCTAACATACTGTCATCAGGCTCTCTTGTTGAAAGTTTTTGTAAAAGCATACCGGGAGCCCTTAAAATGCGGAAGCAAATATTATCGCTTTTTGCTAAAAGTTTTAAAATTTCATAAGAAGTGCCTGCAACAAGGGGCAGTAAAAGAACTTTAATAAACAAGCGAAAAATTGATGAACCAAGGGTTAAAGTGTTTAACCCGAATAAATTGTCGGCAACTGAAGCCATCAAAATGCCTACAACCATTATGATAAACATAAAGGAAGTTCCGCATCTAGGGTGGCTTGTTGAATACTTTCTTGCGTTTTCAACCGTTAATTCTTCACCATGTTCATAGCAGGAAATAACCTTATGCTCAGCACCGTGATACATAAAAAGGCGCTTAATATCTTTCATAAAACCGATGGCATAAAGGTATCCTAAAAAAATAAGAATCTTAGTAATGCCTTCTGCAACGTTAAGTAAAAGTTTAACACCCCAGGTGGCAGTTTCTGAAGTTACGGAAAAGATCTTTGAAAGTAATGTTGAAACCAGTGAAGGCAAAAACATAAAAAGCAAGAACGAAAGCCCTAAACCAAGCACAATACCTAAAATAATGGCAACGGTTTCAAGTTTAACCTTAAAGGTTTTTGAAAGCCACTTTTCAAACTTTGTGGGCTCTTCGTTTTCTAAAATGTCTTCACCAAATAGTTCGGCAGAATGGCTTGTTAAATTCATGCCTGAAATTAAAGAATCAACAAAGGCAACCACACCGCGCACAACAGGAATTTTATTTACTACCTTGCGCCAAGGTGTAGTTGATAATTTTTGCGTTTCGGTAACAATACTACCGTCACTGCGGCGAACGGACATAGCAAGGGAACTTTGGGATTTCATCATAACCCCTTCCATAACTGCCTGACCGCCAATTGAAACGTATTTCATAAAAATCACCTATTGATATAATGCACTAAATATGTAATAGTATAATATAAATTTCATTTATTTGCAAGTGAAGAAAATTTCATAAATAAGGGAGTATATAAATAATTAACTTGCCAATAATCGTAATACAGGATATAATTAAATAAAGAAAACGTTTGGAGGAAATAAAAATGGAAGACTTATTATATTTTCAGGATGATGCAGGTAATGAAATCGGATTAATGATGATTGATAATTTTGAGTTTGATGGCAAAAACTATGCGCTTTTAGCAACCCCACAGGATGCTGAAGATGGCGGTATCTACGTTATGCGCATGGAAGATAAGGATGGCGAACTTGCTTTCCATATGCCTGATGATGAGGAAATGGAAAAACTTACCCCATTCTTAATGGAAATGTTTGAACATCAGGGCGGCTGTAGCGGTGATTGCTGTTCTTGCCACGGATGCCATTCTGAAGAAGATTTTGATGAAGAATAATTAAAAAACGGTCAGAATTATTTCTGACCGTTTTTTTATGTTGATTTTTAGGTGTTTTTTTAAGTAATATGTTCATTTTTAATGATTGATTAACAGCCTAACAAATGATATAATTACGGTGAATGCAAAAATATATTTTTAAGGAGTACTCTTAAATGACTAACAGAGAACGCGCGATGAATATTTTGCACTTTAAACAGGCCGACCGTATGCCTGCAGTGCATTTTGGATACTGGCCCGAACTTTTACAGGAATGGGCAGAACAAGGCAAAATTCCCCAGGAACTTGTAAAAGATAACTATGATGGTTCCGAAAAGGATAGGGCATTAGATAAAATTTTAGGATGGGATTTTAACTGGTACACAACCGTTAACCCAGGCCACGGTCTTTTCCCTTGGTTTGAATATAAAGTTTTAGAAGAATTGCCCGATGGATCTTTAAGGGTTCAAAACGCAAAAGGTCTTATTGAAAAGGTAAAACCAGGTGCAAACTCTATTCCTTCTGAAGACGATTATCAGCTTAAGGACCGTAAGGCCTTTGAAGAACTGTATTTACCTAAAATGCAGTTTACTATGGATAGAGTTCCTACTGAATTTTTAAAGAACTTTAACGAAACACGTGATCAGGATATTCCTATTGCACTTAACTTAGGTAGTGTTTTAGGTGACGTTCGTGATATGGTAAGCGTTGTTGGTTTAAGTTATCTTATGTATGATGAAGATGAAGATCTTTTAGCAGATATTGTTGATGCCTATGCCGATATGCAGTATAAATGCGTTGAAGCAGCGCTTCAAACAGGCGCTAAATTTGATTTTGGTCATTATTGGGAAGACGTTTGCTTTAAAAACGGACCCCTTCTTTCACCTAAGAAGTTTGAAGAACTTTGCGCAAAACACTATAAGAAGAGAAATGATCTTATGCACCAGTATGGCATTGATATTATTTCACTTGATTGCGATGGCATTACCGATAAACTTTTGCCTATCTGGTTTGAAAACGGCGTAAACACAATGTTCCCCATTGAAATCGGTGTTTGGGGCGATCAGTTTGAAGCCGCAAGGGAAAAATACGGCAAAGGTATGCTTGGCGTAGGCGGTATGGATAAAACCGTATTCCGCCAGGATAAAGCGGCAGTTGATAAGGAATTAGAACGCTTAAGAAGGTTAATTGACCTTGGTGGATTTATTCCTTGCCCCGATCACAGAATTATGCCCGGCAGTAAGTTTGAACTTGTTCAGTATTACATAGATCAGATTAAAAGCATTAAATTGTAATTATGAAAGATAACGAGATTGTAAAATTAGCCCTTGAAACAGGTTTTTTTAAAGCACAAGTGGTTGAAACCGATAAAATCGTTTTTGATGAAAAATTCCGCCCGTATTGCGAAGATAATTTCTGCGGTCAGTATGGCATAAATTATTCTTGCCCGCCCGTTTGCGGAACGGTGGAAGAAATGAAAAACCGTGTGTTAAAGCATAAAAAAGCCCTTGTGTTAATGACAAGATGGGAAATTCCCACTTTAACAGACAGTGTAAAATTAAAACAGGGCAAACAAAAGCATAACGCATACACTGTTAAACTTATTGATAAATTAAAAGAAGAAGGGCATCAGGGTTTTATGATAGGTGCCGGGGGATGCAATCTTTGTTCGCCATGCGCTTTAAAGGAAGGTAAGCCTTGCGCAAACCCAGAAAAACGTTATTCCTGTATGTCAGCCTACTGTATTTTTGTAAAGGATATTGCAACAAAATGCAATATGGAATACGATTATAAAGATGGCTTGCTTAGTTACTTTGGTATGTACGTTTTTGATTAAAGAACAAATAAAAAACGGAGTGAATTGTTTCACTCCGTTTTATTTTTTTATTAAGCCTTATTGATTGAACCGAAAAGTTCCATCTTTTCTTTAACGGTAGCCTTAATTGCTTCAAAGCCCGGTGCAAGAAGTTTTCTTGGGTCAAAGCCTTTACCGATAAGGTCTTTACCTTCTTCAATATACTTTCTTGTAGCTTCCTGGAAAGCAAGCTGACATTCAGTATTAACGTTAATCTTTGAAACGCCTAAGGAAATTGCCTTTTTAATCATTTCTGCAGGAATGCCTGTACCACCGTGAAGAACAAGGGGCATATCACCTGTTAACTTTTGAATTGCATCTAAGGTTTCAAAGCTTAAGCCTGCCCAGTTTTCAGGATACTTGCCGTGAATATTACCGATACCTGCAGCAAGCATTGAAACGCCAAGATCAGCAATCAACTTACATTCGTTAGGATCAGCAACTTCACCGGAGCCTACAACGCCATCTTCTTCACCGCCAATAGCGCCAACTTCTGCTTCAACAGAAATGCCTTTAGCGGTTGCATCTTTAATAATCTGTTTTGTTTTTTCAATGTTTTCTTCAATAGCGTAGTGTGAACCATCAAACATAACTGAAGAAAATCCTGCTTCCATAGCCTTGTAAGCGCCTTCGTATGTGCCATGGTCAAGATGGATAGCAACAGGAACGGTAATGTTTAAGGTTTCAATCATACCCTTAACCATATTTACAACGGTGTTAAAACCACACATATACTTTGCTGCACCTTCAGAAACACCTAAAATAACAGGTGAATTGTTTTCCTGGGCAGTTAAAAGAATTGCTTTTGTCCATTCAAGATTGTTAATGTTAAACTGGCCAACTGCATATTTGCCTGCCTTTGCCTTTTGTAACATCTCTTTTGCAGAAACTAACATATATAATACCTCCCAAAAATCTATCTTTCGTATATATTATAAGCCAATTTTATAATATTTGCAACTTAAAACATGTTAATTATTTAAAATTTTTAGCCTTTTATTAAATCATATAAGGTAGGTATGGTAATTTGATGATCACCATTAAAGTGCCAACCTTTGCCACCTTGTGAAGTAGGCCTGTTTACAATATTCTTTCTTGGGCGATAGTAATAATTAGGGTCATCATATCCGATTTTTGTGCGGTAATTGCCTAAATTGATAAGGTCAAAGTTAGCGGTAGTAATGTTAAAGGTGGGATAGCCTAAGTTTCTTGCAATTGAAAGAGCCTTTAAAAATACTTCTGCGCCAATAACTGCAGAACCAAAGTTTAAAAATACACCGCCATCAAGCTGGGCAACGGAAGCGCACATCTTTTTAAAATCAATGCCTGAACAAGCACCGATAACAGCCATATCGCAGGTTGGGTGCTGATGGATAATATCAGTACCAAGAGCAATATGGTAAGAGCAAGGAATATTGTGCACGTAGCACTGATAAAGTACGCAATCTTCACGGTATGGGAATTTTTCAGGGTTTTCGCTAATGTATCTACCTAAAGATTCACCATAGCCTAAACCTTCTTTTGCGCCTAATTTTAATGCTTCGTTCATCCAGGCACCTGTTTGTTCCCACATACCAAAGGAACCATCTTCAATAGCGGTAGGAACGTCTTCGCTTGTTCCGCCTAAATAGGCAAGTTCAAAATCGTGAATACTTCCTGCACCGTTTGATGCAACGTGGGTAATGATGCCCATCTTGATAAGTTCAATAATATATCTTGAAAGCCTGTTCTTAATAACGTGCGCACCCATGCTCCAGATTACAGGGCGTCCATTTGCCCTTGCTGTTTTAATTCTTTCAACAAGTTCTGAAAAATCAGGATCTTCAAAGTTTTCGTGGGGTGTTTTAGAAGGCACCATAAGATTTTCAATAGTAACTAAATTGTGCCTGTTGTGTGAATCGTAAGTTTTAATATTTTTAAAATCAAGAGTCATACTCTTTCCTGAACCAATAAAATTATTATTCATTTTTATTCCTCCATCCAATTTAAAATACAATCAATATCATCAAAACTGTCAATTAAAACGTGGGCTTTAGCGTTGGTTAAACGCCTTACTTTTGCCTGATCAAAGCCTGAAAGGTTTTTTTCGTTAGCGCAGATACCTAAAGTAAGTGCGCCTGCTTCTCTGCCTAAGCGGATTTCAACAGGACCATCGCCAACAACAAGAAGGTCTTCGCCCTTGTAATTTTCCATTAAGGATTTTAAAGTGGCTTCTTTTGAACAATCTGTTGAAAAGGGCATAGCGCCTTTTATCTGATCAAAATATTTATTCAGTCCTAAAACAGCGGATTCCTTTAAAACGTCAGCATCATCAGTACCGCTGGCAGCGTAAAGTTTAATGCCTTTATCCTTTAATGCCTTTAAAAAGTTTTCGCAGTTTTTAATTAAGTAGTTTTCTTTTTTTTCTTTTGCAAGTTCTTTTTTTATTTCAACGCTTTTCATCAGGCGGCGGTTGTATTCAGCTTTGTAATCCCAGATATCCATAGGTTCATCACCCTGCTTGATCACCTGATCCTTAAGCCACTGCATCTGCATAACAGTCTGAATACCTGTTGAAGCATCAATAAAATCTGCAACAAGTTCTTTTACGTTAGGGGTTTTGTTAAGGTATTCTTCAAACATAGGCGCCATAACGTCTTCCCAACCGCATCTTAAGGTAGAAAGAGTGCCGTCAAAATCAAAAATTGCCGCTTTGATATTATGTTTTTCGTGTGATTCTAAGATTTTCATAAATATTTACCTCGTTAAATAATTTTCAACAACTAAATTTGCGCATGCCACAGCCCTTAAGTTTTCCTTTAATGAAGAAGTGCAAATATTAACTTCGTTTTCGTTTCTGGATAACGCGCAAGCTTTAAGAACTTTTTGTATTTCCTTTATTGTAATAAAAGCACCGTTTATTAAATCGCCACCTAAAACTATACTTTGGGGCTCAAACAAGTTCATAAAGGAAACAAGCGTTTGTCCAAGTATTTTTCCCTGATATTTTAAAGCCTCGCAAGAAAGCGTATCGCCTTCTTTTGCTTTTTTACAAAGGGTAAAATAATCTTTTTGGTTGCCTCGTTTTGCAATACGTGGGTTAGCGGTATATAATTCAGCGCAACCCCTGTTTCCGCAAAAACAAGATTCACCGTTAATATCTAAAGAAATATGCCCGATTTCACAACCAAAGCCGTTTGCACCTTTAAAAAGAAGTCCATCTTTTATAAAAGCACCACCAAGGCCGCTGTCGGCAAGCAAATATAAAAAGTTATCACGTTTGCTTATTACTTTTTCTGCTAACGCGAAAGCGTTTGTATCCTTTTCAAAACAGATATTATCTATTCCCGTGGCATTTTTTATGGCTTCTACAATATTAAAATTATTAAATATTTTCAAATCAGGCGGATTAAGAATAACACCGTTTTTTGCATCAACTGGTCCCGGCGCAATTATGCCGATACCTAAAATATTATTGTATTCGTTTTTAAGTTGATTGATTTCTTTTTTTATATTTAAGATGGTAGCATCTTCGGTTTCTAAAAAATCACCAACAGAACTTTTAATAATGTTGCCTGTAAAATCTGTTAAAACCACTAACCAGCCATCTCTTGAAATATCAATACCGATAGTAAAAAAAGCCAGTTCGTTAAGGTGTAAAAGCGTTGGGTGGCGACCGTTTTGTGATTTTATTGCATCGCCTTCTTTGATAATGCCTTCACTTAATAATCCATCAATAATTATAGAAACCGCTGCCCTTGTAAGCCCTGTTTTCCTTGCAAGCTCTGCACGGGAAATGGGCTCTTGGCGAATTAACGAAAGGCATAGACTTCTGTTTTGCGCCTTCATTAAAGAAGCGTTGTTAGGCTTAGTCATTTTTAGCCTCTTTGTTAAATAAAGTTAAGATTTCTTCTTTTGAAGCACTACCGGTAGTGTTGATTTTTTTAATAGAAATTGCAGAAGCAAGATTACCAATGGTCGCAGCGTGAATAATTTCTGCATTTGCTGAAAGTGCAAGGGAAAATGCTGATAAAAAGCAATCCCCTGCGCCACAGGTATCAATGGGATCTTCAACCTTTAAACCGGGTGAAGCGTATATTTTACCGCTTTTAAAAACACGAACGCCCTTTTTACCTAAAGTTAAGCAGATATCGGAATTGGTTTTATTAAATAATTCCTTTAAAGTGTTTTCTGTTTCTGTTTCATCGGCTTTTGTAAGATGATCATCGTTTAAATTAAGGGCACGTGCACATTCAATTTCATTAGGCTTTAAAAATGCGTTTTTGTATTCCTTTATTCTTGAACGGCTGTCAACCACAACAAGCATAGTTTTTGCTATTTCGTTAATGGCTTTGCGAACGTTTTTAGTAATGCAACCGTTTTCAAACTGATCGCTTACGCATAAAACGTCAGCACCCTTAACGGCAGAATAAAGATTTTCAATAATTTTTTCTTCCGTTTTTTCATCTATCGCAGAATAACTTTCAAAATCCAATCTTGGATCTTCAACTTCGTACCCTAAAAATCCTTTGCGCATAGGTTTACAATATGCGTTTGTAATTCTATCTTTAACTTCTACAATATATTCATCGTTTATGCCTGAATTTTTTAAACAGTTCTTAAGGCAAACACCGCGCCAATCAGAACCAATAACGCTAACAACACTTACGTTTTTACATAAGGTAGCCATATTGTTTGCTGCATTTCCCCCAGCCCCTAAGGACATTCTTTCTTCTACAATCGGCAAAGGGAAGTGGGGTGTTTCCCTTGAAAGCACACTTTTGGTCATATCTGCAACCCAGTAAACGTCAAGGCAGATATCACCAATAAGAACTGCTTTAATATTTTCAATTTTATTTAAAATTTCATTTAACGTTGATTCGTTCATACCGTTTAAAGTTTTCATAAACAAAAAACCTCGCTTTCACTAAAATTATACCTTAGTCAAAATAGGTTTGTCAAGTCATTTAACAAAATAAAATTTTTAAATTGATTGACTATTTACAATGTTTAAAGTATAATACAAATATTATATTAGGAAGAATATGCTAAAGGAGGTATATTTTTTATGAAAACAGATCTTGTAAAAGATATATACGCTTCTCAAGAAGCAAAACACGTTCTTGTTGCAGGATGGGTTCGCACCATAAGGGCGTCAAAGGATTTTGGATTTATTGAACTTAACGATGGTACAACACAAAAGAATATCCAGATTGTGTTTGACCGTAATATAGATAACTTTGATTTGGTTGAAAAGCAGAACGTTTCTGCCTGCTTGATTGTTGAAGGGGACGTTGTTCTTACACCTGAAGCACGCCAGCCCCTTGAAATTCACGCCACAAAAATTGATATCCACGGCACAAGTGAACCTGATTTCCCAATTCAGAAGAAAAAACACTCTTTTGAATATTTAAGAACAGTTGCACACTTAAGGCCAAGAACAAACACCTTTACCGCAGTATTTCGTGTTCGTTCCGTTTTAACTTTTGCAATTCATGAATTCTTACAGGATAACGGATTCGTTTACGTTGCAACACCTTGCGTAACCGCAAGTGACTGTGAAGGCGCAGGCGAAGTATTCCGTATTTCTACAATGGATGTTGATAACCCACCAAGAAAAGAAGATGGCACTGTTGATTGGTCCAAGGATTTCTTTGGTAAAGAAGCGTTTATGACTGTTTCCGGTCAGTTAAACGTTGAACCTTTCTGCTGGGGCTTCAGAAAAGTTTATACTTTCGGCCCATGCTTCAGGGCAGAAAACAGTAACACACCACGCCACGCAGCAGAATTCTGGCAGGTTGAACCTGAAATGGCATTTGCCGATATCAACGATTTAATGGATACCATTGAAGCACTTTCAAAATACGTTATTAAATACGTGCTTGAACATTGCCCCGATGAAATTAACTTCTTTGATAGATTTATGGAAAAAGGCTTGATTGAAAAGCTTAACAACACCATTAACAGCGATTTTGCCCGTGTAAGCTATCGCGATGCATTAAAGATTTTAAATGAATCAGGTGTTAAATTTGATATTCCTGCCCAGTGGGGTACAGGTATTCAAACAGAACATGAAAAATACCTTGCTGACGTTGTATTTAAGCGTCCCGTTTTCGTTACCGATTATCCAAAAGAATGTAAAAGCTTCTATATGCGCTTAAATGATGATAACGAAACCGTTGCTGCAACCGATCTTCTTTTCCCCGGTTTAGGCGAAATCGTTGGTTCATCACAGCGTGAAGAACGTTATGACGTTTTGATGAAGCGTATTGATGAATTAGGCCTTAACCCAGAGGATTATTCCTGGTATATGGATCTTCGTAAATACGGTTCCTGCCAGCACTCAGGCTTTGGTATGGGCGTTGAAAGAATGATGCGCTACATTACCGGTATGGAAAATATTAGGGATGTTATTCCTTATCCTCGCACCCCAAACTCCGCTGAGTTTTAAGCAAAGCGCGAGAATTTCCTGAAACCATAAACCCCTGCTTTTGCAGGGGTTTATTTTCTTTGTTGAGATAATTTTTTTGCTCAATCATTTACCGCTAATGTAAACTCATTCGCAAAAAAATTACTCGCCTTGAATTTCAGGCTTTCTCGCACTTTGTGGGTAGTGACCAGATGCCTTGGCTTGTGAATTTTCTCGCACTTTGAGGTGTGCGACTTGCAACGTTTTTTACACTTATATTTAATATAAAACAAAAAGACCGACTTTTGTCGGTCTTTTTTTAATCATTAACTTTTAAATTATATTTTCTAAAGATTTCTTTTACCCGATTTGTTTCTTCTTGACTTGGCGTATTGATTTTAGGCATAGTGTCTTCTAAACCAAGAGCAACATATTTTGAAGAAGAAAAGTTATGATACGGCAGAATATCAACGCTTACGATATTTTTAAAGGAAGACAATTTTTTTGCAATATCTTCTGCTTCAAAATCGTTAAAGCCGGGGATAAAGGGAAAACGGATAATAACGGGCTTGTTGATTAAATCAAGAAACTCTAAATTTTCCCAAATAATTTTATTTGATTTGCCTGTGCATTTAATGTGGGTTTCTTCGGAAAACGCCTTGATATCGTATAAAAATACGTCAGTATAAGGTGCTATTTCGTTAAAAACTTCAGTATTAACAAAGCCACAAGTATCAATGGCGGTATGCACGTTTTCTTCCTTTAATCTAATTAAAAGTTCTTTCACAAAATCTTTTTGCATTAAAGGTTCGCCACCTGAAATAGTGACGCCCCCTGAAGAAGATTCATAAAAAAGTTTATCTTCAATAAGCATTTTTAATGCACTATCAACAGTGATTTCTTTGCCAAAGATTTCAATGGCGTTATTAAAACAAACAGATTCGCAATTCAAACAAAAGGCACAATTATCCCTTAATAAATCGTGGGAATTATTAAATTGATGCACGTTTTTTTTGCAAACGTCTTTACATTTTCTGCAATTTGTACATTTATGATTATATATTGCGATTTGGGGCGAAAAACTTTTGCCTTCAGGGTTGTGGCACCATAAACAAGATAAAGGGCAACCCTTTAAAAACAGCGTGGTGCGGATCCCCGGCCCATCGTGAATGGCAAAACGCTTTAAAGCGTACATTAAACCTGTCATATAACTTCACTTTGCAGGATAAAATCATCCTGCTCCTGTTTTGATAATGAATTAAATAAAACGTTCCAACCGCAAAGGCGAACCTGAAGATTTTTATATTGTTCAGGATCCGATTGCGCTTCCTTTAAGGCTTTGGGATTAAGTACGTTATATTGAATTGCAAAACCACCGTTAGCCATAAAAACATCTAACGTAGCTTTTAATGCCCTTAAACCATCATCGCCTTTAACAGCGGTGTGGCTTAAACTAAGATCCAGCACCGTTCCGTTAGGAACAAGTGAATAATCAAGTTTTAAAGCAGAAAGAATATGCGCTGTTGCACCGTTTTTATCCCTTGCGGTATGGGCGCAAATGTTCTTTGAAAGAGGCTCTTTTGCTTTTCTTCCATCCGGTGAAGCACCTGCTTTTTCACCGTGGGGAATACGGTTTGTAATTGACCAGGTTCCACCGCGATATGTGCCACCGTGCCCGTTACTTCTACCGTTTATTTTGTTCATACAAAAGGAAGTAACGTCTTTTGCAATTAAATCAACGTCATCAAAATTATTGCCGTATTTGTGTAATGAAAGTGCGTATTGCCTTAAATCTTCATTGTCTTCCCAGTTGTTTTTAAGGATTTCTTTTAATTCCTTTAAGGTAACACGTTTTTCATCATAAACAAGAGTTTTTACCGCAAAAATACTATCGGCGCAAGTAGCCGTTCCAACAACACAGATGCTTGAAGAATTATATTTTGCGCCCCCTGAATAAACGTCCATTCCCTTTTCCATACAACTATCGTAAGTGGAAGATAAAAAAGGTGCAAACTGAAACTCGGGATAGCCTTTTTCGTAGGCGTTAATAATATCAATAGTTCTATCTATAAATAAACTAAGGTAATCTTTTACCTGGCTTAAAAATTGTTCATAGGTTTCAGGTTCAGGTTTTTTATTAAAAACCTGCGTGCCTGTTAAAGCATCTGCGCCGTTAAAGATAACTGCTTCAACTGCTTTTAACATATTTACGTTACCGTTACCCGAACAAGGAATTTCTGTGCCTTGGGCATAAACTTCATAACAACCGATAACACCGTAATCAACAGCATCATCAAAGGCGATTCCCAATTTATTAAGGGCATTTGTTGCTTGAAAATTATTTATAAACACAAAACTGTTTCCGTTTGTGCGGATACTATCGCAAACTTTTAGAATAAAATCTTCGGGAATTTCTTTTGAATAGCGGATATGTATCTTTGTGTAAACAGGCTTTAACTTTACGAATTCTTCTAAAAATAAATATGAAAGTTCATTTACAGGATCTTGACCTTTTACACCGCAAAGGGTAAAGGGCTGGTTTGCCCAAACTTTCATTGAATCAAGTTTTTGTATAAAATATTTAATTAAAGTGCGAACCTGTTCCTTTGTAAAAGTGCCATCTTCAATATCTTTTTTATAAAGGGGATATAAAAGCATATCAAGACTGCCAAATTCACGAAGATATGAACATTCAATTTCGCTTTGTAAAATAAAGAAAATATAGATAAGGCACAAACCTTCGTAAAAATTCGTTGGGGGATTATAAATTAAGTTTTCTAATGCTTGGGAAACAAAAGCCATGCGTTCCTTTTCTTTTTCGCATTTTTTTGCCTGTGCACTTAATCTTTTTAAGTAAATCTGCGCGCCTTCGTATGCTAAAAGAACGCCTTTATAAAAATCGCTGTTTTTGTTTTCAGCGCGCTTTTTTAATCCCGGAATACCTAAAGTAACAATATTCTGCCAATATGGTGAAGTGTGTGAAAAATCCTGAAAGCCTTCGTAATATAAAAGGCTTTGACCTAACTCGTTTTCATTAAGAACGTCTTTAATATCTGTATTTTTATATGCTTCTAACTGAGGTGTGCGGATAAAATCACCAATAAGCATAGGGTGGCACTGAATAAGATCCTGAAAAAAGTCTTCAGGAACGATGCTGATGCGCAAAGAAGAAAGCATATATTTAATGATTTTGCCCCTTGTTTCGTAGTTATTGGGGTTTTCGCTTTGAATCTTAAGAATATTTTCTTTTACTTCTTCAAAAGAAAGACCGCTATCTTCAATAAATATAATATTATCGTATTGATTGGATAAAATGTGTTTATCTTTTTCAAAATCATTCCACATAAAATCACCTCTTGGAAACTATCCGAAGTTATTGTAACAAAAAACTAAACGATAATCAATCTTTATTTGTTAATTTTATATATTAGTGAACCTATAATTATTCCTACGGGGAAAATTATTCCAAACAAAACACCTATTTGAAGGTTTTGCCCAAAGATTTCAGAAAAATATCCTGCAATACCCGGTCCTAAACTACAACCTAAATCTCCGCCCAAGGCTAAAAGAGCAAACATGGCAGTTCCACCGCCGTAAATGGATTTAGCCGAAAGGGTAAGGGTTCCCGGCCAAAGCAGTGCCGAAGCAATTCCCGTTAGGGCACAGCCTGATAAAGAAATAAACGGAACAGGTGAAAGCGATATCATTAAGTAGCCTATTACTCCAATAAATCCGCTTAATAACAGGGCATTTTCAACTTTGATTTTATCTGCAAATCTTCCAAAAACAGCACGGACAATACCCATTAAAAGCGCAAAGAAGCAAGGACCTAAAAGATCGCCCACGGTCTTTGTTACGTTAAGGCTTTTTTCTGCCAGCGCGCTTGCCCATTGGCTAACGGTTAATTCCGTTGCTCCCGCACAAATCATAATAAAAATAAAAAGCCAGAAAAGTTTGTTTTTTAATAACGTTTTTATTGGTAAAGGTTTGGCTTTTTCGTTTAAGGATCTAACAGGAACAAAAACGCAATAAATACCGTTTAATAGTGGTACACAAGCCCATAAAAACGATAAAATACGCCAGTTTTTTATGCCAAATAACACAAAAAACAAGGTAGATAAAAGTACCGTTAAAAGTTGCCCCCAACAGTAAAAGGAGTGCAAAACGCTGATAGCGCCTTTGTTTTTCTGATCTTCAGGAATGGCTTCTACAACAGGGGAAACGGTAACTTCAATTAAACCGCTGCCTAAGCCTAAACAAAGGGTTGCAATCAATAGCGCTGAAAACGGATCCATTATATCGGGCAAAAAACCAAGCAGGATTAACCCTAAAGAAGCGGTTATCTGCGCGCCTATCATAGCAATTTTATATCCGATTTTATCTAAAAATTTTGCAGAAACAAAATCAATAAAAAGCTGAAATAAAAAATTTACCGTAACAAGCAAACCTATTTTATCAAGGCTGATGCCATAGGTTGATGAAAGGATAACGAATAAAAGCGGCATAAAGTTAATTGCCAACGCTTGCACCGTTAAGGAAATATATGAAACTGTAACAGTATGATTGTAATTCAGTTTTTTCATTATAAGATTAAAATTACTTTCTTAAATCCCCAAAGTATAAAGGTACACTAATAACATCCATAAAACGAATGGGGAATTTATCTTTCTTAATTAAAAGAGTTTCATTGCCTTTCTTTTCTTCAACAATGGTGGACCACATTTTATTTTTTGCATAAGTTATTGAAGAAGTTATAACGCTAACCAAACTGTTTTCGTTAATAATTGCAGGGAAACGATCGCGATAGCAAATGCAAAGTGTTCCGCCTAAAACTTCGGTTCTGCCACCGTTAATGGTTTTAAAAGCAGTACCTTCTTCTTCAGCTTTAAAGCCAAGCACCCAAAGATCAGAATGATCGTTTAAGATTTCTGTTTTACTTCTTTCAGGGTTAATCTGCCTTGCCCAAACCTTTTGCCCGATAAAGTGATAGCAGGGGATATCGCGGGAATAGTTAAATTGCTTTTCCCTTTCCTTTTCGCCTTCATCAGTTAATCCGCCTGTACCCGGGATACCGCCTAAAGTACAGCCGACGTTTTCCATAAATACTTTACCGCCTTCAATTGTGTTAAAGTACATTGAGATTGCCTGTGTGTGCAGATCAGAAAGTATTAACGTGCGTTTTGATGCGTGATCAATTAAGGTATTCATACCTGAAAGTTGTTCAAAAGCAAATAAATCTTCAATAATTAACGGAACTTCGTTTTCACCAACAATCTTAAAAATACCGGTGTGTTCAAGGGATTTCATCTCATCAGTATTACAAAGATCCGAATACATAAAGTTAATACGTTCAACAGTTGCAGGAACAGTAATTGGTTTATCAATTAAGTATGCGCCTGGCTGAAAATATATGGTTTTAGCCCCTGAATCAAAGGCTTTTTGTATGCTTAATGAATCAGGTGTTACACCATCACCTTTTGCGCCAAAGGAATTAACGCTAACCCAATTTTTAGGATTTTCCCAAGGAATTTCGGGCGCATCTTCAATAGGTAAATTAAGGGTTTTGGGTTCTGAAGAATCTAACCCTGTAACAGCACCGTGTGAAGAATATTCTAAAATGTTGCCATCAACGTAATCACTGCAACAGTAACCAAACATTGAATGGAAGTAGTTTTCAACCTGAATATTTCTTAAATAAAGTGTACCAAATTCGTGGCGAATTGCAAAATCATTGTCTGTTGTTCCTTTAAATTTGCCATCAATCATAACGGTATGTCCATCAAAACCAACACAGCGAAGGGCAGGGCAAGCGTTTTTGCTTTCATAATCGCGGATAGAAACGATAGTATCTCCAACAAAAAAGCCTGCGCGTTTTTGTTGTTTTGCTTTTATATGTTCAAAAAACGCAAAATGAGTTTGGGGTGTAACTTTAAAACCGTAATCAAAACCGATAACTTCAATATTCTTTGCATAGCAAGCCGAAGCCTTATCGTGAATGATTTCAAAGCCTGCGCTTCCGCGATAGTTTTCATCGCTTGAAACAATCCTTAAATTCCTTGCAGCACCTGTGTTGTTTGCAAAATGCACAACACCTGTTGCACCGGGATTGTTTTTACCAATATCAATAGTAAAGTTTTCAATCATATTAGTCATTGAAATATTGCTTGCTTCACCGCGCATAAAGGAAATAACCGGGCGGTCGTTACCATATTCAAAGCCTTTGCAGTTATCCTTTAACTTTATTGTAACGCCATCCATACTTTGCCCCATAAGGCGCAAACGACAGTTCATTTCTAAATAAGGAACATTATTAAAAATGTTTCTGAAGTGTTCTAATGAATAAGAAATTGTATCAGAAACAAGATACGTACCGTTAGGGAAGTAGATAATCTTTGATTCAGGCAACTTTTCAGGCCAGATAATGCAGTTTATACCGTTGATACGGCGGATTTCAAAGCCAATCCAAACTTCATCGCCTTCCATATTATCAAGTTTTGCCTTAGTTTCATCAAAGGCACGTTTGTATTCATAAAAAATATCATCAATAGCCTTGCAGATAGCCTTTGTGCAATCTGTTTTTCCTGTGGGGTCACAGTTATAGGGCGGTTTTGTAATATCTACTATACCTTTAAGGTCTGAAGGGTATCTGAAATCATCCATATTTTTATCTCCTTTTCTACCATTTAATAATACCACATTTTTTGCATATTTTAAATAGTGAAAAACAAATATTTGTTGCAAAAAATAAAGAAAATGACCTGTTTTTAAGTAAAACAGGTCAAATATTATTTAAAATAATCATAAATAACTTGCTGGGGGTTAATTGAAAATTCCTTTTCCATAGTTAACCGCTGCTTGTTAAGTGCATCTTCGTTTATTAGACGTTTGATAATCAATTCAGGCAATTTTTCGGGATTGTTTGATGCAATAGCAAGGCCACGTGATAAAAAGAAATACCTGTTATAGCCTTCACAACCTGAAACCGTATCAATAAACGCTAAAGGTAACCGCTTTCTTGCTGCCTCAGTTATTGAAAGCCCACCCGGTTTTGTAACGTAAAGATCGGCACTATCCATCAAAAGCGGAATTTTATCGGTAAAACCGTAAACGGTAATATTTTTGTTTGCATGCTTTTCAAGTTTTTTCTTTAATTTTGCGTTAGTTCCGCAAACAATACTAAGATGAATACCCTGGGGCATCAAAGGAATTAATTTTTTAGTGATATCCTCCATTGGCCCGGAACCTAAAGAACCGCACATCATTAAAACGTGTTTAATATTTTTATCTATCTTTAAAGCTTCCTTTGCTTTATCTTTATCACCTTTTTCGTAAAAAACGCTTTTTACAGGAATCCCTGAAGCAATAATTTTTTCTTCAGGCACACCGCAGGCAACAAATTCCCCCATAAGATTTTCGTGGGGAATAAAATAAGCGTCTAATTCACTTTCCTGAACACCTGGGTGGCAGGTATAATCTGTTGAAACAAAGGCTGTTTTGATTTCTGTTTGAATGTTCTTTTTTAATTGGGTAGCCATCAAGGCGCAGAACATATGTACGCAGATAATACCTGTAAAATTGTTTTCTAAAACGTAGGTTTCAAGCTTTTTAACACCAAGGCAGAAAAAGTTATATGCAACTGAATCGTTACCAAAAATGGATGGGTGCTTTTCAGCAATTTCATAGCCCATATCAAAAAGAACAGGTGCATATTTATATACTGTTGCATGGGTGTTACATATGAAATCAGACATCAGCGGTGAAACGAAACTTAATGCATCGGCAATTTCACATTGTATATTTTCACTTATAAATTTTTCTTTAATTGAATCGGCAGTAGAATTGTGGCCCTGACCTGTGTTGCAGGTAAGTATAAGTATTTTCAAAAATGCTCACATCCTTTAGTAATTGCGCTTAAAAGCGACCTATTCGGTCGCTTTTTTAATTAAATATCCTTCTAATGAATCACGGTCGCTTACAACTAACTTATCAAAATTATAATATTCCATAAAAGCAGAAAGAATACATCCGCCAAACACGATAATATCGGCTCTTTCTTTAAAATCACCGCTATAAACTTTACGTTCTTCTTTAGTTAAAGAAGCAAGGTAATTTAAGGTTTTATCAAAATCTTCTTTTAAAAAGATTTTATCTTGAATAACTTTGGGGCTATAAGTTTTTAAGCCTAAAAATAATGAAGCAATTGTGGTTGGCGTTCCGCTTACACCGATTAAAGTTTTTGTGTGTTTAATATCGGTAGAATCTTTATATTGGGGTATAAATTTTTCTAATAAAAATTCTTTTATAAGCGATATATCAATGATTCCTGATGGCGTTTCAAACTGTTCCTTAAGGCGCACACCGCCTGTTTTAAGGGATAACACTTTTAAAACGTTGTTTTCATTTGTAACAACCTCAGTTGAACCACCGCCGATATCAATAACTGTAGGATTTTCGTAGCCCTGCGCGGCACCTAAAAAGGCAATTTCGCCTTCCATAAACCCAGGAATTATATCAAGTACGATCCCTGTTTTTTCAAAGATCATTTTCGCAAAAATATCTTTGTTTTTTGCTTCGCGAACAACTGCGGTAGCGTAAATATAGATATTATCTGCGTTACAGTTTTTTGCAATCTGGGCAAACTCTTTAACCTTTTCGCTTGTTCTTTCCATAGCAATATCAAGCATATAAGGCGAAGATAAAATGCCTTCCCCAAGCCTTGTGGTAGAAAGCATTTTTTTAATGGGATTCAATTGTTCATCAGCAACAAAAAGCCTTGTGGAATTTGTGCCTATATCAATAACTGCGTTAATCATTTTCTTCAACAATATCAACACGGATTTCGCCATCTTTAACCATACCAAAATGGCTGCGCATATATTTATCAATATGCTCTAAAGAAACCTTATCTTCAACCTCTTTTAGCATTTGCTGATATTTTTCTTCTAATTTGGCGTTCTCCTGAGACATTCTTTCAATTTGTTCATTTTGCCTTTGAAGTACAATGCCTTGGTTTATATACATATAGCAAAAATATCCTAAAAGGCAAACAAGCACTAACGTACTTATAAAGCGAAGAACCGATGGTTTCTTTTTTCTTCTTGCCATAAATAAACCTCCTTTTTTACTTCAAAAGCGCTTTTAAATATTTACTAATATTTAAACGTCTATATAAATTATATAAGATTTTCATAAAAAAGTCTATAAAAATTTTTATAAAAGTTCCTAAAGTTAACCTTGCCATAGAAAATCCGCAAACAAGCGCGAAAAACATAAAAATTTTAATGTTTCCGCTATTAAAACGCTGAACAAAATATGCCGTTAAAACGAAAAAAACTGCTGAAAAAATTATATCCGAAATGCCCATCAAAACAGGATTTCTTTTATGCCTGAACAAATAAAAAACATCGTAAACTACAGCCAGAATCACGCCTAAACAAAAAAATACTGTAAAAAGCGGCGCCTGGCGTGAAGATTCAAAAAGCCTCATTTAAAAAGCCTTTCAAACAACCCGCCCTTATGGCTGATATCAGAATATTCAACACCTGTAATAAATCCGTCAATCACTAAAATTCCGTTATCTAAGTCTAAACGGGAAATATGTAACCCCTGTCCGTAAACTGAAACGGAAGCGTTTTCTAAATGGGCACTAACTTCGCTTTCATCAAAACTATCCACCTGTTTAATCCCTGTAATGCTGATTTTTTCACGGTTTTCTATATTTACAAGGCTTCTTGCAGGCAGACGGGTTGGCTGATTCATAAGTTCATTCATTTTTTATCACTCCTTCTAAAAAAGCGTATGCTTATAAATTTAGAAATATTACTTAAAAAAACGTTTTTTCTTGCATAATATTGAAATATATTATATAATATGTAACTATGAGATACTGTTTTAATATTACAAGCCCTGCTGAAACTGTAGCCTTGGGCGAAAAAATAGCAAAAAAATTAAATAGCGGTGTATTTATCGCATTAACAGGTGATCTTGGCGCAGGCAAAACGGTGTTTGTAAAAGGTCTTGCAAAAGGGCTTAATGTTAAAGAAAGGGTGGTAAGCCCCACCTACACCATTATGTGCCAGTACTTTGGCGATAAAATGCTTTGCCACTTTGATCTTTACCGTATTACTGAAGACGATTGCTATAATATGGGATTTGATGATTTCTTTTTTGATGAAAACGTCATTTCAGCGGTAGAGTGGAGTGAACGGCTTAGTGATTTACCCAAGAACATAATACAGGTAGATATTCAAAAAACAGGTGAATTTTCAAGAACGATAACAATAAACGATGAAAAAGCCATTATAAAAGGTGAACTTTAATGAATATTTTGTGTGTTGATACTTCAAGCGTGTATGCTTCTTGCGCGCTTTTAAAAGATGATCAGATAGTTAGCGAAAAAGCAATTTTAAGCGGACTTGTTCATTCAAAATCAATTATGCCCCTTGTTGAACAGGTGCTTGATGGGGCAAATATGGATATAGAAGAAATAGACATTTTTTCCTGCGTTGCAGGGCCCGGCTCATTTACAGGGGTTCGCATTGGCGTTTGCGCAATTAAAGGTTTAGCACAAGCTAACAATAAACCTTGTTATGCAGTTAACACGCTTGATTGTTTAAAAGAAAACGTTCCGTACTTTAAAACCGTTTGCCCGATTCTTGATGCAAGAAGGGGTCAGGTTTATTCAGCAGTTTATGAAAACGGTGAACTTATAAGAGAGCATGACGTTTGCTTGTTAGAAGACGTACTTGAATTTGTAAAAAACAAAAAAACTTTATTTTTAGGTGATGGGGTAAAAGTTTTTAAGGAAACGATTATTGCTTCCTTAGGCGAAAATGCAATATTTGCTTCGCCTCAGCATAACTTTTTAAGGGCAAGCAGTGGCGCATATTTAACTTTAAAAGCCTATGAGCAAAATAAACTTATTACTTATAACCAGCTTGACGCAATATATTTAAGAAAGCCACAGGCAGAACGTGAGTATGAAAACAGAAATTCATAAGATCGCAAAACGCTTTTTAGATGAAATTGATAAAATAGAACAAGATAGTTTTAAAGAGCCCTGGTCAAAAAAAGCGTACGAAAAAGAAATAATAAATCCCCTTGCTACTTATTTAGTAATAACGTCAGACGATGAAGTTGTTGCTTACGGTGGCTTTTGGAAGGTGCTTGATGAAGGGGATATAAACAATATTGCGGTAAAAAAAGAATATCGCAATATGGGCTTTGGCAAAATGCTGATGAACGCTTTAATAGAAGAAGCAAAAAAGCAACAGATAAAAGCCATGACTTTAGAAGTTCGCGTAACAAACGAAAGTGCCATAGCGCTTTATAAAAAACTTGGGTTTAAGGAAGCGGGAATAAGAAAAAAATATTATCCTGATAATGAAGATGCTTTAATTATGTGGTTGGAGGAACTTTAATTGATAGTTGAAGTTGATAACTATAAAGTAAATTATGATACTGTTGGCAACGGGGAAGATTTAGTAATTCTTCACGGTTGGGGCTATGATATAACGCTGCTTAATAATCTTAAAAACGCATTAAAAGATAATTATAAAGTAACGTTAATAGATCTTTTAGGGCACGGAAAAAGTCCTGAACCTGATAAACCTATCACAGTTTACGATTATGCAGATATAGTTGAAAAAACCTTAGATAAATTAAACATACAATCAGCGTACTTTTTAGGGCATTCATTTGGTTGCAGATTAAGTATAATAATTGCTTCAAGAAATCCTGAAAAAGTTAAAAAAATGGTGCTGTGCGGTGCCGCAGGTATAAAGGATAAACGTGGCTTTGATTATTACTTAAAAGTTTATTCTTATAAAATTGCAAAATTCTTTTTAAAAACTTTTGCACCGAAAAAGTTTGAAAAATGGAAAAACTCAAAAGGTTCTGAAGATTATAAAAAGTTGTCAGATATAATGAAAGCAACTTTTTCAAATATCGTAAACGAAGATTTAACCTATCTTTTAAATAAAATTAAAGCGCCCACATTTTTAATATGGGGCGAAAATGATACTGCCACGCCACTTTATATGGCAGATATTATGGAAAAGGAAATTAAAGATTGCGCTAAAGTAGTTTATATGGGCAGAACCCATTATGCCTTTTTAGAGGAACTTTCAAGAACAGTTGCAATTGTTAAAACGTTTTTTAAGGAGTAAAAAATGAATTTAGTAAAATTAGTGTTGGTGCTTTCTTCAACGGCATTAGCCCTTTTTGCATCAAGATACTATATACATATGCTTCAGTTAGAAGGCTATTTTATAAGCCAGTATCTTCCGCACTTATTTGCGCGTTTTAAAAAGCCTAAATTATTATTTAATAATCAGCAGGTAAAAAAGCCTCTTGTTTATACTGCGAGAATTAAACGCTTGTTTGTTGCTTTGTTTTTAATAACCTTTTTATTTAACTTTTTACTTGGCTACGTTTTTGTTGATAGTTTAAGTGAAGCTTTATCGTTCCCAATGGGAATTTTATGCTTTGTTCCAATAATTTTAGTTTCGGTTTTTGTTTTAATATCCGCGTTAATTATGATGCCCATTGAAAAGCTTATTGCTAAATGGTACGTTTTTGATGCAAAGCGCATTTTAAAAGCAAGGCCCGATTTAAAAATCGTTGCTATAACGGGCTCTTATGGAAAAACAAGTACCAAGTTTATACTTTCAACTATTTTAAGTGAAAAATACTCTTGTTTAACACCCCCGTCAAGTTACAATACAACCATGGGTGTTGTTCGTGTTATAAGGGAAATGCTTCAGCCTGACGATCAGATTTTTATCTGCGAAATGGGTTCAAGGCATATAGGCGATATTAAGGAAATCTGCGATTTTGTGCATCCCCACAACGCAATAATAACTTCCATCGGACCACAGCACCTTGATACCTTTTTATCTATTGAAGGTGTAAAAAAAGGTAAGTTTGAACTTATTGAAGCCCTTAAAAAAACAGGCATTGCGGTTTTTGCTTCAAGTAATGAAGATATTTTAGAACTTTATGAAAAAGCAAATTGCCAAAAGTTTACCGCAGGCTTTAATATGGGCGATGATTTAAGGGCAGAAAATATTTCTGTAGGATGCTTTGGCAGTGCTTTTACTTTAATTGATGAAGAAGGCAATAAACAGGAATGCACCACAAAACTTTTAGGTAAACATAATATTTCAAATATTCTTGTTGCCTCTTTAATGGCATATAAAATGGGGCTTACCTTAGAAGAAATTGCAAGGGGTGTTTCAAAGATTGAACCTGTTGAACACCGCTTGCAGATTGTAAGCCAAACACCTGTTACCATTATTGATGATGCATTTAATTCAAGCCCAAATGGTGCAAATGCTGCGTTAGATGTTCTTGGCAGATTTGTTTCTCGTAGAATTATCGTTACACCGGGCTTTGTTGAACTTGGCAAGGACCAGGATAAATATCATTTTGAATTAGGCCAAAAGATAAAAGATAATGCGGATATTGCTATTTTAGTTGGCAAAAAGCGTACTGAAAAGATAGTGGAAGGGCTAACAGGATTTAATGGCGAAATTTATCAGGTTTCTTCATTAAGTGAAGCAACTGAACTTTTACAACAGATTACTTTAAAAGGTGACGTTGTTTTGTTTGAAAACGACCTTCCTGACAATTTTAATGAATAAGGAGAAGATATAAATGTTAAACGTTGCAGTTTTTTTCGGTGGAAAAACAGTTGAACACGATGTTTCTATCGTTACCGCCCAACAGTTAATTCAAAATATGGATAAAACCAAATATAAGCCTGTACCGGTGTATATTACAAGAGATGGCGATTGGTTTTCGGGGGAAGAACTTTCAAACATAGAAGCCTTTAAAAAGTTTGATAAAAACTCAAAAGGCGTAAAAAGAGTATATCTTCCTGCAAATACAAGGGCAAAACAATTATATCTTTTTAAGCCTGAAAAACAGGGTATGTTTAAAAAAGAAAACAACGTTTTTTCGCCTATTGATTGTGCAATCATCGCAATGCACGGTTTAAACGGTGAAGATGGAACACTGCAGGGATTATTGGAACTTGCAGATATTCCATATACTTCAAGCGGCGTTTTAGGCTCTGCTTCAGGTATGGATAAAATCTTAATGAAGGCAGTTTTCTTTGGCGCAGGATTCCAAAGCTTACCGTACACATATTTTGATAGAGATGCGTTTAATAAGGACGCAGAAAGCATCTTGGATAAGTGCGAACAAGTATTAAAATATCCTATGTTTGTTAAGCCCTCTAATTTAGGCTCAAGTATCGGCATCACTAAAGCGCATAACAGGGAAGAACTTAAGGATGCCATTTTGGTGGCAAAAGAATACGATAGGCGTATTTTAGTTGAGCAGGGTGTTGATAATCCTAAAGAAATCAACTGTTCAGCACTAGGCTTTGGGGATGATGTTACTGCTTCGGTTTGCGAAATGCCCTATAACAGCGATGAATTTTTAACCTTTTCTGATAAATATCTTAACGGCAGTAAAAATCAGGCGGGTATGGAATCACTTTCAAGAAGAATACCTGCACCGATTTCTGATGAACTTACTAAAAAAATTGAAGAAATTACAGTTCAGGTGTTTAAACTTATGGATTGCAAAGGTGTTGTCCGTATTGATTATATGCTTGATAAGGATGATAACCTTTATATTAACGAAATCAATACAATTCCCGGTTCTTTTGCGTTTTACCTTTGGGAGCCTAAAGGCAAAAGTTATCAAAGTTTAATTGATGAACTTATTGAAATTGCATTTAAGGCAAACAAGGATAGAAAACAAAATAACTTTGCCTTTGATTCCGAAATCATTTCTGGATTTGCCCGTAACAGTCAAAAAGCAGGCAAGTTCGGTGGCGGAAAGTTTGGTAGCAAAGTATGAAAAAAGTTTTAGCAATTTTTGTTCTTTGCGCGCTTTTGTTTTCAGGCTGTGTTTCTAACCAGAACAAAAAACTTGTTCAAGAAACAGTAAAAGAATATTTTACATATTTAAATAACAAGGATTATGTTTCAGCCAATCAAATGGTTATTAAAGGCAATGAAGATATTGATGCCTTAATCAATCAAAACGCGGTAAACGATCTGATGTTTAAAGACGTTCAGTATGAAATCTGGAATATAAAAGAACGAGATGGTTACCTTGTTGCCGAAACCGTTATTACCCAGTTAAACATTAAAGCGGCATATATTCTAACAGTTAAGGAATATGCCGATTATATTGAAACTGCCAACAATGAAAATAAAAGTTTTTCTGAACAGGCATTAGAAGAAAAGTGGAACGAAATTTTTTATAAAAACGTTTCAGGATTAACCGAAAAAGCAGCATTTAAGTGCGATATTTATATTAACATTGAAGATACAGAAGCACCTAAAATATTGATGACGGCGGATTTTCGCAACGCACTTTTCGGTGGCACCCTTGACGCTATTAAAAGTTTAAATAATAAACAGTAGGAGAAAGATTATGAGTGAACTTAAAATTAAATTGATTGAACTTCTTCATAACGATGCGTTCTTAAAAACAGAACAGCTTGCAGTAATGCTTAATAAAAGTGAAGATGAAATTAAAAATGCAATTGAAGAACTTGAAAAAGACGGAATTATAATGGGCTACGGCGCCATTATCAATACCGAAAAATTTAACGAAAATAAAGTTTCTGCTTTAATTGAAGTTAAAATTACACCGCAAAGGGATTGCGGTTTTGATTTAATTGCAAAAAACATTTATTCTTATCCTGAGGTTAAGGCTTGTTACTTAATGAGTGGCGCTTACGATCTTATGGTTATCGTTGAAGGCGATAATATCCGTGAGGTTGCAGGCTTTGTTTCAAAACGCCTTTCAGTATTGGATAACGTTTTAAGTTGTGCAACACACTTTATCCTTAAACGCTATAAACAGGATGGCAACGTTTTTGAAGATGAAAACGAAGATAAGCGACAGGCGGTGTCACCGTAACAATGAATTGGCAGGATAAATTATCTAACACAGTTATAAATATCAAGCCTTCGGGTATCCGCAAGTTTTTTGATATTGTTCAAACTATGCCTGATGCTATTTCTCTAGGTGTAGGCGAACCTGATTTCATCACCCCTTGGCACATTCGCCAGGCGGCAATGGATTCTATCAGAAACGGTGAAACTGCTTATACTTCTAACGCAGGTGATCCTAAATTACGTAAAGCAATCGCAAGATATATGGAAGAAAGATTTTCACTTTCTTATGATCCAATGGGCGAAGTTATGGTTACCGTTGGCGCATCTGAAGCTATTGATCTTGCTATGCGCGCCATCATCAATCCGGGGGATGAAGTTATTATCCCTGATCCAAGCTACGTTTCTTACGTGCCTAACGTTTTGATGGTGCACGGTGTTCCCGTACCTGTAAAAACAAAGGCAGAAAATGATTTTAGAATCACTCCTGAAGAAATCGAAGCTTCAATAACTGATAAAACAAAAGCAATTATTTTACCATATCCTAACAACCCCACAGGCGCTGTTATGGAAAAACATCACCTTGAAGAAATTGCAAAGGTGATTAAAAAACACGATTTAGTAGTTATTTCTGATGAAATCTATGCCGAACTTTCTTACGGTATAAACCACGTTTCTATTGCAAGCATTGAAGGTATGAAAGAAAGAACCATTTTAATCAACGGTTTTTCAAAGGCTTTTGCGATGACCGGTTGGCGTATGGGCTTTGCCTGTGCACCTAAAGAAGTTCTTTCAATGATGTTAAAAGTGCATCAGTACGTAATTATGTGCGCTTCAACAATGAGTCAGGCAGCGGCTTTGGACGCATTAGAACGCGCTTTTGTTGACGGCTTTAAGGACGTAAAGCATATGCAGGAAGATTACGATATGCGCAGGCGTGTTATTTATAAAGCCTTAAACGATATGGGTTTAAACTCTTTTGAACCTAAAGGCGCATTTTATATCTTCCCTTCAATAAAATCAACAAATATGTCAAGCGAACAGTTTGCAACTGAACTTTTAAAAAGCCAGCACGTTGCAGTTGTACCGGGTACTGCCTTTGGTTCTGGCGGCGAGGGCTTTGTTCGTTGTTCCTATGCTTCAAGCCTTAAAAATATCAATGAAGCTATGGATAGAATTAAACGTTTCTTGGAGAGTATAAATGCTTAATATAGTTTTGGTTGAACCTGAAATTCCATATAATGCAGGTAATATCGCCCGTACCTGCGCTGCAACGGGAACGGCGCTTCATATGGTTCGTCCCTTTGGCTTTTCTTTAGATGATAAAAATTTAAAAAGGGCAGGGCTTGATTACTGGAATTTGTTAGATATTCACTATTACGATAGTTTTCAGGAAGTAAAAGATAAGTTTAAAGATAATCCTTTCTTTTATGCTACCACAAAGGGCGGCAACATTTATAGCCAGGCAAAAATACCCGATAACAGTTTTATCGTGTTTGGCAAGGAAACAAAAGGCCTGCCGGAAGACCTTTTAAAAGATAATTTAGATTCTTGCATCCGCATACCGATGGTTGAAGGCGCAAGAAGCTTAAATCTTTGTAACAGTGTTGCTATTGTGCTGTTTGAAGGCTTAAGGCAAAACAATTTTTCAAATATGCAACTGTTTGGCAAATTAAAAGACCATATTGATAAAATTTAGGTGTAAAATGAATTTTCAAGCGGAACAAGATAATATAATAAAAAGTTTAACAAATAAACCTACCTTATTATTACATTCCTGTTGTGGCCCCTGCAGTAGTTATTGTATTGAAGCATTATTGCCATACTTTAATATTACTGTTTTGTGGCATAACCCAAATATTCAGCCCAAAAGCGAATATGATCTTCGCTTAAAAAACCAGATAAAGTTAATTAAAGAATTTGAACAACAAGGCAAAATTTATTTAATTGAAATCCCCTATAATGATAACGAATTCTTTGATAATATAAAAGGATTGGAAAATGAAAAAGAAGGGGGAAAGCGCTGCACGGAATGTTTTAAGATCAGATTAGAACAAGCGGCAAAAACAGCAAAGGAACAAAACTTTGATTATTTTACAACTACCTTAACGGTTTCACCCCATAAAAATGCCCCGTTAATTAATGATATAGGCTTTTTAATGGCAGAAAAATACAACGTAAAATTTTTGCCATCAGATTTTAAAAAGAAAAATGGTTATAAGCGTTCAATTGAACTTTCAAAACAGTTTGATTTATATCGCCAGAACTATTGCGGATGCGTTTTTTCAATAAATAAAGCAGAGTAATATTACTCTGCTTTATTGTTTGTTACAATTTGATTACAAAAAATGTTGACTTTTATATATTAAACTGTTATAATTGTAATAGAAATGTAATAATAAGGGGAGTATTCCCTTAAAAAAAGGAGTGGTAAGTTATGTTAAAGCATTATTTACTTGGCTTAATAATAACGGTGCTTTTAATAACTGCCGTTATTATCCCTGTTTCAGCAGAAGAACAACTTGATACAGGAATTGATGAAGGCTTCTACTATCCTGTATTACAATTAAACGATAGCAATACTGATGTTGTTAATTTGCAATCAAGATTAAGGGATCTTG
>JAZSPY010000019.1:0-5948 GCA_045537705.1 Clostridia bacterium
AAAAACTCCTAAATCATTTTTGCAGTTATATTGAATTTATTGAAAAGTTCAATGGGATTTTTGCAGGAAGCAGTTAAATCAGGCGTCAAAGTATATTCCCTTAAAAGACCTTTGTATTTTGCGCCTGCAAGATTGTTATAAGGCAGAAGTTCAACGTAATTAACGCCGTGTTCTTTTAAAAATAAGGCGATATCCGTAAGGTTTTTTTGTGTATCCGTTATTCCGGGAATTAGCGCTACGCGAGTTATAAAAGGAACAGAGGATAAAGCAAGAAGTTTATAGTTTTCTAAAATAATTGTATTATCTTGCTTGCAGTATTTTTTGTGTTCATCATTATCAATAAGTTTAATATCGTATAAAAACATATCGGCTAAAGGTAAAAAATCCTTAAATTTTTTAGTAAAGCCTGTGGTTTGAATACAGGTGTGAACTTTGCCCTTTAACTGTTTTAAGCAATCCAGCAAAAATTCGTGTTGCATGGTAGGTTCACCACCTGAAAAGGTTACGCCACCACCGTTCATTGATAACACTTTAGCGTTTTTTAAGATTTTTTCAGTTAGTTCATCGCTTGAAATATCTTCACCAAAGGCGCGTACTAAGTTTCTTTTGCACGCGTTAATGCTTTCCTTTGTAAGTTTACCGTTGATCAAACAATTATCACAGTTAAGGCAACCGTTAGGCGAACGGTAATATTCTGTATTTACGTTTTGGCCTTCGGGGTTATGGCACCAAGCACATTTTAGCGGGCAACCTTTTAAAAAAACGGTCATTCGTATGCCGGGACCATCAAAGGTGGAAAATTCTTCAATTGAAAAAATTCTTCCCATTAAAAAATCACCTCTTTACTATATTGTATATTTTGAGTATTGACATATCAAGAAATTTGTTGTATAAATATAGACAAAAGTTTACTTTAAGGTGATAAAATTGGCAATACATCAAACAAAAAATTCAATAGGAATAAATATTTATAACGGGTACTGGTATAAGAATGTTCTTTGGCAAAAGCATTTGCACAAGAGTTTTGAGTTTTTATTTGTTGAACAGGGAACTGTGCATGCGCAAATTGGGGAAAAAGTAGTTACTGTTAAACGTGAGGAAAGCGTTATTATATTTCCTTACGAAGTACATTCATATAACGTGGAACCTGATACTGTTTATTTTGTTGCAATATTCTCTTCAGATTTTTGCGAAAACTTTGCAAAAAGAATGGAAGGTTTCAGGGCAAAAAATGCCACCTTTAAGCTTCAACCACATACCCACTTGTTTTTAAAAAGTTGTATGATGAAAAAAGATAGTGAAATCACAGGTACACACCAAGTAGAAGATCCACCGTTCTTTTATTTAAAAGCCAGCATATACGCGCTGTTAGGCGATTTTTTAAAGAACGTTCAGATTGAAGAAAAGGTAAAAAAAAGAACGCCTGTCAGCGAAATTATAAATTACGTTGAATCCAATTTTAACGAAGATATATCCTTAAAAACTATGGCGGAAACATTAAACTATGATTATCATTATATTTCAAGATTGTTTAACGAAATCTTTATGGTAAATTTTAAAACTTTCGTAAATCAGTACCGATGCGAAAAAAGCGCATATCTGCTTTTATCAACTAACAGAACGGTAGGGGATATAGCACACGATTGTGGATTTCAAAGTGTACGCACTTTTAACCGTGCGTTTTATCAATATGCATCAAAAACGCCAACTGAATATAGAACAGACAGAGAATAAATAAAAAGTCCGATTTTTTAAATCGGACTTTTTGTTTTTTATAAACAGGATTTTTTTAATTCTTCTAATTTAGCCATACCTGTAACGATTTGTTCATTGGTAGGCGTTGAATAGTTTATGCGGAAATACTGATTTTTGCAGGGGGCAATATCAAAGGCGGAACCGGGAACGATTGCGGTTTTATATTCGGTAACCGCATTTTTACAAAACTGGGGCATATCAACGTTTTCGGGTAATTTGCACCAGGCGAACAAACCGCCTTTTGCCTTTTGAAACTGAATTTCGGGGGCAAGATGCTTATCCATTAAATCAAAACAGAGTTTTGCCTTTTTGATATAAAGTGCGCGTAAAGATTCAAGATGAGCTTCAAAATCATATTCAGTAATGAATTTGTAAGCAATCATCTGTGCTAAGATGTTTGAATGAACGTCCTGAGTTTGCTTAATTGCGGTAAACTTAGCAATTAAATCTTTAGGAGCAATACACCAGCCAACTCTTAAACCTGGGGCAAGCACTTTAGAAAAAGAACCTGCGTAAATAACGATACCTTCAGTATCCATACTTTTAATGGTTGCAGGGGGTGCTTCATCAAAATAAAGATCACCGTAGGGGTTATCTTCAACAATTAAGAATCCGTGTTTTTTAGCTAACTCATAGATGGCTTTACGTTTTTCTAAAGAAGTGGTAATACCCGTTGGATTCTGGAAGTTAGGGATAATGTATAAAAGGCGGATGTTTTTGTTTTCTTTAATGGCTTTTTCCAAAGCGGAAATATCCATACCGTCTTCTTCCATAGGAATACCAACTAAATTGGCACCGCTTAATTTCAATGCGTTAAGCGAGCCTACGAAACTGGGGCTTTCGCATAAAATAGTATCGCCAACACCGGCTAAAGCGTTTGCGCTAAGGCTCATAACCTGCTGTGCGCCACAGGTAATTAAAATATCATCATCACTTGTGCCCACCTGATATTTTGATTGCATATATTTTCTTAAAGTTTCCCTTAAGGGCATATAGCCTTCGGTAACCGAATACTGAAGTGCGCCGATAGGGTTTTCCTTTAAAATTTCGCCTGTAATTTTTTCAACGATTTCAGTAGGAAATGCTTCAGGTGAAGGGTTACCTGCTGAAAAAGGTATAATATCAGGGGCAGAAGAAAGTTTTAAAATCTCTCTTATTGCAGAAGGCTTTAATTGATCAGCCTGGGGTGTGAAATAGTAATCCATAAAAAACTCCTTAAATTTTCAGTAAATAATATTTTAGCATAAGAACAGGGAAAACACAAATAAAAAATAAAAAAGAAGGCCTGATTAACCTTCTTTTATTACTTTAACTTCTTTAATACCGTAATACTTAAATGTATTAACGGTGTTTTCATCTATTTTTTCGCCTACTGCAATAATCGGTACTGCAGGTGGGCAGGAAACACAAGGGGTTGCCAAAATTCTGTTAACAGAATTTTTGATTTTAACCGTTTCAAAGCTAGAAAATAATGCTTCCCTTGGCGTAAGCACTTTTTTTGCTTCTTTTAAAACAGGGGGGGCATTTTTTATGGGCGATTGTTTTTTGATTTTTAAAAGCGCTTTAACAAGTTTAGTTAATTCTTTTTTATTGTTTGAAAGCATAAACACACAAAAATCGGGATCACTGAATTCCGGGAAGATATTTTGTGCTTCTAAAAGATTTGCAAACCCTGTGCCCAAATATCCGTATGGTTTAGTTTTTATGGTTATTTTTAACGGCTCGTTTCCATAAAGAGTAAATCCGTTTTTAAGTAAAGTTTCTTTTGCTTTTTTAATATTCGGTAAAACGGAAACAAGGTCTTTTTTATATTTTTCGCTAATACCGTTAAACTTGTCTAATGATTGCAAAATTAAATAAGAGGGGCTTGTTGAACCAAACAAACTTAAAGCATCTTTAACGTTGCTTTTTATTGTTTTAGGCGCCTTTTTTGAAACGTGAAGGTATCCGCCACCTGTTAAAACAGGCAAAGTTTTATGGGCTGAATCGCAAACTAAATCTGCCCCATAGTTTAAAGGATGCATATTTAAAAAATTAAGGTATGCACCGTGGGCATTATCAACCAATAACAGAATTTTATATTTTTTGCATATCTGAGCAATCGTGCATAAATCAGCAATATTGCCTAAATAATCAGGGCTTGTAATGTAAACTGCACAAGGTAAGTTTTTTGCTGAATTTAAGTAGCTTTGTAAAAAATCAATATCAATATTTGAGGAAAGATATGATTCTTCAGTTGATTTAAGCCATAAAATATCAGCATCACATAGGGCGCAAGCATTTAAAAATCCTTTATGGGCGTTTCTGCCTGCTAAAATAACAGGCGCGCGATTATTTTCCTTACCCCAGATTAAACTAAGGTAAACCATAGCCTTAATTGAAAGGGAAGAACCTTCGCAAGAATAAAAAGTATCGGTATTAAAAATTTTGCTTGCATTTTGCTGGCTTTCCTTAATAATGCCGGAAGCCAAAAACAAACTATCGGCACCTTTTATTTCGGTAATATCGTATTTTTCAAAGCCTAAAAGATTTTTGCCCTTATGCCCGGGCATATGAAACCTTGTTGGTTTTTTTGCTATGTAATTTTTTACGAAATCACAAATGGGGGTAGTCATTTATTTTCACCTAAAATACGTGCAACCTGAACCATAATAGCACATTCCATACGCTTTTTGAACAGTTTGCAACCGTAATCGTAAACGCCTGTAATCTTTCCTGTTGCGTGGTATGCGTTGGCGGCACAACCGCCTGAACAGTATAATTTTGCCCAACAATCTTTACAATCTTTTCTTGCATAAACATTGCAGGCTAAAAATTCGTTCTGAATTTCTTTGTTATTTACACCGTTAAAAATATCGCCCAATTTAAACTTTTCGTCACCTACAAACTGGTGGCAGGGATAAAGGTCACCCCAGGGGGTAACTGCCATATACTCAGTTCCTGATCCGCAACCTGAAATCCTTTTATAAATACAGGGACCTTCCGTTAAATCAATCATATAGTGATAAAAGGTAAAAGGTTTATTCTCTTTATCACACTGTAACATTAAGGTTGCAAGATCTTCATACTGTTTTAAAACAACGGGAAGATCTTCTTCAGTTAATTCAGAAACATCGCCTTTTTTAGTAACAACAGGTTCCATACTTAATTCAGTAAAGCCTAAATCAAGCATAGCCTTGATATCTTCTAAAAAATCAGGATTATGGTGGGTGAAAGTACCGCGCATATAGTAGTTTTTATGATTTCTTGATTCCACAAGCTTTTTAAACTTGGGCACGATTTTATCGTAAGAACCCTTGTTGTTATAATCTACACGAAAACGATCGTGCACTTCTTTTCGCCCATCAAGGCTTAAAACAACGTTGCTCATTTCTTTGTTGCAGAAATCAATAACGTCATCATCAATTAACACACCGTTGGTGGTTAATGTAAAACGGAAATTCTTGTTATGCTCTTTTTCAATTGAACGTGCATACTTAACAAGGTCTTTAACTACCTGAAAGTTCATTAAGGGTTCGCCACCGAAAAAGTCAACTTCTAAATTACGGCGGGAACCTGAATTTTCAACTAAAAAATCAAGGGCGCGCTTGCCAACCTCGTAGCTCATAACTGCTCTTTCACCCTGGTAATGACCCTGAGAAGCAAAACAGTAAGAACAATTAAGGTTACAGGTGTGGGCAATATGCAGGCACAGTGCTTTAATTACACCGGCAGTTTTTTGCTTTAAAACCCCTGCTTTTGATTCAAAGGTATCTTTTGTAAAAAGTTGATTGCTTTCTTTTAAAGATAATACTTGGTTATAGCATTCTTCAATTTCACTTTGTTGTAAAGCGGGGTATTTTTTTAAGATTTCATTTATAACGTAATCTTTATCGTTATTTTCAAATATTGAAATTATATCGTAAGCAACTTCATCAACAGCGTGCACCGCGCCTGAACAGATATCAAGCACGATATTATAACCGTTAAGTTTATATTGATGTATCATATTTTCTCCTTAAAAAAAGCCGCCCTTTTAGGCGGCGATTTTTATTAGTTCTCTTTTTTATTTTCGCACTGTTGATTTGCAATACCGCAGCTTGTTTTGCAAGCGGACTGGCAGGATGTCTGGCATTCACCGCAACCGCCGTTTTTAGCGCTTTCACATAAAGAACGAGTCTTAATAGTCTTAATATGTTCCATTTAAGAATACC
>JAZSPY010000012.1:0-10098 GCA_045537705.1 Clostridia bacterium
CACTTCATTAAAAGAAGAAATTGATGTTCAGAGTGTTGAAGAAGAAACTGAAATCACATTATCAATCCTTCCTGAAAAGCTTTTTTACAATATGCTTAATGCTAAGGCAAAATGGCTTTATGAATTAAAGGAATGGAATGATGTTCTTAGTGAAGAAAAACGTACAGAAATCACACGTGCATGGCGCGAAGCACAACAGGCAGTAAGTGCTGTAACTGTTGGCAGAAACGATCCCTGCCCTTGTGGTAGCGGTAAAAAATATAAAAAATGCTGCGGCAAATAATCAGAGGGTAAAATGGCTTTTGATAAAAGCAAAATTCGTAATTTTTGCATAATTGCACATATTGACCACGGTAAATCAACCTTGGCTGACCGATTGATTGATGCAACAGGTACAGTAAGTTCAAGGGATATGCGTGCTCAGCTTTTAGACACGATGGAACTTGAACAGGAAAGAGGCATTACCATTAAATCACAGGCAGTTCGTATGTTCTATACTGCTGATGATGGCGAAGAATATATGCTTAACCTGATTGATACCCCCGGCCATGTTGACTTTACCTATGAGGTTGAACGTTCGCTTAATGCTTGTGAAGGTGCAATATTGATCGTTGATGCTACACAAGGCGTTGAAGCGCAAACATTAGCAAATGTGTATCTTGCAGTAGGGCAGGATCTTGAAATTCTTCCCGTTATAAATAAAATAGACCTTCCCAGTGCTGAGCCTGACCGCGTTGCACAGGAGGTTGAAGATATTATTGGTATTCCTTGTATGGATGCACCGCGCATTTCGGCAAAGGAAGGCATCAACATTCACGAAGTTTTAGAGATGATCGTTCGTGATGTTCCTGCACCCAAAGGTGATGATAATGAACCTTTGCAGGCTTTGATTTTTGATTCTGTTTATGATAACTATAAAGGCGCGTTAAGTTTTGTTCGTGTTATGAACGGAACTGTTAAAGTAGGCACAAAAATCAGAATGATGCATTCTAATCATACTTTTGATGTTACTGAAGTTGGTGTTTTTACACCTAATTATCAGCCAACTGAAAAACTTTGTGCAGGTGAAGTAGGTTATATTTCTGCAAGCATAAAAACCGTTAGCGAAACCAGGGTTGGTGATACTATTACCGATGATAATAATCCTGCAGAAAAACCGCTTGATGGTTATAAAAAAATTATGCCAACAGTATTTTGCGGTATTTACCCCGCTGATGGCAGTGAATATGATGATCTTCGTGATGCCTTAGAAAAATTAGGTTTAAACGATGCATCTCTCACCTTTGAACCTGAAACTTCCGCTGCTTTAGGTTATGGCTTTCGTTGCGGATTCTTAGGCCTTTTGCATATGGAAATTATTCAGGAACGTTTAGAACGTGAATTTGATTTTGATTTAGTTACTACAGCGCCAAGTGTTATTTATGAAATAACAAAAACTGATGGTACTGAATTAAAGATTGATAACCCTGCAAACCTTCCTAAAACCGATGAAATCAAAGAAATGCGCGAACCAATCGTTAAGGCTAATATTATGACGCCTAAAGATTATATAGGTGCAGTAATGGATCTTTGCATTGAAAAGCGTGGCGAATATATCAATATGCACTATGCAGACAGTAACCGTGCGGTGCTTGAATACCGTATGCCACTAAACGAAATCATTTACGATTTCTTTAACACCTTAAAATCAAGAACAAGGGGTTACGCTTCCTTTGATTATGAACTTGCAGGCTACGTGCCAAGCGACCTTGTTAAACTTGATTTCTTGTTAAACGGTGATATGTGCGATGCGCTTTCTGTTATCGTACACAGGGAAAAATCTTATGCACACGGCAGAATGGTTGCTGAAAAGTTAAGGGATGTTATTCCGCGCCAGTTGTTTGAAATTCCAATTCAGGCAGCAATCGGAGGCAAAGTAATTGCCCGTGAAACCGTTCGCGCTATGCGAAAAGACGTTTTAGCAAAGTGCTATGGCGGTGATATTACAAGAAAGAAAAAGCTTCTTGAAAAGCAAAAAGAAGGTAAAAAGCGTATGCGCCAGGTTGGTAGCGTAGAAGTTCCTTCCGAAGCTTTCCTTGCAGTTTTAAAATTAGATTAAAAATGTACGGATTATATATTCATATTCCATTTTGTTATAAAAAATGTTCATACTGTGATTTTGTATCATTTGGCGGCAGGCAAGATTTACTGCCGCCTTATTTACACGCCCTTAAGCAAGAAGCAAAAAAGATCAAAGGAACAGATATTGATACAGTTTTTATTGGTGGTGGCACGCCAAGTTTAATGGATACTGCGCAGATTGAAGATCTTTGCACGTTTTTACATAAAAATTTTAATATTAAAACTGATGCTGAATTTACAATGGAAGCTAACCCGCAGTCGTTAACCTTTGATAAAGTTATTGCGGCAAAAAATGGGGGAGTAAACCGTTTTTCTGTTGGTGCCCAAAGTTTATCTGATAGCGTTTTAAATTACTTAGGCAGAAGCCACACGTTAAAACAGTTTGAAGATGCCATAGAAAACATTAAAAAAGCCAATATTAAAAATTTTAATTTGGATTTAATCTTTGCTTTGCCAAACCAAACCTTAGAAATGTGGCGTAAAACCTTAAATAAGGCGGTAAATTACGGTTCAACGCATATTTCCTGCTATTCATTAATTGTTGATGAAAACACGCCGCTAGGCGCGTCCTATAAACGTGGTGAAATATCCCTTCCTGATGAAGAAACCGAACGCCAAATGTATAAAGCGATCAATGATGTTTTGGCTAAAAACGGTATTTATCAATACGAAGTTTCCAATTACGCTAAAAAGGGATATGAATGTAAGCATAATATAAAATATTGGCAGGCAAATGAATATATCGGTTTAGGTTGCGCCGCACATTCTTATTTTAACGGCGTAAGATATAATAATACTTTAAATCTTAATGATTACATAAACCAAAACGATATTGTAATAAACAAAGAAATTCTTACTAAAAAAGATATGCAAGAAGAATTTGTTTTTCTTGGCTTACGTATGAACACAGGCATTGATTTATCAGAATATAAAAAAAGATTTAACATTGATTTTATTTCTGAACATAAAAAAGCAATTCAAAAATTAAAACAGTTAAACCTTATTGATTTTAATGAAATAAATCTATTTTTAACCGAAAAAGGTATGGATCTTTGCGATAGTGTTGTTTTGGAGCTTATAAAAGAAATATAAAAACACCGCATCAGCAGGAACAAAATAAAATCTGCTGATGCGGTGCTTTTTTATAATGAATATAAGGGATTTATTTTTTACTTTGGATGGCAACTATCTTTCATTGCGCAGCCTTGGCAACCGCAACTGCAAGAAGCTTTGCCATTTTTTCTATCAATCACACCTTTAACGATAATAGCGATAACTGCTATACCGATCAAAGATGCAATAATAATCGTGGGCAACATAAATTAAACACCTCTTTAAATCATTTGTTTTCGTATTTGTTTTTTCTAAAAAGCAAGTATATCATAATTAAAAGCACAATTGCTGCAACAATGGTGCCGATAACGTTTCCTGTGCCAAAGAACCAGGAACCAAACTGGTAAACCATTAAAGAAATTGCATAAGCAAAAACACACATATAAGTAATAGTAAAAGCAGTCCATTTCCAATTGTTCATTTCTCTCTTTATTGCGCCCATAGCCGCAAAACAAGGTGCGCAAAGTAAGTTAAATATCATAAATGAAAAGCCTGCAAGGGCACTGCCGCCAAAGAATTCCTTGGCAATTGTTGCGTAAACTTGTGCATCGCCTTCCATTGCAAGTTCAGCATTTGCCATAGATGAAAGCGTTCCAAAGGTGCCAACAACTTGTTCTTTTGCAACAAGACCAAGGATTGTTGCAACCGCTGATTGCCAATTGCCAAAACCTAAGGGAATAAAGATAAATGCAAAAGGTCTACCAAGCATTTCAAGAATAGATGCACCGCCGTTTTCTTCAGTAATGTAGTGTAAACTGCTTTCAAAGGAAAGGCTGTTAAGAATCCAGATTAAAACGCTGGCTGCCAAAATAACAGTACCTGCACGTTTTATAAATGACCAACCGCGTTCCCAGGTTGCTCTTAAAATGTTTGAAGCAACAGGTGCGTGATATTGTGGAAGTTCCATAACAAATGGGGCAGGGTTGCCTGCAAAAGCCTTTGTCTTTTTAAGGATAAGTCCTGTAATAATTACAGCTGCAACACCGATAAAGTATGCTAACGTTGCTATTATTCCGCTTCCGCCAAAAAGTGCGCCTGCAATTAAGCCAACAATAGGCATTTTAGCACCACAAGGGATAAAACCTGTTGTTATAATTGTCATTTTTCTGTCACGATCCTGGTCAATGGTGCGGCTTGCCATAATGCCGGGTACACCACAGCCTGTTGCAACAAGCATAGGGATAAAACTTTTTCCTGAAAGCCCAAACTTGCGGAACAATCTATCCATAATGAAGGCAACGCGTGACATATATCCGCAATCTTCAAGAACAGAAAGCAAAAGGAACAAAATAACCATTTGGGGTACAAAGCCTAAAACTGCACCAACACCGCCAACGATACCATCAGCCACAAGGCTTGTAAGCCAGGGTGCGCAGTTCCAACCTTCTAAAAGCGAAGTGATAAAAGGGATAATCCATTCACCAAATAAAGTATCGTTCATAAAACCAACGGTCCAATCACCGATAGTTCCGATAGAAACAGTATAAACAAGCCACATTACTGCAACAAAGATAGGTAATGCCAGGAACTTGTTGGTAACAATTTTATCAATTTTATCTGAAGTTGATAACATTCTGTGATACTTCTTTTTAAAGCATTTTTTTGCAAGTTCCGTTATATAAACGTATCTTTCGTTAGCAATAATACTTTCAGAATCATCTTCATAATGTGATTCAACGTCAATAATATCTTTTTCAATATGATTATATATTTCATCACTAAGAGATAATTCTTCTTTTACACGGGCATCTCTTTCAAAAAGTTTTACTGCATACCAACGCTGAGTGTCCTCAGGCAAATGATGAACAGTTGCTTCCTCAATGTGTGCAAGAGCATGTTCCACAGTACCTGAAAAAATATGTATGTGTGAAAAACTGCCGTTTTTGGCTTCGCTAACTGCAAGGCGTGCAGCTTCTTCAATTCCATCACCTTTAAGTGCAGAAATTTCAACAACCTTGCATTTTAATCCTTTTGAAAGTTTTTCAATATCAATGTTATCACCACGTTTTCTAACAATATCCATCATATTGATAGCGATAACAACAGGAATACCAAGGTCTAAAAGTTGTGTTGTAAGGTAAAGGTTTCTCTCTAAGTTTGTGCCATCAACTATATTAAGTATAGCATTAGGCTTTTCATCTACAAGATAATTTCTTGCAACCACTTCTTCTAATGTGTAGGGGGAAAGGGAGTAAATACCGGGTAAATCCGTAATAATTACGTCGTTATGATTTTTTAATTTGCCTTCTTTTTTTTCAACAGTAACGCCAGGCCAGTTACCAACGTATTGGTTAGAACCTGTTAATGCGTTAAATAAAGTTGTTTTTCCGCAATTAGGGTTACCTGCAATAGCTATTCTGTATTCCATTATATATATGTATCCTTTCTTTTGAAGCTACTCAATTTCAATCATTTTAGCGTCGTCTTTTCTTAAAGAAAGCTCATAGCCTCTTAAGAATAATTCCATCGGGTCGCCTAACGGTGCAAATTTTCTAACATAAATTTCAACACCCTTTGTTATACCCATGTCCATAATTCTTCTTTTGATAGGACCTTCTCCGTGAAGTTTTTTTACAATTACCGTCTGTCCAATCTTGGCATCTTTTAATGTTTTCAAAATAAATATTCCCCCTTTTAGTTAGCCTATGCTAACTAAAACTTAAAAATGACAGTTAGCCTTTGCTAACCACGTGTCATTATATTTGAAAATTCAATCTTTGTCAACTAAAAATTTTACATTTTTTGTGCTTTTTTCTGTAATAAATAATTGCAAAAAATAAAAAAATCGTGTATAATAATTTTCAATAAAAATATTAGGGGGTAAAAAATATGGATATTGTTAAGCGACCCGAAACTATGCAGCGTATTACAACAAAGGAACTGGCTCAGGCTTTTATTGATGAACAGATTCAGTTAATTAAAGAACAGGTAAAGGATAAAAGCGTTTTACTTGCACTTTCAGGTGGGGTTGATTCATCAGTTGTTGCAGCACTTTTAATTAAAGCAATAGGTAAGCAACTTGTATGTGTTCATGTAAATCACGGCCTTATGCGTAAAGGTGAAAGTGAACAAGTTATTGAAGTTTTTAAGAATCAGCTTGATGCAAACCTTATCTATATTGATGCTACAGATCGTTTCCTTGATCTTTTAAAGGATGTTGCTGATCCTGAACAAAAGCGCGTTATCATTGGTAATGAATTTATTAACGTTTTTGATGAAGAAGCAGCAAAGCTTCAGGGCATTTCATTCTTAGCGCAGGGCACAATTTATCCTGATATATTAGAAAGTGATGGTGTTAAAAAACACCACAACGTTGGTGGCCTTCCTGAAGAAATGCAAATGGAACTTGTTGAACCCATCAAACTTCTTTATAAGGATGAGGTTCGTGTTGTTGGTAAAGCACTTGGTTTACCTTCAGAAATGGTTGATCGCCAGCCATTCCCAGGTCCCGGCTTAGGTGTTCGTTGCCTTGGTGCAATTACAAGGGACAGGCTTCATGCTTTAAGGGAAGCTGATGCAATTTTAAGGGAAGAATTTGATAAATGCGGCCTTGCAAAAAAAGTTTGGCAGTATTTTATTGCTGTTCCTGATTTCAAAAGCGTTGGTGTTAAAAATAATAAACGCTACGAAGGTTGGCCTGCAATTATCCGCGCAGTAAACACCGTTGATGCTATGACCGCTACTATTGAAGAAATTCCTTACGAAGTTCTTCACACAATCACTAATCGTATTACTAATGAAGTTGAAGGCATTAACCGCGTGCTTTTAGACCTTACACCAAAACCCATCGGCACAATAGAATGGGAATAATTTGCAAGTGCTAAAAACCCTTGATTTTACAAGGCTTTTTCGGTAGCATCGTGCTCCTTGACAGCACTTTGACAGCAATCGCTTTTTAAGAGAACTCCGCATAGATGCGGAGTTCTTTTTCATTTACAGTGTCTTTTTATCATATATTTAATTCCTTTCGTGTTCGGCTTTGCCGGTTATTTTATCGATCCCGCCCGGTTGACAGGCGGGATCGTTGATTGCTATTGGTTTTCCAATTCTGCCATTGTGAGCACGATATTAAGGGTTAAGTCAATATCGTGACTATAATCTGCATTTTGAATATCAAATTCAATTTCAGTAACACCTTCAGGTGTTATGCGATGTCCGACTGCTTCATATACGCCTGCATTTACACTTAAAAGCACAATTGTCAAAAATGAGGTTATCTCAATTTCTGTTAATTCCGCTTCACGTAGTACCGTCTGAATGGTCTCGGTGGGGGCTTGTGTAAAATAGGACCCACAATCTGCAGCATAGGTGTGCGGCAGATAGGTTCCTTTTTTAGTCATCTCCTCATCATCAACATATCCTTCCAAATCATAGAACTTATCGTTGATATCTATCCTTTCATGGTAACAACCAGAACCACTAGCGTAGAAATATTCCTTCGTAACTAAATATCTGTTTCCGCTTGCGTCATAGGCGAATGTTGCCATATTCGTATATCTTCCACTCATAATTAAGCCTCCTTCTTAGCAATCCAACCCGATAACCGGGACGACTCGTTGCCTGTTCTTGTTTTTGGGGGTTCATAAATTGATAGTAGTCTCTCTGTTACATCACCCATATCACCATAGAACTCTTCCTCAACAAGGTTGTGCTCTGTTATTGAAACACCCTCTTTTGAAATCAAACTGCACACAGCAAGGTACATTCCTGTGTTTGTGCTGTAAATATCAATCATCAAAAAACAGGAAAAATCCATATCTGTTAATCCTGCTTCTTGCAATACCGTTTGAATGGTATTGGTTTGCGTTGCAGAGAAATAGGAAGCACAATCTTCAACATCTGTATACGGCAAATACGCCTGCGTGGAATCCTCCAAAGAAGAAAGACGGGTAGCAATACGCTACCCGTTTTTCTTTTGAAAACGGGAACTTTTTTCAAAGATTTTCGCAATCTCATTTACAAACAATTACTAAAGTGGTATAATGTTGTTGCCAAACAAAGCAGAATAAGGAAAAGGAGATTTCTTTGCCAAGGGGAAAGTATACCCTTTTTGCATTTGTCGTCCGATTTGAGTTCGGTAAAAACGCAACTCCACTCGGATGGCAATAAGGGTTTCCTTTTCTATTTGAGCTTTGTTTGGCGACAATCGGAGTTTGCGTTTTTCGGTGCGTGGCTTCGGTCACGCACCTTTTTATTAGGAGGCAATATGAGCAAGGAGAAAGCAATCACATTTTTCTTTGGCGCAGGCGCTGAAGCCGAGTTTGGGATGCCTATGGGTGCTCAATACACATTAGATACCATCCTATCCAAACGATCTCAAATGATGGATGCGCTAAAGGACTTTTATAAGAGCAGACCCAACGATTTTTCATCAAACCATGTAGTGCAACATCTGTTTTCGGATAACAGCCATACTTTCAGAGAAATCGTTCACCGCGCAGCAAGAGTGCTTTGGACAAGTAAAAAAGAGATAGATCCAGACTCCAAAAGAGTAGTCGAACTTTCCAAATATAATAAAAACGAAGACGCTGCTCAAAAAGCCTTCTTTGAAGAAGTTGAAAAAGTTTTTAAGTATGTAGTTATTGATATAGATAAACCTCCTGATGCTACAAAAAGACCACAATTTATCGACAGAGAGGATGCCTCTCCGAAATATCTGAGTTTAATTAAAAACTTCACTTATTATGGTTCTGTAGAGAAGGACTTCTCTACCATAATTAATCCCAAAGAAGCCGGTGCTCATCGCTTTTGGAGATTGGTTAACTATTTCTGGAGCGCGTATTTCTCAATCATCGTGCCTGTCTTGGATTTATCCCCCAGGTATTGCAGCAATGCAGAATATAAGCAAAATAAATATGCATATATTTTGAGAAATCTGGCAGAGGTTATCGATTACATATACTCAGATGAGTTTCGCTCTGAGATCAATGAGAAATATCAGAGTAGCTATTACAGTCAATTGAGAAAAGCATGTCCTAACAGTAACGCTGTTACAACAAATTACACACCATTTTTGGGGTTTGCTGATTTCAAAAACACGATGTATCTTGCCGGGAAATTATCGCAGTTTGAAATCCCCGAAGAATTGAGAGTTGTTGATATTCGCAACAAAGAAGATGTAACAAATAAATTCATTTTCCCCTATATGGCAACGCAAGCCCCGTTGAAACCGATTGTCGATAGCGTTCAACTTAGAGAGTATAGCAATTTCATTGAAGCACTAGATAATACAGATGTTGTTGTGATTGTTGGTTACAACATTAACGAAAACGACAACCATATAAATGCTTTGCTAAGAGATTTCTTAATAAGAAAATCATCTAATCGTATTGTCTTTTCTCAATTCGTAAAAACTGGCGACGAATTCAACCAAGAAAACACTGTAAACGCTGTCGCTCGGAAACTAAAAATTACCTCAACAGCAACCAAAAATCAAATAACGGCTATTCAAAATCGTGGATCAGCCGACGAAATACTATCGTTTTTGAGAGGGTAAAGCAATGAAGAAACATTTATTATTGTTTGCAACAATCGTTATGCTGATTTTTACAATGTGCATAACCGCTAATGCCACTACTGTTGAAGGAAGTGTTACTGCAGGATGGTCATATGACAGTGCTACATCAACACTAACATTAACAAATTACAATTCCAGCGATATTATATCCATAGGTGAAGGCACTTGCCAAATACACAGCGATGGTGATTTAAACATTGTACTGGTAGGCACAAACACTTTAAGTTTAGAGAGTACCCATGGCATTTATGTTGAAGGCAATTTGACAATCAGCGGATCAGGAACGCTTAATGTTTCCAACTCCACCAATGGAATCTATGTGACAAAGAATATAACTGTCGAGTCCG
>JAZSPY010000058.1:0-15938 GCA_045537705.1 Clostridia bacterium
CACATACAAAAGGTATAAACGCTTCTGTTTGTTGGCAGGTGTACTGCCAATTTATAATCTGCACTTGGCAAGCACTTATAAAATTCACCGTACTGACTTTTATTTATATCTTCTTGTTTATGTTCAATTCTTACTCCAACAGAAAACGGCTTTTTTTCCATTTTAACATTATGTTTTTTAAGCATTTCAAAAACGTCACGGGCACTGTGACCTGTGGCGATTATAAGTTTATCAGTTGAAATCTCCTTAATTGCATCGTTATTTTCAACCTTTACTCCTGTTAAAAGATTATCCTTATATATAATATCGGTAAGGGTTGTATTAAAACATACTGTTCCGCCAAGTTCAATTATCTTATTGCGGAGATTTTTTACTATATTTATTAAATTATCTGTGCCTAAGTGTGGCTTTACGTTATATAAAATTTCTTCAGGTGCGCCACACTCATAAAAAACGTTTAAAACTTCCCTGCATCTGTAATCGCGGATATTGGTGTTTAATTTACCATCCGAAAAAGTGCCCGCACCACCTTCACCAAACTGAACGTTTGTTTTTGTGTTAAGGGTACCTGTTTTAAAGAATTTTTCAATTTCTTCTTTTCTTCGGTCGGCATCTGCACCTTTTTCTATTAAAACGGGGTTTAATCCTGCTTTTGCAAGAACATAGGCGCAAAACAGCCCTGCAGGTCCGCTACCGCAAACAACAGGGGGATTTTTAGGAGATTTAAGAACCTTTTCTATTTTTAATCTTTGGGGGTTAATATATTTTTTTACCTTTGGATTCTTATTTTTATTTAAAATTTTATCTTCGTTAAATTCAGTTTCAACACAAACGGAAAAATTATATAAAACGTTATCTTTTTTACGGGCATCAATTGATTTTTTTAAAAATCTGTAGTTTTTTATTGCAGTTTCAGGAATATTTAATTCCTTGGCAATAAGTTTCTTTATTGCCTGTTCACCTTTATCAACCCTGATTTTTAATTGGTTTATTTCTAACATTTTTTTCACCGTTTTTTGTTTAATATTTAAAAGAATTATATCATTTAATTTTTCTAATAGCAACAGTTTTATGTTGATTAAATAATTTCTTTATGTTATACTATTTGTGACCCCGGAGGTACTTTGATGGATATTATAAAAAATTTTAATTTACCGATTGTAAAAGATAACGTGTTTGGTGAAGGCGATGCATTTCTTAAGTACGAAAACGATATTGTTCTTGTTGAAAACCGCAAAGAAAAATATTCTTCTTTGGCCGTTTATACAGATAAAATCTTAGGCGCAAAAGGTGCTTATAATGCAACTGCTAAAATGAAGCTTAAAGAAGGCAGTAAAGCTACTTCCTTTATCATTGCCCATAAATACGTGATTGAATATCTTGATCTTCAATACACTATGTATAATCTTGGTGCATCAAAAACGCTTACCGATAAAGACTGGACCGATTTTTCATTACGCCTTGAAATCCCAACAGGCGCAAAGATTATTTCTGTAATAAATTACTTTGTTCAGCAAGGTAATCTTGATATAATGCCTGACGTTTTAGTTAAGGAATTTACTATTGAAGAAGCCGAAACTTCAAAAACACTTGTTAAAGCAGATATCACACCCATAAAACCGCAAAAGAATTTTACTTTTGGTGCTATTCGTTGGGATGCCTATATGGAAACAGGCTTATCTAAAAGCTTTGTTTCTGATCAGGTAGCACGTTCCCTTTCACCAAAGGAATTTCACAAAATGGCGCCTTTCTTTACAAAGGTTATTGATGAAAACAGCGTGGCTTTCCCACCTGAAACGCAGGAGCAATTTGATAAAGAAGCGTTGCTTGCAATAGATGCGGGCATAGATTATTTTGTTTATTGTTGGTATGCTGATAATAACCCCATGAGTTATGCAAGAAAACAACATCTTACTTCAAAACACAAAAACGAAATAAAGATGGCTGCCCTTGTTGGCGTTAATAAACTTGATGAAGCATCTATTAAAAGCCTTGGGGAAACTTTTAAGGATGAATGCTATCTTAAGTTTGATAATCGCCCTGTTATATTCTTATATGACGCTTTTAGAATCTCTCAATCATTAATAAGCGATATTAAAAATTCAGCAAAAACAGCAGGCGTTAATGAAGATCTTTATTTTGTTGGAATGGCAAGTAACTGTTCGCCCTTTATTATAAACGAATTTGTATCAAAAGGTATCAATGCTATTTCAGCCTATGCCTGCGCATCCCTTGCTTCAACACCTGATTTTGTTTCCCACGCCAAAAAAACCATTGAACAAAACAACCAACAATATACCTATTATAAAAACGTTGACGTTATTCCCTTGGTTTCATGCGGGAGAAATGCGAGCCCACGTGCAAAAAACCCTGTATCCTGGGCAGGTGATTACAATGGCAGATGTACCGAAAGCCCTACAGGGCAAGAACTTTATGAACACGCTTTAGAAGTTTTTACAAAGATGCACCAAGAAAGAGAAAAGAACGTACCGTTTTCTGCAATCGCTTACGCTTGGAACGAGCACGATGAAGGCGGTTGGTGTTGCCCAACTTTAATGGTTGATGAAAACGGAATGCCAATAAAAAATGAAAACGGCGAAAACGTTATGGATACAAGTTACCTTGATGCGCTAAAAAAAGCATTAAAGGAAGCAAGAAATAAATAAACAATAAAAGCGCATTTAGATGCGCTTTTATTTTTTTACTTATAAAAAAAATCCCCTGAAAAATCAGGGGATTTATTTTTAGCAAATTACTTCCAGGAGTATGGTGAACGAAGATAAATTGCATTGTTAATTGCGTTAGCAATTTCTGCAAAGTACTTAGCAGCAGTTGTTTCTGCCTTTAAGATATCATCTTCACCCTTACCGAAAAGTGCATCCTGTACTGATTTAGCATTTGTTGATGCAATTGATACAGGAGCTGCTGCATACATGAATACACGGAAGTGAGTCTTTACTTCATCCTGTTCTACAAGATCAAGATATTTTGCTGACTGTTCGTCACGAGTATAAAGTTCAATTTCTGATTCATAAAGAAGCTGTGCTTCATCTGAGTTCCTATCATAGATAGGTGTATAAAGCTTGCAAAGGATCTGAACAGCACCCTTAACGTTTCCATCTGTACGGAAAATGCAGTATGGGTTAAGGTGTGGATAGAATGAATTCCACTTGTTTTCATTTGCAGCATTATCTGGTCCCTTTGGCCATGGAACAAGACCGTAATCAAATGATGCTTCAGCAATGAACTTTAATGCGTTGGTTGAATAACCATTGTAGAAGAAAGCAACGCTTTCGCCTAAGAAGTGGTCAAGAGGGTTCTTATCAGTTGCATTGTAGAATGTTGTTTCCATCCATCCTTCATCAGCAAACTTAATGAACTCATCATAAGCTCTCATAAGTCTGTCACCCTTGTCGCCTGAGAATACGAAGCTATCCTGTACCTGACCACTTGGAAGAGTTTCCTTAAGTACGAATTCTGTACCGTTGGAGTTTGCAAGTGACCACATAACAAGAGCCTGGTTACCTCTTTCAATACCGTACTGGCCGATGCTTGGGTTGGTAGTTGCTGCAAGGAGAGTTTCAAACTTATCCCATGTCCAAGTACCATCTTCTACCCAGCCATAGATTTCTTCTGCTGAAGAACCTGCTGCTTCAATCATTTCCTTATTGAATACAAGGCAGTTACCGCCGCACTCAAAGTGAATACCAATTTCCTGAGGAATGAAGAACCAAAGTTTATCGTTGTATTCGCAAAGGTCATACTGTGAGAATACATTGAACTTTTCTTCATTTCTGAAGTCATAAACGTCAGAATGGTCGGAGAGTGGAACAAGGCACTGGCCGGGGTTACCCTGATAGAGATATGTTTCCATCATAGTATGAAGGCCGCCTTCTTTTTGGCCGGTAATATCCGGTACGCCCTGGAATGCTGATGCAAGCATAGCGCCCTGGCTACCATTTGGAACGAACTCAATAGTAATGTTGTGTGTTGATTCAATTTCAGCGATTCTATCACGCATCTGCTGGTCACGTTCATCGTTACCTGAATATGGTGATGTGGAATCATACTGCCATGAATAAAAACTATAAGTTTCGCCGGCATTTGTGAACATCGCATCTGGATCTACGCTTACACCCGGTTCAGATGTTGCATCAGGGCTACCGCCAGGTGTTTTATCGCAAGCAACAACAGAAACGAGCATAAGAACCACAAGCATAGCTACAAATAATAATTTGAAAGCCTTTTTCATGTAGTGTTTCCTCCTTTAAAATTTTAGTGCATAGTTTGCACGCTACGACTAAATTATATCACTTAATCAAAAGTTATTCAATATTTTTTTGGGTTTAGTTTGTAAACAAAGTGTAAATATTAACGGGTTTTTATGGTTTTCACCTTAAAAACTTAACTTTTTCTGACATTTTATCAACAAACACCAACAAAGGTATACCCCCAACGTAGCAAACTATCGCCTGACTTACACCGATACTTAATGCCACCATAATATAATTATATATTGTAAAATCAAGCGTCATTATAGTTATAACGCCCCCTACTAAAACAGCATTAAAAACAACTGCCGGCAAGGGTGCTAAATATAATTTTTTAGTTTTTGCAGTTACAAGTGCCGCCAAAAGAGTTGCCAAAGTACCAACAACCGCATCAACAATATTTGAGCAGATAATATTAGAAACAAAACAACCTATCGTTAAGCCCAATACTGCTTCAGGCATAATAAAAGGCAATACTGTAAGAACTTCAGATATTCTTAACTGTATCGCCCCAAATGAAAAAGGAGCCAGTACCAACGTAAGCACTACGTAAAGTGCCCCTATTACCGCGCCCCTTGTTAATTGTTTTACCGTAAACTTCATATTAAATTCCCCCATAGTTTTGTTTTGAGACAGGATGGTTACGAACTGTCTTTTTTGAAATTATAACTTTTAATGAATTTTTTGTCAACTTAACAAAATACCCCTTTTATTTTCTATTTTTATATGATATAATTATTGTATATTTGGTACATTTAAACAAAAAGGAGAAAAAGATGAGTCAGCTTTTTGCAAGCATCAGAGAATGGATACAAAACACCGTTGCTATTAAAGGTTTTGATATCCTGGATATTATCATAATGACCGTGATAATATACCATTTATTAAAATTATTTAAAAACACCCGTGCAATGAACGTTTTAAAAGGCGTTGCGCTTTTGATTGTTGCCCTTGCCTTTGCTTCATGGTTACACTTGCCTACGGTTGAATGGCTGTTAAGTTCAGTAGTAACCTCCGGTATTGTTATCGTGTTTGTTTTATTTCAGCCTGAATTACGAATGTTTCTTGAAAAATTCGGCAGGGGGCATTTAAACGAAACGGGTTCTTTAGAAAACGATAGTGAAAAAACGGTAAAAGAATTAGTTTCCGTTTGCGATAATCTTTCAAGAAGGCACGTTGGCGCTTTGCTTGTTTTTGAAAAACAGCAATCCCTTAAGGATATTGCCCAAAGCGGCACTTTTATCAATGCAGATATTTCACAAGGGCTTATTGAAAACATTTTTGAGCCCAACACCCCCCTTCATGATGGTGCTACAATTATTAAAGGTGCAAAAATAATTTCCGCAGGTTGTTTGCTTCCGCTTTCGGAAAATCAGGATATTGACAAAAACTTAGGAACAAGGCACCGCGCTGCATTAGGTTTAAGTGAACGGAGTGATGCTTTAATCGTTGTTGTAAGCGAAGAAACAGGCGTTATTTCCATCGCCCGTGCAGGCAGGCTTTCACGTTATTTAAGCCTTGATAATTTAGAGAGAATTTTAACTGAACTCTACACACCAAAGGAAGAGCCTAACAAGTTCAGCTTTATTACTAAATTCTTTGGAAAGGAGCAGAAAAATGACCAAGAAAAACAATAAAACACGATCCTTTCCATCATACATCTCAAACAACTTTTTACTAAAACTTATCTCCCTTGTATTTGCGATAATTTTGTGGGGTTTTGTTACAAACTCCACTAACCCTGACCGTGTTAAAACATTAAGAGACGTTCCTGTTGTTTTACAGGGGCTTGAAACCTTAGAAGAGAAAGGGCTAACCATCCGCGACGATTTTGAAAAAATGCTTAACACCGTTACCGTAAAAGTAAACGTTAAGAATTCAGATTACAAGATGGTTGATAAAAGCGTTGTTTTTGTTAGTGTTGACGTTTCTGAAATAGTAAATGACGGGCCTAACAGTGTAAGCGTTGTTCCTACCTTTACCAATATGGTAAACGTAAGCCTTGCTTCAGTTGAACCGCAAGCCTTTAATATTACGGTAGATAAAATACTTGAAAAGGAAGTTGACGTTTCCCTTAATTTAACCGGTGAACTTAACGAAGATCTTATTTCAGTGAATCCGCAATACGAAAAAAAGGTAAAAATAAAAGGCTCAAGTTATTACGTTGAACGCATTTCTGATGCTATTGTTGATATTGATCTTTCTACCCTTAAAGATGGTGACGTTGTTTCACCCCACTGCCGTTTTACCGATAACGAAGGCAACACAATAAAATTCAACAGCACTCGTATTGCCGTTGATATGGACGTGCAAACTAAAAAAGAGGTTTCCATTTCAACTGCTGATGCCACGGTTAATATAGATAAAGTAAAAAAAGGTTATCAGTTTGAAAGCATTACTGCAGGAAAGATTTTTGTTTGCGGGCATATTGATGATTTAAATAAAGTAACGGAAGTAGGTATTCAGCCTATTGATTTAGCAGGCAAAGATTCTTCTTTTACCACTACGCCCATTGAACTTATCTTGCCTGAAAACATTTCCCTTGTAAAAGACCAGGCTGAACCACAGGCAAAAATTCAAATTGTGCCTAAAAAAATAACAAAAACCGTTGAACGTGCAATTACTATTGCCGGTCTTAATGATGAATTAACAGCTACTATCATCAGCGGTGATCAAACAGTTTCACAAAAAGGAAACGGAGTTATTCAATTAAAAGCTACCATCAATTTAACCGGATCAGAAGACGCTATCAAAAATTTAACTGAATCTGATATTATCGTTAAATTATCCTTTGACAATATAACAAGCGGTTCCTACGAAATGGCGCCAATCGTAAGTTTAAGTGCTTCGGTTGCTAACCAATTAACCGCACAGCTTGTTTCGCCCACACAGGTTTCTGTTTCAATTAGTTAATAGAGTAAAAGCGGATAATATTATCCGCTTTTTTCTTTGTTTTTTTATATATTTTTTGCTTATTATATATTGTTTTTTATGTTTTTATATGCTATCATATATTAAACAAATTTAAGAGGTGAACATAATGATTCTTTTCTTTGATGATCAGGACCTTGAAGGCCGTAAAAACTTTAACAGAAAATATGCTTCCCCTGAATATTTATCAGAATCCTGTTATCGTGATCCATCAGATTTTGGTATTGGTGCAGGATTACCAAGTGTTGTATATTCTGATGAATTAAATGAATACGTTATGATATATAATCTTCTTGCCCCTAGCACCGTTCCTGGACTTCCCCTTTATGTTTGTGCGGCACACAGCAAGGATCTAATTCAATGGGAGCCCCTTGATACAACAAAGTATATAGATATCCCCAATCGCGCCCTTTTTAATCAGATTTTTGAAAAAACCAATGGCGAAGCTTGGGTTTATGAAGACAGGCGTGCGGAAAAAGCAGAAAGATATAAATTGTTTTTCTGCGGTTATGGTGCAAACATAAGAATGGTAGATGAAATCTACGTTTCACCTGACCTTTTTAATTGGACAAAGTTAGATTCAACCTGGAACACGCAAGGTGCTGAGCCTGGTATTTGTTGTGTTTATTCTGAAAAACTTAAGAAGTACGTTATTACGTGCCGCCCACATTGGGGTGACAGGCGCGTTTGCTATGTTACAACAAAAGATTTCAGAACATTCTCCCCTGTAACCCATTGTTTACAGATGGATTCAATGGATGAAGCAACTACCGATGCTTACGGATTATATTCTTTTGAATACGATAGATATACTATCGGTTTTTTGTGGAAATACTTCCGCCCCAACGGTATCCGCAGCATCACCGTTGGCAATCAGCTTATAAATGCCCTTGGCAGAATGTATCCTGAACTTGCCTATTCCTTTAACGGCACAAACTATATGCGCAGTTTAAGAACTCCATTTATTGATAACGGTACACCCCAGGATCCTTTTTACGGTTGCTTATTCACCTCTGCAATGGTAAAAAAGGATAAAAAAATATATCTCATTTCTGCCTCTCTTCAGTGTGAGCACGGCGGATTCAGGGATATGGGTTCAGGTGCTATCGTTACCCACGTTATTGATGAGGATCGTTATATTTTCCTTGAAAGCGAAGGCTATGGTAATATTATCACAAGAAACCTTTTAATCAACGGTCCGTTATCAGTTAACGCTAACGTATATTCCGAAATGCAATGTCGCCTTCTGGATACTGATATGAACGTTTTACCGGGCTACGATTTTGAAGATTTTGATAAATTTAAAGGTAACGAAACCAACCATATTCTTACCTGGCACGGAAAGGACACAAGCGTGTTAAAAGGCAAAAGTTTACTGCTTGAAGTTTCAATTTTAGGTGGAAGGCTTTATGCAATTAAAGGCGATTTTATGGTTTTACGCTTTAACCAGAACAGACTTTATGAAAAGTACGGTACAATTGAAGAAGAAATTTAATAAAATAACTAAAAGCACCGCAATTGCGGTGCTTTTTATGGTTATTTCTTCTTTTTAACAAGTAATACCCAGTCAAGTTCATCGGGTTTTTGTTCAACTTTATACATTCTGTGAACGTCAGGATAGAATGTATGTTTAGGAAGATATTCGCCTGTTCTTGGGTTAAACCACTGATATGTGTATTCTGTGTATTCAAGATAGTTAAGCCTGCCTGTTTCATAACCAATATTGCAAAGATATAAAACGTACATATCTCTTTCATCGGTTGCAATGGCGTGGAAGCCTTCCTTATCAGGAATAAAGAATGAAAGGTTATCAAATCTTGGAACCAATTTGTGCCAATCATTTTCTTCAAAGAATTTACGCATATAGCCAAGCTGAGCAGGTGCTTCATATTTAATGGCTTCGCCCCAGATAATGCTTTGCTTTTTTTCTTTTGTAATGATATCCATACCATCGTTAGCATCTGTGTTGGATTCATATCTACTTCTGTAAAACCACATATCCTGTGCGCCATAGCCATAGCCAAAAAGGCCGTTAAGGTATGCAATCCAGCCTTTACTTCTTGCACCAAAGTTACCTGTTGCAAGACCTTCGTAACTTGATTCATAAAGAACACAAACTTTGCCCTGACCGTTAAGCCAACCATCTTTTGCAAAAACGTAGTCCATAGGCTCATTCACCTTACGGCTCCACTGATATGCCCACCAAGAGTGACTTTTTACCTTGCGGAAGGCTGAAGATGAAACAGAAGTGCAATCCATTCCCGGAGGTGGCATAATGGAGAAATATTCCATATGCGCAGTTAATGGCTGTTTAAAGGGATCGTATTTATGAAGTTCATCTGCCATAAATTTATATGGGTTATCTTCAATGTGGAATCTTGTCTGATGCTTTAACACACGATAGAAATCGTTATCAACTTCCTGGGCTAAAGTCCAAAGGCAAGGATATGCGCCATAGCGGGCAATCCAATACTTCATTAAACGGCTGATGTAATCTAAATCGCCATAGCGTTCCCACTTAACGAAGAACTTACAGAATACAAGCTGTGCGTTTGAATGAACTAAACCTTTTTCAGCAATATACTTAAAGCGTTCATCAAGTTTTCTGAAGCCTTCAAGATCAGATTCAAAAAGACCTTTGCTTAAACTATAGCCTGCTTCAAGGGGCTCGCTTTGATAAACAGTAAAGCCCTGTTCAACACGCTTATCAACAATATATTTAAAGTGGGATTCACATTCAATATCCCCTGCACGATCACCGGGTGAATCAAATTCTTCGGCGCAGAAAGTCCAGTGTGTGTCCCCTAAATAGAAGAACGGTGTACCGTCATTATACATAAAGTAAGGTGTGTGTTTTTTGGTTTTTAAGAAACCGCGCTTGTAGATTTCAAGATCACCATCATACTTTGTAACAGTAACGGTGCCTGTTTTAGTTAAACTTTCGTTTTCCTTATCGGTACAGGTGATGGTGTATGTCCAAACGCCTTCCTTGTTTAAAGCAAAGCGTAAACGCCAAACGTTACCGCCATCCCAGAAACCAGGGAAAGTAAGGGTTTTATTACCTAAGGTAAACACCGCTTCAATATCAACGTCTTCAAAAGGATTTTCGTATGTTTTTGCGCTTATTAATTCAATTTCTTGCGCAACCCATGTTTTTGCATTCATAAAAAGTTCTCCTTTATTTTTTATATATCAATTATACACTATTGATTTTTACATTTCAATCCCCAAAATAGAGAAAAAGGCTATTTTTTAGCCTTTTTTCTATATGTTATAAGAAGAAACATTCATTATCTATCATTGTATAGAAAGTTCTGTTTCTGCCTGCCCAACAAGTATAGCGCACCGATTTTGAACAGAAATACAAACAGTTGCCGATAGGCTTAACACCCATATATGCTTCTATTGCAGCATAATAATTACTTGTTGAATAGGTTTCCTTATGAATGCTTGAGTTCGCAGTTGAAAACTGATTAGGTGCAAAAATTACCTGACTAACGGTTAATCCGTTTCTTTTAACACGGTTCATAATAACTGAACCAACTGCAAGCTGACATTTATATGATTTGCCGCCTACTTCACGCTTTATAATTCGTGCCATAAGCTTGATATCTTCTAATTGTGCCGATGTAAGTTTTTGTAACGCTGCATTTACAACTTCCATATTAGCAGAAGAATAGCCTTTTACAACCGTTCCGCTTGAAGTTGAAGTACTTGTAGACGTACTTGTTGATGTGCTTGTTGAACCGGTTTTACCTGAAAGCGCCGCAGAAATCTTTGCTAAAGTTTTACTGCCTGCGATACCATCAGCAGTTAATGAATATGCTTTTTGGAACTTAATAACTGCTTGCTTTGTAACGTTACCAAATTCGCCAGTGGCATCACCCTTAAAATAGCCAAGTTTTTTAAGATTATTTTGTAAGGTTTTAACCTGATTGCCTGTATCACCATAACGCAACGTGCCCGGTTTTGCAATAGATTCAGGCAAAGAAGATGAGCCTTCTTCAACCTTGTTGAATTTAACCGATGCTGAATTAAGCGCCTTTAAAGTAAGGGTTGCAACGGTACCTGTCTGGCTTATCTGGTTGTTCTTTTGAAACTTTTTAACTGCAGCAACAGTTATTGAACCGTAATATCCCGTTACGTACTTTTTATCAAGATATCCAAGTTCATAAAGTCTTTGCTGAAGACCTTTTACTCCTTTATCTTCATCCCCCGCTTTATAAACGCGATTGTCGTCAAGTTTTGTGCCATCAATAATTGCATTGATTTTTTCAATGGTCTGGCTTGCGGCTTTACCCGTCTGGCTTATACCGTTATCTTTTTGGAACTTTTTAACTGCGCTTTCAGTAACATCACCAAAGTATCCCGTTACCTTATCGCTTGCTAAATAGCCCATTTTAACTAATGCTTCCTGCAAAAGTTTTACGTTTGCACCTTCATCACCGTTCTTTAAAACAAGTGATGTGGAAAGTGTTTTTTTGTTAAACAATGAATCAATTGTAAGTTCAGCAACAACACCTGTCTGCTTAATATAGTTATCTTTTTGATACTTTAAAACTGCTTCTTTTGTATTAGGGCCAAAGTAACCTGTACGGTACTTTTTATTAAGGTACCCTTTTTCTATAAGCTTATCCTGAACTTCAATAACCTCAGGGCCTTTACTACCTAATTTTAAAACTGAAGTTGGGGTTGCGCTTACCGTTACAACCGAACTAACTAATAAAATCATTATTAAAAGTAATGATATACTTACGCGTTTTATCAACTTTTTTACCTCCTTTTTAAAAGAGTTGGAATAGTCTTCTATGGTAATTATACCACTTATTACAAATAAATGCAACACTTTTGTAACAAATGCATTTTTGACAGGAAAAAGCATAAAAAAACAGGCTTAAATTAAGCCTGTTTTTATACATACTATTTGCGCGTTGGTTTAACATTTGTATCAGGTTTTATATCGTCTTTTATAACGCCATTTTCATTTTCAAAATTTTTAATACTTTCTCTAATTAAAACAAGCACCTGACTATTGACACTTCTGCCTTCATAATCAGCTATATATGCTATTTTATCTAACATTTCTTCTTCAATTCTGATTGATACACTTTTTATAGCCATAAAATTACCTCTCATTAGATATATTTTATGTTCATTTATAAAACAAAGGCAAGAGGATAGACAAGAGAACCGTCACCTTATCCCCAGCATTTTGTTGTTATTTATTTCTCAAAACGGTTTTTGTGGTTTTAATTATTTCGGTGATAGATTTTAATTCTTCAGGTGAACAATCCTTAATAAGTTCATTAATTATATTTATGGAAATATGCTCACTTTTTATTAAACTACCGTATGCAATTTCATCAAGTGTAACATTAAGAGCATTCGCAATATTTACCATTGTTGGTAAACTAAGTTTTGTTGCCGCGCGCTCTATATGTGAAATATTTGAAGGCTCAACACCTGACTCTTCTGCAAGTTTTGCTTGTGTCCAACCTTTTGCTATACGAATCTCTTTTATGCGTTCACCTATTGAAATATAATCAATGTTCATTTTTTTCACCCCACAAATGATAATATTATTGTATATCCTTTTCGGATATGTTAAAATAACGTATATGTCCTATTAGGATATTCAATAATATTTTTTGTGGTTTATTTTAAATTATGTGCGGAGGGTAGAAAAATGTACACCAAAACCTGTTGCTTTATCGGTCACAGAAAAATAAACGAAACAGAAGATTTAAAGATCAGATTGTGGGATTTAATTGAAGATTTAATAATCAATAAAAATGTTACTACGTTTCTTTTAGGCAGTAAAAGTGAATTTAACGATCTTTGTATAAATGTTTTAATACAAGCAAAAGGAAAATACCCACATATAAAACGCGTTTACGTGCGAGCTGAATATCCTTATATAAATAATGAATATAAAAACTATCTTTTAACCTTTTGCGATGAAACGTATTTTCCTGAAAAACTTGTTAATGCACAAAACAGCATATACGTTCAGCGTAATTACAAAATGATTGATAAAAGTGATTATTGTATTTTTTATTTTAACGAAAAAGATTCCCCCGTTTCAAGAAAAAGCGGAACAAAAACTGCTTTAAATTACGCTATAAAGAAAAATAAAATAATTTTTAACCTTGCAAAAAAATAAACGGACAGGCGTTGCCTGCCCGTATATATAATTTGTGGCTACGCCACACCTTAACTCTTCACTATTCATTATTCATTATTCACTAAAAAATCCCCCTATCACTTGGGGAATTTTGTTTTCAGAGAATTCTTTACCGTGCTTACGTAAAACGCTATAAAATTTGCAAGACGAGGCGCGCATAGCGTTTTCAGAGTGCGAGAAAATCTGAAATTCAAGGCAAGGGATTTTTTTGCGAATGAGTTTACATAACGGTAAATGATTGAGCAAAAAAATCACTTAACACAGAAAAAAATCCCCCGTTTTTACGGGGGATTTTGATTTCAGAGAATTCTCGTGCTCTGATTACTTGTTGAACTTGGGTTTTGGTGAATAAGTTGTATGCAACAACTCATGAGCCTTATGGCTGTTAGGTTCGCCAAGGAATTCCTTGTAAAGAGCCTGTACTTCAGCATTTTCGTGAGATTTTCTCTTTGCTTTTGCAGCATCTTCGCCATAGAGAACCTTTGCACGAAGTTCGCGAACGTTAAGGCTCATCTGTGTTTTTGCATCAACGATAGGCTGGCCGCCACCTGTGATACAACCACCTGGGCAGCACATAACTTCAATAAAGGTGTAATCCTTTTCGCCTGCTTTAATAGCATCTAAAAGCTTCTGTGCGTTGCCTGTTCCGTGAACAACTGCAACCTTAACTTTTGTGCCCTTAAGGTCAATTTCGGCTTCCTTGATACCATCAAATCCACGAACTACGTGAAGATCAAGATCTTTAAGTTCTTCGCCTGTTACAACTTCGTAAACGGTACGAAGTGCTGCTTCCATAACACCGCCTGTTGCACCGAAAATAACGGATGCGCCTGTGGATTCACCGAGCATACTATCAAAATCTTCATCTGCGAGTTCTTTAAAATCAATACCTGCTGTTTTAACCATTGTTGCATATTCGCGAACGGTAAGAACTGCATCAACGTCTCTTAAACCGTTGGTAACAAGTTCTTCACGCTGTGCTTCGTACTTTTTAGCAGTACAAGGCATAACTGAAACAACAAAGATCTTTTCAGGATCAATACCCATCTTTTGGGCGTAGTATGATTTAATCATAGCGCCTGTCATTTCGTGGGGTGATTTGCAGGATGAAAGGTTAGGAATAAATTCAGGATAGAATTTTTCACAATATGTGATCCAACCTGGTGAACATGATGTAATCATAGGAAGAACGCCGTTGTTCTTAATTCTGTTAATAAGTTCGGTACCTTCTTCCATAATTGTAAGGTCTGCACCGAAATCGGTATCAAATACCTTATCAAAACCAAGACGGCGCATTGATGCAACCATCTTACCTGTTACGTTTGTGCCGATTGGAAGACCAAATTCTTCGCCTAAAGCAGCACGTACTGCAGGTGCAGGCTGAACGCATACAAACTTATCCTTATCAGCGATTGCTGCCCAAACCTTATCAATTTCACTCTTTTCGTGAAGAGCACCAACAGGACAAGCTTCAATACACTGACCGCAGTTTACGCATGGGCTATCGTTAAGGGATACGCCGAATGCTGAACCAACGGTTGAGTTAAATCCACGTTTGCCCATACCGATTGCGCCAATCTTCTGAATGTTCTGGCAAGCAGCGATACAACGACGGCAGTGGATACATTTTGAATTATCACGAACGATTGAAGGTGAAACATCATCAATACAATCAGGTGAGAATGTTTTTGCACCTTGATATGTGATTTCTGAAACACCGTACTCATTACAAAGGGTCTGAAGTTCGCACTTTCCTGAACGAACACAAGTTGTACATTCACGGTTATGGTTTGAAAGAAGAAGACCAAGGTTATCCTTTCTTACCTGACGGAGTTTAGGGGTATTGGTTCTAACAACCATGCCTTCGCCTACAGGCATAACGCAAGCAGCAGCAAGACCTCTTGCACCTTCAATTTCTACCATACAAATACGGCATGCACCGATTTGGTTAACGCCCTTTAAATAGCACAGTGTAGGGATATTTATTTTTGCTTCTTTTGCGGCTTCAAGAACCGTTGTTCCTTCAGGAACAGTTACTTTAATGCCGTCAACAGTTAAATTTATCATTTTTGTTTCCATTTCTTTTTACCTCCTACACCTTATTTAACTTCAATAGCCTTGAATTTACAGTTGCCTACGCAAGCACCGCACTTAATACATTTATCTGCATCAATTCTAAATGCAGCAAGTTTTTTGCCGGGAGCAATGTAATCAGTTCTTTCAATTGCATTTACAGGACAGTTCTTTGCACAAAGACCGCAGCCAATACACTTATCACGATCAATTTCGTATTTAGCGAATGCCTTACAATAGTGTGCAGGACATTCCTTCTTGTAAATGTGTGCTTCATATTCATCACGGAAGAAGCGGATTGTTGAAAGAACAGGGTTAGGTGCTGTTTGACCAAGACCGCAAAGTGAAGAATCTTTGATGGTGTTTGCAAGATTTTCAAGTTTTTCAATATCACCATCTTCGCCCTTGCCTTCTGTAATTCTTGTTAAGATTTCAAGCATACGGCGGGTACCGATTCTACAAGGTGTACATTTACCGCA
>JAZSPY010000046.1:0-2979 GCA_045537705.1 Clostridia bacterium
TATACTTAAATAAAAACAATATTTCAATTCCTGAAATTCAATACATTTGTCCTATTTGTAAAGATACGGGATTTGTTTTAAACGGTAATAAAACCGTTCGTTGTAACTGTTTTTATAAAATGGTTATTGAAGAAGCATCAAGGGATGAAAATTTATTAAACTTCCCCACTTTTGCTGACTTTAATGAAGATATTTTTTCTGATGATATTAAAAATGAAATTAAAAATATTCGTTCTTATGCTGAAAAGTATTCATTTAATTTTCCTAACGTAAAAAAACAAAGCATTGTTTTTTGCGGTGATACAGGCACAGGCAAAACATTTTTATTATCTTGTATATATACCGAATTAAAGAAAAAAGGTTTAAGTGTAATTTATATTACAGCCGGTAAACTTTTTGAGATTCTTCGCAAATATGCTTTTAATGAAGTTAGTGATATTGATATTTTAACAAACTGCGATATGCTTATTATTGATGATTTAGGAACTGAGCCTATGTTTAATAACATAACCGTTGAATATATGTTCTTATTGTTTAATGAACGTAAGATCAACAATAAACCGATGTGTATTTCAACAAACTTAAACCCTGATGAAATTAAAAGCAGATATACTGAACGCATTGCATCAAGGCTTTTTGATAAAGAAACCACAAATGTTATTAAAATCCCCGGCAAAGATCTTAGGTTGAGGTAATTATATGCTTGAAAAAGTTAAAAATTGCATTTTAACCAATAATCTATTAGCCGAAAACCAAACTGTAATTGTAGGTTTTTCAGGTGGTGCGGATAGTGTTTCGCTTTTATATGCATTAAAAAAGCTTGAATATAACGTTAAAGCATTGCACGTTGAACATGGCATCCGTGGTGAAGAAGCCTTGCAGGATGCTATCTTTGCAAAGAATTTTTGCAAACAACATAATATAGAGTTTTTTGTTGAGCACATAAACGTACCTGAGTTTGCAAAAATGAACGGTTTTTCATTAGAAACTGCCGCAAGGATTGAAAGGCACCGTATTTTTAATGAATATTCAAAAAAATATAATTGCCCTATCGCCCTTGCACACAACAAAAATGATCAAGCAGAAACAGTTTTAATGCACCTTTTAAGAGGAAGCGGATTAAATGGCTTAACAGGTATGAAATACCAAACAAATAATGTTATCAGGCCTTTATTAGATGTTTCAAGAGATGAAATTGAAGTTTTTAATGCAAAAAATAATCTTTCTTTTGTTATTGATTCAACAAATCTTTCTGATCAACATACACGTAATAAAATTAGAAACAACGTTATACCGCTATTGAATAATACATTAGGTATAAATTGTGTTGATAACATAACCCAGTGCGCATCAATACTTGATGAATATAACAATTATATTTTTACAGTTACCAATGATTTTTCTAAAAATTTAATATCGCAAAACGAAAATTGCATTACACTTGATATCAGTGATATTCCCCACGTTATTTTTATTGAACTTATTAAACTTGCCATTAAAAAAGTAAACGGTAACATCGTTGATATTGAAAAAATTCATCTTGAAAACGTTTTTGAATTAACAAAAAAAGAATCAGGTAAAGAAATTCACTTGCCCTATGGAATAAAAGCTAAAAGAATATATAATCAAATTTTTTTTTCAAACACTATTGATGATTTTACTGCTGAATATGATTTTTTTATTGATAAAGATTATTTATGGATAAATAATTACGTAAAAAGTTGTATTACTTCAACAGTTATTAAAGATTGTGTTTGTGAACACCTTGATTTTGATAAATTGCCCGAAAATCTAACCTTGCGCACAAGAAAAAGCGGCGATTTTATTTATCCTTTGGGCACAAAGGGAAAATGTACGTTAAAAAAATATTTTATTGATAAGAAAATACCGCAAAATTTAAGGAATTCTATTCCTTTATTAGCCAAGAATAGCGAAATTTACGCTATTTTAGGATATTCGGTTTCTGAAAAAGTAAAAATTTCAGATTCTACAAATAAAATATTAAAAATTTATATGGAGAAAGAATAATGAAAGTTCCAAATGATAAAATTAACGTTATGATTTCATATGAAAAAATGCAATCACGTATAAAAGAAATTGCAGAACAAATTAACAAAGATTACAAAGGAAAAACTTTGCTTGTTGTGTGCATACTAAAAGGTGCAGTATTATTTTATTCTGACCTTGTAAGAATGCTTGATATGGACGTTCGCTTTGATTTTATGAGAATTTCAAGCTATGGAAATTCAACAGAATCAACAGGTGAAGTTAAAATTAAGAAAGATCTTGATAACTCAATTAACGATCAACACGTATTAATTGTTGAAGATATTGTAGATTCCGGTCTTACTTTAAAAAATCTTAAAGAAGTTTTGTTAACAAGAAAACCTGCATCATTAAAGGTTTGTTGTATGCTTGATAAACCTTCAAGAAGAAAAGTTGAAATGGTACCTGATTACTGCTGCTTTGAAATTCCTGATAAATTTGTTGTTGGTTACGGCTTAGATTATTCAGAAGAATTTAGGCAATTAAAAGACGTATGTTTTATTGCCCCTGAATTTGCTAAAACCCTTTAATTTTACAAATAAATACATAAGATAGTATTACACTTATGTTTCACAGATATTTCATTGTTATAAATTGAAATAAATGATATAATAATCAAAAGTATATTTTGGAAGGATTCTTAAATGAAAAAGCGATTTTTTTACACCTTAGGATACATTGCCTTAATAATCGTAATTATCTTTATTGCATTTGGCGGTGTACAAAACAAATCATTAAATCAAAAAGATTTATCTTCATCTGAATTTACACAGATGCTCAAAGAAGATAAATTTAGTTACGTTTTAATTGTTAACGAAAATACTGCATATTGCGTTACTAAAGAAAATGTTAATAAGATTGATTTAACACAAGAACTTGAAAAATTAACTAAAACCGTTCAGAAAAAATATGAATATAAGGCTTCTATTTCTT
>JAZSPY010000010.1:0-8798 GCA_045537705.1 Clostridia bacterium
GCTATCTTTATGAAACCCAGAAAAACGGAACCAGCAGAATTGCATCCGTAATTTTCTATGATGAAAAAGCATTTATGAAGCTCGATCTTTCCGCAAGACGTAACCTTGAACTTACGGAAACAATGCGCGGAAGGGAAAAAAGAGGTACTCTTCTTTGGGTGCTCGATAAAACAAGCACTGCTATGGGAAGAAGACTTCTTCGTTCCTATATTGACAGACCGCTTCTTGACCCCGTTAAAATTGACAAAAGACTTTATGCTGTTGAAGCCTTCGTTAACGATCCGATGCTCTGCGAGGATATTGCGGAAGAACTTTCCGGAATTTACGACCTTGAGCGTACCATGACAAGAATCATTTTCGGTAACGCAAACCCCAAGGAATATAAAACTCTTGCCGCAAGTATTAAAAAACTTCCTAAAATCAAAGGTCTTTTAATGATAGCACAAAATCAGGCGGATATGAAGTTGCAAAAAGTTGGCTTGAAAAACAAAATGGCAAAAATTTAAGTGCCAACGCCATATTCTGTTTCAGCGATTATATTGCTTATGGTGTTTATTCCGCACTACTTGAAAAAGGGCTTAATATCCCAGATGACGTTTCTGTTATTGGTTATGATAACAACGAATATTCTGATATTATTTATCCTAAACTTACTACAATTGATATTTTGCCTTACGATATCGGTAAACATTCGGCAAAGTTAATGCTTAATTTAATTGAACAAAACACGTTAAAAACAAAGGGAATCGTTATTACACCAACACTTAAAATAAGAGAATCCACAAAATAAAAAAAGCACCTTTTCAGGTGCTTTTTATTTATTTAAGAATGCTTTTTGCTTTTTCTTTAACGTTTTCGGCGGTAAAGCCAAATTCTTTAAAGAGAACGTTTGCAGGGGCTGAAGCGCCAAAGTGATCAATGCAAACAGTTGTGCCATCTAAACCAACGTACTTATACCAGGAGTATGCTGAGCCTGCTTCAACTGCAACACGTGCACGAACGTTTTTAGGAAGAACGCTTTCTTTATATTCTTCACTTTGTTTTTCAAAAACTTCCATTGAAGGCATTGAAACAACGCGGGCATCAATACCATCTTTAATAAGAAGTTCTTTTGCCTGCATTGCCTGTTCAACTTCGGAACCTGAAGCCATTAAGATAACGTCGGGCGTTGCTTTATTAGAATCAGCAAGGATATATCCGCCCTTTAGAGCTTGTTTGCCGCTGTTTTCATAATAAGGAAGATTCTGCCTTGTTAAAACAATTGCGGTTGGACCATCGTTATTCATAGCAACTGTGTATGCTGCGGCAGTTTCCTTAGCATCGGCCGGGCGATAAACCGTCATACCCGGGATTGAACGAATACCGATAAGTTGTTCAATAGGTTCGTGGGTTGGACCATCTTCACCAACACCGATGGAATCGTGGGTTAAAACGTATGTTACGGGAAGTTTCATTAAAGCTGCCATACGCATAGCATTTTTCATATAATCGGTGAACACAAAGAATGTTGCGCAAAAAGGTGTTACGCCACCGTGAAGATACATACCGTTTACAATTGCTGCCATGGCGTGTTCACGAATACCATAGTGAATGTTTGCACCTATTGGTGTTTCATCACTGAAATATTCCTTGCCCTTAAGTTCGGATTTATTGCTTGGTGCAAGGTCAGCACTGCCACCAAAGAAGTTAGGTTGCATTTTACTAAGGCGATTTAATACTTCGCCTGAAATGTTTCTTGTGGCGTTGGGCTTGTTTTCAAATGTCCAGAATTCTTCATTGTTTTCAAGATCTACAGGGAATTCCCTGTTCATCCAAAGAGTGTATTCCTTATAATCTTCGGGATATTTTGTTTTATAGCTTTCTAAAGTTTTATTCCAGGCGTCTTCAATACCCTGTCCTTTATCGGCAATTTCCTTAGTGTGATTTAAAACGTCTTCAGGAATTTCAAAGGGAGCATAATCCCAGCCTAAAGTTTCTTTTGCTGCTTTAAGATTTTCTTCACCTAAAGGTTCGCCGTGGGCAGAAGCCTTGCCCTGTTTTGCGGGGCAACCAAATCCGATTTCGGTACGGCAGATAATAATTGAAGGCTTATCAAGAACTTTCTTTGCTTCTTCAATAGCAGATGCAACCCTATCAGTATCGGTACCGTCTTCAACTGTAATAACGTGCCAGCCTAATGCTTCGTGGCGTGCTGCAACATCTTCAGAGAATGTGCTGTTAATATCACCTTCAATAGTAATATTGTTTTTATCATAGATGCAAATAAGTTTGCCTAATTTTAAGGTTCCTGCTAATGATGCGGCTTCGTACTGGATACCTTCTTGTAAGCAACCATCACCAACTAAAACGTATGTATAATGGTCAATAAGTTTAATATCTTCCTTATTGAATTTTGCTGCCAAATGCTTTTCAGCCATTGCCATACCAACAGCATTTGCAAATCCCTGACCTAATGGGCCTGTTGAAGTTTCAACACCTTTTGTGTGGCCGAATTCCGGGTGACCGGGGGTTTTACTGCCCCACTGACGAAACTCTTTAATATCATCCATTGAAAGCGGATATCCAAATAAATGTAAAAGCGAGTACATAAGCATTGAGCCGTGACCTGCTGAAAGTACAAAACGGTCTCTATCCTGAAAATCAGGGTTTTTAGGGTTGAATTTAAGGTGTTTTGCCCAAAGTGCATAAGCAAGTGGTGCGCTTCCCATAGGAAGACCGGGGTGACCGCTATTTGCTTTTTGAACGCCTTCGGCTGAGAGAATTCTTATTGCATTTACTGTTTTTAATTCAATGGGTTTCATCAGTTTACCTCCGCAAACGGCATTGCCGTAAATTTTTAACTATATTATATTATAATAAGTGTTTTTTTGCAAGTAAATACACCCGTCTTTTCACAAAAGTTTTTCTTTCCTAATCGGCATTTTTTTGGTATAATGATTAAAAATCCTTGTGGAGTGAATTTTATGAAAAAATTTATTGCAATCTTTTTAATTGCAGTTTGCCTTTTTTCCTTTATAGGCTGTAAGCAAGAAGAAAAAGTTATTGAACTCGTTAAATCAAAAGTTCCATATAATTATTATGCAAAATATAATATTACCACTTCTAATTCTAACGCACCTGACGGAAAACTTGAATATAATATGGGTTACACCGTATCTTTAAATGAAGAAACGGGACAATTAGAATTTAAAGGCGAGGCTAACGAGCCTTGGAGTAACGGTTTGACAGGTGAAAAATTAAAAGAAGGTAATCAAATAATTTCTGCTTTTGCTTTTTTACAGTATGCTGAAAACGATACCGTTTCCTTTGGTATGCCTATTCAGATTGAACAGGAATTTATGGTTGACGTTGAAGAAAGTTTTTATACATCCTTTATTTACAAATTTGATTATTCACTTAATTCAGGCTTTTTAGAAACGGAAGTTTACGAAAAAAATTCTGAAACAGGTTTTAAAAAAGAAACACATTCCGTACCTTTAACCAAACAGTTTTTTGATAAGGATACGTTGCCCTTTATAATGGCGGCTTTCCCTGAAAGTGAAGGCGTAATCAATATTTCTTCAGGCAACAGAAATTCGTTACAAAGAGCAAGATATGAGTTTATGAATGATGAAACCGTTACAACACAGGCAGGCGAATTTACTTGCAAGGTTGTTAGAATAAGGCCTGATACTAACTTTTCGGTAAACAGTGCAAGAATTTACTTTGATAAAGAAACAGGCGTACCTGTTATGGTTACACAGGACAGTTCAAAAATGATTTTAACTGAATTAACTTTTAATTAAATAAAAGCACCTTTTAAGGTGCTTTTTTTATTTAAAAAGAGAAAAACATCGCAGAAATTTGTGCGGTGTTTTATTATTACTTGTAGATATAAAGTACCATATCGCAAGTTTTCTTTTCGCCGATTTCCCAAGTTCCGTTTGCTGAAGCAGTAAACGTACCTTGTTTTACAACCTTGCCTGTAATTGGATTAAACCAAATATAATTATAAGTTGTATCCGCTTCAAGATTCTTCATTGTACCTGTTGCGGTACCCGTTGTAGGTGCGTTAGGTATTTCTGCAATTGATGAATCTGAGAAGTTAAGGAAATATGCAACTACCTTTGTGCTATCAGCGTTAGATGCAACAACTGCTTGTGCGCCATTTGCACGTTCAAAGTAAGTAGTATCATCAAAACGTGGAACAAGTGTGTTCCAATCTTTAACAGTGTTTTCAAAGAAATCACGCATATATCCTGCTTGATCAGCACTCTTATAGCTTAACGCATTGGTCCACTTGTTTGCACTTAAGCGTTCATCAAGAGTTACGCCATCAACACCATCGTTTTGCACTGAATTACTATTATCAAGATAATCGCCACGATATTGCCATGTTCCCTGACCACCCCAACCGTATCCAAAGATACCGTTAAGATATGCTATCCAGCCTTGTGCACGGGCGCCAAATTCCTTGGTTTGAAGCATATCGTAGTAGCCTTCATAGTTAACAGCGATTTTTTCTGATGCCCAGAATTCCTTAGGTATAGAGAAAAGTTTTGTATTTTCTTCTGTTAAAGAAGTCATATCAAATTTAATTTTCCACTGTGCAGCATACCATGAATGTGCATTTACTTTGTTAAATGCTGAAGTTTCAACCCTGATACGTGATGCAGTTTCCTGATGTGCTGTTACTGGGCTTTTATAAGGATCATAGTAATTGATATATTCTGCAAGAAGTTTATATGGGTTGTTTGCTTCGCCCCAGATAGCGTGGCTGTAACCAAGACTTGTTGAAGTAGTCGCATCACCAAACATAAAGTCGTTATCAACTTCCTGACCCATAGTCCACATTACAGGATATGCTGAATATCTTGCTACCCAGTATCTTGCGGCTAACTGAAGTTCATCTTTTACAGTTTGCTTGAAATCATAAAGTGTAACTTCCTGATACTGATGTTCTGAAGAACCTGCAATCTGGCCATCATTGTTAACGTCAACACCGATATGAGCCATTTCAGTAGCTACAGGTTTAGTTTCATCAACTCCACCAAAGTTTTCAATGAACATTTTCATATAACTTGGGAAGAAGAACTGTGAGTGTGCGTGTACAAGACCGCTTTGAGCAACGTACTGAACCTTTTGTTCGTAGGATGCAAATCGTGGAATATCATTTGCAGAAATACCATCAGTAAAATCAAAACTTACGCCTGAAGGCTGACTCTGAAATACTGTAAAGCCCTGTTGTACACGTTTATTAACGATTGTTTTAACAAGGTTTAAAGGTTCTGAACCAAATGCCCAATGGGTATCGCCCAAATAGAAGAAAGGTGTTCCATCGGCATATGTGAAGTACTTATCACCTGCATTTCTTACAAATCCATGCTGATAGATTTCAAGATCGCCTGCATATTCTGTACAGATCAATTTGTTTTCTATATTGTGAAGACCTGTGTTGGTTTCATCGCTACATACTGTTGTATATCTCCAGGTTCCTGCGCTTGGGCAAGCAAAACGTGCGCGCCATACCAAGCCGCCATCCCAGAAGCAAGGAATCGGATATGTAACGTGACCGTTAGTTAAGAGAAGATCTACCGTAACATCGCGGTAAGAATCTGTATACCACTTATCACTTAAGAATGTTACTTCGTTTGCAATCCAGGTTTCTGCACTATCAACGTATACAGGTTCCATTTGCGAGTAATCAATATACTCTAATTTAAAATCATCAAAGGCTATACCGGTTACTGTGTCCTTAATACTATGAACACCAAAGTTCCAAGAACCGCCAACACCGATATCGCTATCTTCAACGTGAATAGTTGTGGTGTAAGTACCCCAAATATTATCATCTATAATACTGAATGAATCAAGACCTGTTTTACCATCATCAGCGGTAATAAACGAAGGTTTACCAACACTTGGATTGCTGCTTAAATTATAACTTGTACGAACAACACCTGAAAAAGGTGAATCACCTGCAGAACCAACTACCTTATACTTAATTGTAATACGGTAATCACCGCCCTTGGTAATGTATTTTGCAAGGTTAATGCAAAGGGTATCATAAGTTATGCTATTACCTCTTTCATAATAGATATACTTATTACCTGTACCATCATCTTTAAGACCGTACTTAGATACGTTACTTAAACCATAGCCAATGTTCCAACCTGTATCACTAAAAGATGTTGCTGAATCAAAGCTGGAACTTTTTGCAGGAATAAGGTTATTTTCTGATTCCGGTGTTGTAATATCACCTAAGAAATCATCTTCATCATCAACATCAAAATCATCGTTATAATTACCGTTCAACATAGCTTGGTATTTGCTTGCTGAAACACCGTAATTATTAAGTGCCTGAACGATTGCGCCAACTGAAGAACTTGAATACTTTGCCTGAATATAAGCATTAACGTTGTAGTTAACTGATGTAATTACTACACCATCCTTAATAAGTTTTAAGGTAAATACTCTGCTAAATTCAGTTGCCAGGATATCTTCTGTATAAAGAATATAGGAACCATCTTGTTGTTTTTCAAGGTTGCTTCTATCTACAACTGCGTCGTTTAATGTAATAACAACGTTTTCATCTGTTAAAACAAGGCGGAAGTAAATTTTATTTACGTTTGCCATATTAAGACTTGCTGATCTTACATAGTTTTCAGGATCTGCGTTGCCTTCAATAATTTTAACACCTGTTGGTGAAACAAACGATGATTTATATCCTTCAATCCAGGCTGAAGCATCTGCAGGATCATCAAGTTTATAATTCTGCTTAATCTGTGCTTCCTTACCGTAAACCAAAGTGTCTGCAAGTAACGTTCTTAAAATGTTAATATTTTTAACGCCTGCAATTTCGCCAGCTGATTTGCCTGCCATTGAATCACAGTATGCTTTTACGCTATATTCATCTTTTTCAGTTAAAACAGTTTCGCCATCTAAAAGAAGTTCTGCTTTGATGGTATCAGTCATACACTGGGGATTAATTCCCGTATAAGTGAATCTGTATAACTGATAGGTTTCATCATAAACACCGCTTACATTTTTAACAGTACCGTTTTCATTGGTGAAACGCATTGTAACGCGGGATGGGTCTGCTTCAAAAGAAGCATAGTAATCAATGTTAAGGCTTGTGCCAAGATTAAGGGTTGCACCTTCAATGCTATTTGCCCTATAACTTAAAGCGTCAACAAGGCTTCCGTTGTTTTCTCCAACGGTAACGTTGTTAGCAAAATAGGTTTCAGAACCATAATACTGTGCTGATCTTATATAATCGCATTGATGGAAAGTATAAGGTTCAATTGCAGTAATTGCCTTTGAAAGTACGATGTTACCTGATAAGCTGATTGCACCGCAGAATGCGTGTGTGCCGATTTTTGTAACGTTTTCAGGCATAACCACAGTTTTAAGATTTATACATTTTTCAAATGCAAAATCACCAATGGTCTGCAATCTGTTTGGCAACGTAATTTTAGTAATCTGTGCACGATATCTGAATGCACCTTCTGCAATTTCAGTTACCGGTTTGCTTGCAATTGTATCAGGAATAACGATATCACCGTGAATATCTGTTTTGCTGCCTGTAATTATTACGCTATCATCTTTAACTTCATACTCAAGATATTTAATAACGGAGTTTTGAGGAATAGCTGTAGGTTCAGGTGTAATATTGGGTGCCTGAATTACAGGAGTTGGTGTGGGATAAGGCTTTGAATAATCAGCGCCATCTGCACTATATTCAATTGAAAGTTCATCAATAAAATATTCAAATGAACCGTTTTTAAAGCCGTTACTTGCGCCATCTAATCTAAGAACCCATTCATTAGCATAATTGCTATACTGATAAGCGGTTAAAGCGTTGCCGTCAACGTCAGTTGCGGTTCTTAATTCTTCAAGAAGTTGGTAGAACTCCTGAGGAACCTTCATTGTTATAGTATATTGCTGCCACTGTTCTGTTAAAGTAATTTTTGTACCAAAGCCGTAAGTTGATCTGATATTTTTTGCATAACACGCATTATACGTCTTTTGGCTTATATATCCACGTTCAAGTAAGGTATCTGTTGTTGAGTGAATATTACGAATATCAAGACCTACACTGAAAACACCTGTTACATTGCTGTTGTTGGAACCGGTTACCGTGCTATCAAGCGTGCCTTCGCCTGCCTTTGCCCAGAACGTTATTTTATACGTTCCTGCACCGCAACCCTTTAAGGTTGTGCCGTTATTGATCATAGCAGGAGCAAGATTAAATGCAATAGATTCATTTATGCCCTTTGTTTTTGAAGGAATAAATCTGATAGCATTGTTTGTTCCGTTGGCACCGGGCTGAACGTAACCAAATCCTCCGCCGTGAATGTTACCCCAGTTAACGATACCGCTTTCTGCATCGCCATTACATACAGGTCTTAATGGATCATAACCAACAGCATCTTTTAAATAGCTGCCTTCACGAAGTTCATCTAACGTTTGCTTTAAGGTTTCAAGCCTTTCGTTATTAATAGGATCGTTTGCAATAAGATTACCATCTTCATCACAGTTAAGTGTTGGGCAAAGCCATCCGCCTTCATCGTGTTCGTTCCAAGCGTATGAACAAATAAGGTTTGGCTGTGTTTTTTCAACGTAATTCTGTGTGTAATTAAATACGTTTGCGATATGCTTTTTGAGTGTAGGCATATCTGCTTCAAGAGTATATCTGTTATAATATGGTCTATCCATATCATTTTCTGCATCAGGATCTCCATCAATCCAAGACATCTTACAGTCAATTCTTGGTCTGCCATCGCGGCCTGTTGAGAAAATCGGAACTACCTGATGAT
>JAZSPY010000091.1:0-2604 GCA_045537705.1 Clostridia bacterium
AATTAACACTGATGATATAAAACCCAATAAAACAAAAACAATAAAAATTATTTTTGATGAAAAATTACCTGATTCGCCTATGAGATATGGTTACGGGGAAAATACTTATAATTTTGGTAACTGGTATCCTATACTGTGTCCATATGAAAACGGGGAACCTGTTATAACAACATATACTTCAAACGGCGATCCGTTTTATTCAGATTGTTCTGATTATTATGTCACTTTAAGTGTTTCTCCTGAATTCAGAATTGCCACAAGTGGTAAGATTTTGTCAAAAAACACACAAAACCCTGTTGAAACCAAATGGATAATTCAAGGTAACAACATAAGAGATTTTGCCTTTGTTATATCAAAAGATTTTAACCTAAAATCAACAAAAATTGGCAATACAATTATTTATTCATACTATTTAAATGATGATGAGGCGGGAGAAAAAGCATTAGAATATGCACAAAGCGCAATATTTTGTTTTAATAAGTTTTTTGGTGAATATCCATATGAAACATTTTCCGTAGTAGCCTGTGATTTCTATATTGGAGGAATGGAGTATCCAAACTTGGTTTATATTGATAAAAGTTTGTATTCCTCTGTTTATTATGAAGCCTTGGAAGAAGTTATTGTTCACGAAACAGCGCATCAATGGTGGTATGGTGTTGTTGGCAATAATGAACTTAATGAACCGTGGCTTGATGAAGGTTTAACGCAATTTTCCGTTGCACTTTATATTGATGAGATTTATGGTAGCGAACGATATAGAATGTATTTAAAAGAAAACGAATCATATTGTAAAACAATATTTCAGATAGTAAAGGATGTTAACGGATCAATTAATATGCAAATTGACAGACCAAGCAATGAATTTGAACATTGGCTTTTATATGATGCACTGACTTATGACGTTTGTACCCTTATGTACGATAATATTCTTAAAAGTATCGGCAAAGAAAATATGTTAAACGGTTTAAAAGGATATTATGATTCAAACAAATTTAAGAATTCTGATAAAGAAAAATTTATATCGGATTTTTCAAAATATTCCAAAGCAGATATAAATGCATATCTTGAACCCTGGCTTAACGGAAAGATATATTGGGGTTGATTAAATTTTAAATATTTGATATAATAAAAGAAATTTATGAAAAGGTGTTTCTGTTTTTGTTATGCAAAATATTCCTGTTTATTTAAGGTTAAAAGATGATATAAAACAAAAAATCAAAAATGGCGAGTATTATAAAAATATGCGGCTTCCTTCAGAAAACGCTTTAAGCAGTGAATGGGGAATCAGCCGTATGACTGTTCGTCGTGCTCTTGATGAATTAACAAGAGAGGGTCTATTATATAAAACTCGTGGTAGCGGCACTTTTGTTGCGGCAAACAGATTTTCCCAGCGAGATATTATGAGCTTTTCTGAAATGGTTAAAATGCGTGGTTCTGTTCCGCAAACAGTTGTTCTTGAAAAAACATTCGTTTGTGATGATGAAATTGCATTAACAATGCATTTACCAAAAAGTTCAGTTTTTTATAAGGTAAAGCGATTACGTTTGGCTGATAATACTCCAGTAGGTATTGAAAACGTTTTTTTACCGCTTCAATTTTGCGATAGTCCTGATAGGCTTGAACTTGAAGGTTCACTTTATGAAGGTTTAAAAAAACTTTACGGTTGGAATATTTTAAGGCAGGATATCGGTATAACTGCCGATATGCCAACAAAAGAAGAAAAAGAGATTTTAAAACTTTCAAAAGGTGAAGCAGTTTTAAGATGTGAAGGCAACAGTCTTGAAGATGACGGAAAACCGTTGCTTTATGAAAAAAACGTCTATTCAAGCAACAGCTACACAATGTATGTTTCTATTAAAAGCAAATGGGTTGACAAATAATAGGTGATAAAATGACAAGGGAAGAATTAAAAAAAATTCTATGTGATAACAGATTTATATATGCAATCAAAGATGATAACGGTTTGAATAATGCAATCATAAATGATTCAAAAGTTGTTTTTGTTCTTTATGGTACGGTTATGAATATATTTAGAATCGTAAAAAAACTTAAAGATCATAATAAAATTGTATTTGTTCATATTGATCTTATAGAAGGTCTTTCACCAAAAGAAGTTGCGGTTGATTTTATTTTCAACAATACTGGTGCTGACGGTATAATTTCAACAAAACAAGCCTTGATTAAGTACGCATCATCAAAAGGGCTTTTAACGGTTCAAAGGTTCTTTTTGATTGATTCACTTGCATATAATAATCTTTTAAAACAGATTAATAATCCATGCATTGATATTATTGAAGTTTTACCTGCCTGCAGCACTAAAATTATTTCAAAAATTATTAAATTAACAGACCTACCTGTTATTGCAAGTGGTCTTATACAAGATAAAGAGGATATTGATGAAGCCTTGAAAGTTGGTGCTATTGCTGTTTCTGGAACAAACTTTGATGTGCTATAGTTAATCTTATTTAAACACCTGATTTATTCAGGTGTTTTTTTCACCCCAATAAAAACAAAAACATAGTATATAAGTGGAAATTTTTATTTCTAATATAATTATAGGGGGATATTATGAACAGATATAATAACGATTGTGAAAGGCATATA
>JAZSPY010000135.1:0-3244 GCA_045537705.1 Clostridia bacterium
AAAATTGCCAACAATTAATCAGATTATTAAAAACGGCAGGAAGAAGACCACATATAAGTCTTCAGCTCCTATTCTTCAGCAATGCCCTCAGCGCAGAGGTGTTTGCCTTAGCGTTAAGACCATGACGCCCAAGAAGCCTAACTCAGCACTCCGTAAGGTTGCTCGTGTTCGTCTTGCTGCAAACGGCATGGAAGGTACATGCTACATTCCTGGCATCGGCCACAATCTTCAGGAGCACTCAGTTGTTCTTATCCGTGGCGGACGTGTTAAGGATCTTCCTGGTGTAAGATACCACATTATCCGTGGCGCACTTGATACAGCAGGCGTAGCAAAAAGAATGCAGGCAAGAAGCAAGTACGGCGCAAAGAGACCTAAGAAATAATTTTAAACATTCGCTGCGTTTATTATTATTTATAAGGTGTCATCTAAGTCTCCGAGTATGCTGACGGAGCGATGATTTTATTTTAAAAAATATCGTTTAGCTTTATTATATAAGGTAAAGCACACAGTTTAAGGAGGAAATAATTATGCCTAGAAGAGGTGGCGTGCAAAAGCGCGATGTACTTCCAGATCCTATGTATAATTCCAAGGTTGTAACAAAGCTTATCAACCAGGTAATGTACGATGGTAAAAAGGGTACAGCACAGCGCATCTGCTATGACGCTTTTGATATTATTAAGGAAAAAACCGGTCGTGAACCTTTAGAAGTTTTCACTGAGGCAATGGAAAACGTTATGCCTTTACTTGAAACCAAGGCACGCCGTGTTGGTGGTTCAAACTACCAGGTTCCAATTGAAGTTCGCCCTGACCGCAGACAGACACTTGGTCTTCGCTGGCTTGTAATGTTTACACGTAAACGTGGTGAACGTACAATGGCTGAAAGACTTGCAGCTGAAATTCTTGATGCTGCAAACAACACCGGCGCAAGTGTTAAGAAGCGTGAAGATACCCACAAGATGGCCGAATCCAACAAAGCATTCGCCCATTATCGTTGGTAATTTTCGTAGGGAGGAAAAGTTATGCCAAGAGCATTTACACTTGAAAAAACAAGAAATATCGGTATCATGGCACACATTGATGCCGGTAAAACAACAACTACAGAAAGAATTCTTTACTACACCGGTAAGATTCACAAGATTGGTGAAACCCATGAAGGTGGAGCAACAATGGACTGGATGGAGCAGGAAAAGGAACGTGGTATCACAATTACTTCTGCTGCTACAACAGCTCAGTGGAAGGGCCATCGTATCAACATTATTGATACCCCCGGCCACGTTGACTTTACTGTTGAGGTTGAACGTTCACTTCGTGTTCTTGACGGCGCAGTATCAGTATTCTGTGCAAAGGGCGGCGTAGAACCCCAGTCCGAAACTGTTTGGAATCAGGCAGTTAAGTATGGCGTACCCCGTATGGCTTACGTTAATAAAATGGACATTATGGGTGCAAACTTCTACCGCGTTCTTGATATGATGAAGACCCGTCTTCACGCAAACGCTATCGCTATGCAGTTACCTATCGGTTCTGAAGATACTTTCGTTGGTATCATTGACCTTCTTGATATGAAGGCACGCATCTATAAGGATAACCTTGGCGAACAGATTGATATCGTTGATATCCCTGAAGATATGGTTGATAAGGCACAGGAATACCATGATATGATGGTTGAAAGCATCTGCGAAACAGATGATGAACTTATGGAAAAATTCCTTATGGAAGAAGTTCCAACTATTGAAGAACTTAAAGCAGCTCTTCGTAAAGCAACCATCGCTAATAAAGTTACACCTGTTTTCTGCGGTACATCCTATCACAACAAGGGCGTTCAGATGCTCCTTGATGCTATCGTAGATTACATGCCTTCTCCTGTTGATATTCCTGCTATTAAGGGAACACTTCCTGATAGCGATGAAGAAATTGAAAGAAAGGCTTCTGATGAAGAACCGTTCTCAGCACTTGCATTTAAGATTATGACTGACCCCTTCGTTGGTAAGCTTGCATTCTTCCGTGTTTATTCCGGTACATGCGAAGCTGGTTCATACGTTTACAACAGCGTAAAGAACAAGAGGGAACGTTTTGGCCGTATTCTTATGATGCACGCAAATCACCGTGAAGAAATTGATAAGGTTTATGCCGGTGATATCGCAGCTGCAGTTGGTTTAAAAGATACAACTACAGGTGATACACTTTGTGATGAATCACAGCGTGTTATTCTTGAATCAATGGAATTCCCAGATCCCGTTATTAACGTTGCGATTGAGCCCAAAACAAAAGCCGGTCAGGAAAAGATGACAATGGCTCTTGTAAAATTGGCTGAAGAAGATCCTACGTTTAAAACTTATACCGATCAGGATACAGGACAAACAATTATCGCCGGTATGGGCGAATTGCATCTTGAAATTATCGTTGACCGTCTTTTAAGAGAGTTCAAGGTTGAAGCAACCGTTGGTGCTCCTCAGGTTTCATATAAAGAAACCATCCGCCGTGAAGTTACCCAGGAAGGTAAGTTCATCCGCCAGTCCGGTGGTCACGGTCAGTATGGTCATTGCGTAATCAAGATGATCCCCACAGAACCAGGCGAAGGTTACTCATTTGAGAACAAGACCGTTGGTGGTGTTGTTCCCAAAGAATATATTCCTGCAGTTGATGCAGGTATCCGTGATGCTGCAAAGAGCGGTCTTCATGGCTACGAAGTTGTTGACTTTAAGGTTGAACTTCTTGATGGTTCATACCACGATGTTGACTCTTCAGAAGCAGCTTATAAGATCGCTGGTTCAATGGCATTTAAGGAAGGTCTTAAAAAGGCTGATGCTTGCTTGCTTGAACCTATGATGAAAGTTGAAGTTACCATGCCGGATGAATATCTTGGTGACGTTATGGGTAACATCAGCGCACGTCGTGGCCGCCCCGAAGGTACAGAAAGCGTTATGGGCGTACAGATCCTTCACGCAATGGTACCATTAAGCGAAATGTTTGGTTATGCAACCGACCTTCGTTCACGTACACAGGGCCGTGGTAACTACGTAATGCAGTCCTCACACTATGAAGAAGTACCTAAATCAGTTGCTGAAAAAATCAGCAAGTAATTAAATAATTTGGAGGAAAATTAAAATGGCAAAGAGTAAGTTTGAAAGAACTAAACCCCATGTAAACATCGGAACCATCGGTCACGTTGACCACGGTAAAACAACCCTTACAGCAGCAATCACAACCTGCCTTTCAAAAGTAGGTGGCGCAGAAGCAATGGCTT
>JAZSPY010000037.1:0-16642 GCA_045537705.1 Clostridia bacterium
CGTAATTTACTTTGCTGCTGAAAATGCAGGCGAAGGATTCTTTAATATAGCATCTTGGTGGCTTCAGGATGCAGGTAATACTGCTAGAACAGTTACAGAATTGCCGGCTCTTGAAGAAGCAATTGATCCAACCCCAATACCTGAACCAACAATCATCGGTGCAGATATTGAACTTGGTTCAACGTTGACAGTTAATTATTTTGTTGAAAGCAATACTGATTTAGGCGATTTAACAATGCGCTTTATATCTTCAAGCGGTAAAGTTACGTTTGTTAACGGCGTACTTGATGAAAAAACAGGATATTACAAGTTTGCTTATACAGGTATCAACCCCCAGTGTATGAACGATGATATTAAGGCAGAACTTTTATTTGGTGAAACTGTGATTGACTCAAAGGAAAGTTACAGTGTAAAAGTATATTGCGAAAACCAGTTGAAGCGAACTAAAAAAGAGCTTGGATTTACTACCCAGCAACAATACGAAGCCTATAGAAAACTTTTAGCAGATATGCTTGTTTATGGTAGTGAAGCACAAAAGTATATGGATTATAAAGTGCAAAACCTTCCTGATACTGAAACTTGGGTACAGGAATATAAAAGCGCATTTACCGTTCCAACAGGCGTTAAAAACATAACGGGCAATCAGGATAAAAATAACTGTATTAAATCCGCAAGCCTTAATATGTCAAACGTAAATAAAATTTACTTCCGCCTTATTTTAACTGATGAAAACGTTAAAGTTCTTTTAAATGATGCTTTGGTTGATAAATCAGAACTTATTTTGCAAGAAGATGGAACGTATTTGCTTTATACTGAAGGATTAAGAGCAACGGAATTTGATAAAGTATTTACCTTAACCTTAGTAGATGGTCAAAATAACGAACTTAGCAAGGTAGAATATAACGTAAATGCATTTATTCAAGCAAAATATCAAAGCCAATCAATAGGGCAAATCGTTCAGGCGCTTAATAATTACGGTAAATCAGCACAGGAATATGTAAATGCGATTAATGATCATACCGGTAATTTTGAACTTGATGATGAAGACGGTTTTCTTTAATAACAAGTAAAAAATAACTCCTAAGGTGTATACCGAAGGAGTTATTTTTTTATTCCAACGAACTGTAAAATTCGTAAAGTTTGCATGAGTAAGCGCAGGCGGTATAGGTTAGTTTTTGGTTAAAAGTTGAATCATCGCTTGCAGGCAATTCGTTTAAAAGGGTTTGGGATAGGGCAAGCATATCAGATAAGGCGAGCACTTTTACGTTTGAAGAATTTATTTCTTTTAAATCTTTTTGCAAATCAACGATTGTGTTTTTTAGTTTTTGCGTTTCTTTTAGCGCTTCAAGGGGCGAAATTTGCGCGTTGTTAAGTTTTAATGAAAGTTCGGTTAGGCTAATACTGCATTGGTTTATGGCGGTAAAACAGGAGTGAAGCGTTTCTAATTGCTTTTCTTTGCCTGTAACGTTGATAACCGTTTCATCAATGGCAATTTTAATAACAGATGGGGCAAAATCAGAAGATAGTTTTTTGCCTTCCTCTTCTGCAACGGCTTTATCTAAAAATACGGAATGGATAACGGAATATTCGCCGTCTTGATTAAATATGTAACCGCCGCCACCCTTTTCTGAAACCATTGTTTTTAGTGTTTCGGCTTCTGCTAAATCGGGCATTTCACCGGCACAAACAAGGTACATAACCAGTTTTTCCGTTTTTATGGTATCGGTAAAAGCTTTTTCGTTTTTTTCTTTTGTTAAATCTATTACAGGCGCAATTACGTTTACCGCAATAAAATTACCGATAGAGTTTATGCTGAACACAATACATGCAAACACGATTATTATAAAAAAGGCAAAGAAATTCTTTTTTAATTCCCTTTGCCTTGTCCTTTTTGAAACACCCATAAAATTCACCTCATAAAAATATATGCACAAGTTTAACAGGATATACACACTTTTTAATTGTATTTGCTTGCTAAAACAGGGATTTTATGATAAAATAACGCTACAAAATCAGGTACTATACAAATTTTTAGGCCTATTAAACTTTTTTAAAAAAAGAGGTTGTTATTTTGAAAAGAGAAGACATCAGAAATATAGCCATAATTGCTCACGTTGACCACGGTAAAACTACCTTGGTTGATGAGATGCTTAAGCAAAGCGGCTTGTTCAGAGAAAATCAACAGTTACAGGATCGTATGATGGATTCAGGTGATATTGAAAGGGAAAGGGGTATAACCATTCTTTCAAAGAACACTTCCATCAGATATAAAGATACAAAAATCAACGTTGTGGATACCCCTGGCCACGCTGATTTTGGTGGCGAAGTTGAACGTGTTTTAAAGATGACAAGCGGTGTTGTACTTCTTGTTGATGCTTTTGAAGGCCCAATGCCCCAAACACGCTTCGTTTTATCAAAAGCTTTGGCACTTGGCTTAAAAGTTATCGTTGTTATCAATAAGATGGATAGGCCCGATGCCCGTCCCGATGGCGTAGCCGATGAAGTTTTTGATTTGTTTATTGAACTTGGCGCTGATGATTCACAGCTTGATTGCCCATTCATCTATGCTTCAGGCAGAAGCGGTACCGCAAGCCTTGATCCTAACGATCTTGGCAGCGATATGACTCCGCTTTTTGATGCTATATTAAAATATGTTCCTGCACCCGATGGGGATAAGGATCAGCCTTGCCAGATGCTTGTTTCTACCATTGACTATAATGAGTACGTTGGCAGAATCGGTATCGGTAAAATTGAAAGAGGTACTTTAAAAGCAGGGGATATGATTTCACTTTGTACTTACGGTGAAGATGGTCCGCGTGCAAACGTACGTGTTACAAGTCTTTCTGTTTTTGAAGGTCTTAAAAGGGTAAGCGTTGAAGAGGCAAGCGCAGGCGAAATCGTTGCAGTTTCCGGCGTTACTGATATTAACATCGGCGACACACTTTGTAAGCCTGATTGCATTGAACCACTTCCTTTTGTTAAGATTACTGAGCCTACCGTTAGTATGACTTTTTCAGTTAACGATTCGCCTTTTGCTGGTAAGGAAGGTAAATATTTAACAAGCCGCCATCTTCGTGCCCGTCTTTACAGGGAAATTGAAACTGACGTTTCTTTAAGGGTAGAGGATACAGATTCAGCAGATAGCTTTAAGGTTTCAGGCAGGGGGGAGCTGCATCTTTCAATCTTAATTGAAAATATGCGCCGCCAGGGTTACGAATTACAGGTTTCCAAGCCTGAAGTTTTATATAAAGAAATTGATGGCAAACGCTGCGAACCTATGGAAAGAGTTATTGTTGACGTGCCGGATCAGTATTCTGGAACAGTAATTCAGCATATGGGTACTAACCACGGCGAAATGGTGAATATGCTTTCATTAAGCGATACAATGCGCAGAATGGAATTCATCGTTCCTGCAAGGGGATTGTTCGGATACCGTTCAAGTTTCTTAACAGATACCCACGGCGAAGGCGTTATGAACTCTGTTTTTGAAGGTTATGCTCCTTATAAGGGCGAAATGCCGGGCAGAAAGAACGGTTCTTTAATCGCTTTTGAAACAGGCGAAACCATTACCTATGGTTTATTTAATGCTCAGGAAAGAGGAACTCTTTTCCTTGGCGCAGGCGAACAGGTATATTCAGGTATGATTGTTGGCGAAAGCTCAAGACCTGAAGATATTGAAGTTAACGTTTGCAAAAGAAAAAATATGACTAACTCCCGTTCAGCAGGTTCAGATGATGCATTGCATCTTGTTCCGCCTAAACGTATGAGTTTGGAACAGGCATTAGAATATTTAGGCGAAGATGAACTTGCAGAAATTACACCCAACAACATAAGAATACGTAAGAAAATCCTTGACCCAACCTTAAGATACAGGGCGGCAAAAATAAATAATAGAAAATAAAGGATTGTGTAGTAAATTGAAAAACGAAAAACGTTTTTGGGCAACGGTTGCCCTTGTGTTTGTTGCTATTCTTGTTTGGCATATTACAAGTGCTATAGTACCTGCATTAGCAAAAGGCGTTAAGGCGTTAATACCATTTTTATTGGCGTTTATAACTGCATATTTGTTAAGGCACCCTTGCATTTGGATTGAAAAACTTTTAAGTTTTACAACAAAAAAACAAGTTAAAAAATGGCAACATACAGTTTCAGCAGTTGTAGTTCTTGTTTTGTTCCTGGGTTTGCTTGCGTTAGGAATAGCATTTATTGTTCCTACCCTTATAAACAACGTAAACGATATGATAGAAAGTTTGCCTTCGTTTATAGGTATGGTTATTGAGGCTGCAAGAAAAACCGTAGCGGATCTTTCTGAAAAGTTAGATGAAGAAACAGGCTTAAAACTGATGCAGACAATTTCAAATATAGGCGCTGAAGCCCTTGCTTTTGTTTCTAAAGGCGCAGGTAACGTTGTTGCAACTTTAACTGATGTTATGACAAAAACTGCAAGCTTTTTATTTGATTTTGTGCTTTACGTGGTTGCAAGCTTTTTGCTTCTTCACGAATATGAAAAAATCAAAAAATATTTAAAACGCATTATGCGTTTATTTATAAAAGAAAATAAAAAATATAATGAAGCTTGCGAATTATTGCACACAAGCGATATTATTGTTGAAAAGTACATTGTTGTAAGGCTTATTACAAGCCTTGGAATAGGCGTTGTAAGTTACGTTGGATTTTTAGTGCTTAAAATACCATATTCACTTATACTTTCCTTAATTATTGCGTTAACCAATCTTGTTCCATATATCGGCCCGTTTATCGGCGGTGCACCGGTTGTTGTTGTGGCTTTGGCAGCAGGGGGATGGGATTCAGCAATATGGGCTTTGGTGTTTATGATTATTATTCAGCAGGTTGAAGGCAATATACTTACACCGTTGCTTACCAGTGATGCGTTAGATATCAGTCCAATATTGGTAATCTTAGGCGTTGCTGTGTTTGGCGCAATGATGGGAATACCGGGTATGCTTTTAGGAGCACCTCTTGTTGCAATTATTTCAGGTATTGTTAATAGATCTATTATTATCGCAGAGAAACAGGCGGAAGAAGGAGAAACAAGTGAGATTCAGTAGAAAATGTCAGGCGGTACAGGGATCAATTACCCTTGCTATTGACGCAAAAGCAAAACAATTAAAAGCAGAAGGAAAAGACGTTGTTTCCTTTGGTGCAGGGGAACCTGATTTTCAAACTCCCCAATATATTATTGAAGGCGCAATCAAAGCTTTAAAGGATGGCAAAACAAAATACACCGCCGCTGCAGGTACGCCTGAATTAAGAAAGGCTATCTGTGAATATACCCAGAAGAATATCGGCACTGAGTATGAGTTTGATCAGGTTGTTGTTTCTAACGGTGCAAAACAGGCAATTTTAAACGCACTTCAGGCAATACTTAACCCGGGGGAAGAAGTAATTATTTTTTCACCTTACTGGGTAAGCTATCCTGAAATGGTTAAAATGGCTGATGGCGTTCCTGTTTTTGTTGAAACAATTGAAACGGAAGGCTTTAAAATAGATTTTGATGCCCTTAAAAAAGCAATTACCGATAAAACAGCGGTTATTATTTTAAACACACCGTCAAACCCAACAGGAGCCATTGTTCCTGAATGTGACGTAAGAAAGATTGCCGAGATTGCAAAAGAACATGATCTTATGATTATTTCTGATGAAATCTATGATGCTCTTTTATATGATGGTGAAAAACATTTTTCCATTACACAGATTGATGAGGAAACAAAAGAAAGAACCATTTTAATAAACGGTATGTCAAAAGCATTTGCTATGACAGGCTGGCGAATCGGCTATTCAATCAGCAACAAGCAGATTGCAAAAATGATAGCAAACTATCAAAGCCACGCCACAAGCAACCCTAACACCATAGCACAGTATGCAACACTTTGCGCTATCACAAACGAAAACACCGATTTTGAAACGATGTTTAATGAGTTTGACAGGCGCCGTAAATATATGGTAGAAACCGTAAACAGCATTAATGGTTTAAGCGTACATATGCCAAAGGGCGCTTTTTACGCAATGGTTTCTATTGAAGGAATTATAGGCAAAAAATATAACGGCAAAGTAATAAACGGCTCAATGGATTTTGCTGAAAGCTTACTTGAGGCAACGCTTACTGCAGTTGTACCGGGTATTGCGTTTGGGGCAGATAAGCATATACGACTTTCATATGCAACAAGTATGGAAAACATTGAAAAAGGCCTTAGTCGTATTAAAACCTTTGCGGAAGGACTTGAATAATGCTTAAAATTGATAAAAATAACAGACTTTCTGAAAATGAATATAAATATCAGATTCAGGACGTTCCTGAACCTGAACTTTTTAGAACATTCTATGAATATACTTCCATTCCAAAGGTGGCATTTAACGAACGTCACGTTCCTATGATTACGCCTGAAAATATATGGATAACTGATACTACTTTCCGTGATGGCCAGCAGTCAACTTCACCTTTTACGGTTGAACAGATTGTTGAAATTTATAAAATGCTTTCTCGCCTTTCAGGACCTAACGGTATTATTAGGCAAAGTGAGTTTTTCCTTTATAGTGAAAAGGATAGAAAAGCAGTTGAAAAATGTATGGAACTTGGCCTTAAGTTTCCTGAAATTACAAGCTGGATAAGGGCAAATCCAAAGGATTTTGAACTTGTTAAGCAGATGGGTGTTAAGGAAACAGGTATTTTGGTAAGCTGTTCCGACTATCACATTTTCAAAAAAATGAACCTTACCCGCCAGGGCGCAATGGATAAGTATCTTTCAATTATTAAGGCTGCATTGGAACAGAATATCGTTCCGCGTTGCCATTTTGAAGATATTACCCGTGCTGATTTCTATGGCTTTGTAGTTCCTTTTGCAACTGAACTTATGAAGCTTTCAAAAGAAACCGGTATTCCAATTAAGATCCGTGCTTGTGATACTATGGGCTTTGGTGTTTCCTATCCAGGTGCATCCCTGCCACGAAGCGTTCCCGGTATTATTTACGGTTTAAACCATTTTGCTGATGTTCCAAGCGCACAGCTTGAATGGCACGGCCATAACGATTTTTATAAGGTTGTTACCAATGCTGCCACTGCATGGCTTTACGGTTGCTCAGGCGTTAACTGTTCTCTCTTTGGTATTGGTGAAAGAACAGGCAACTGTCCTTTAGAAGCTATGGCAGTTGAGTATGCTTCATTAAGGGGTACAACTGATGGTATGGATCTTGCAGTTATGACTGAACTTGCTGATTATTTTGAAAACGAGATCGGTTACAATATTCCTGCAAACACACCTTTTGTTGGCAGAAACTTTAATGCAACAAGGGCTGGCATCCATGCAGATGGGCTTCTTAAGGATGAAGAAATTTACAACATTTTTGATACGAAAACAATTCTTAACCGCCCGGCAACAGTTATTGTTGATGCTACAAGCGGTACTGCAGGCATTGCTTTTTGGATTAACGGCTTTTATAAACTTAAGGCAGGCCATACTATTGATAAACGCCATCCTGCAGTTATAAAACTTAAGGAAATGGTGGATCAGGAATACGCAAATGGCAGAAATACTGCAATGGGTTCTTTTGAATTAGACACAATGCTTTTACATATTGATCCTGAACTTCATAAAGCCCTTGAACATCACAGTATCTAAAAAAAGTTAAAAATTCTTATAAATTTTTAAAAAAAGGTATGGAAATTTATTGAAAAATAGTTTATAATACAGGTAAGGAAAAACATTAAGGAGGATTATATTATGATTCAAATTATTTATGGCAAAAAAGGTGCAGGCAAAACCAAAAAGATTATTGAAAGCGCAAATATTGCTTCCGATACTTTAAAAGGTAACGTAGCATTCCTTTTTAACAGCAAACGTTATATACATGATCTTAAACATCAGGTTCGTTTTATTGATACTAATGAATATGGCATTAAAGGTGCATATCTTTTCCTTGGCTTTGTTTCAGGCCTTGTTGCTTCTAACTTTGACCTTGAAAGAATTTACGTTGATGGTTTCTTAAAACATATGGACCGTCCTATTGAAGAACTTGAAGATCTTTTCATTAAGCTTGATAGCTTCTGTGCACAGAACAGAATTGATCTCATTCTTTCAGTAAGCGCTGATAAGGATGAAATTCCTGCATTTATGCAGCAGTATCTCGTTGACTAAAAAGAGGATTTAAAAATGTTATACACTTCCACAAGGGATTCTTCGCTGAAGTATTCTGCAGCAAAATGTTTTGTGCAGGGCCTTTCAGTTGAAGGCGGGCTTTTCGTTCCCGAAAGCTTTCCTGAATTAAGCTTAGACGAAATAGCCGCTATGTCGGAAATGTCTTATTCTGAGAGAGCATTTAAGGTGCTCTCTCGTTATTTGACCGATTTTTCCGAAAGTGAGCTTAAAGACATAATTAAATGTGCATACGAAAACAAGTTTGATGCAATGGGTGTTGCACCCCTTCATTACATTGATGATAAAACTGCTTTTATGGAACTTTATCACGGCCCTACACTTGCTTTTAAGGATGTGGCACTTCAGATTTTGCCGCACTTTTTAAAGCACGCAAAGGTGAAGGAAAACGAAAAGGATCTTATTTTAATCCTTGTTGCAACAAGCGGGGACACGGGTAAAGCTGCCTTAGAAGGTTTTAAAGACGTTGAAGGCATGGGAATCAGCGTATTCTTTCCCAACGAGGGCGTTTCAAAAATGCAGCAGGCACAGATGTGTACACAGGAAGGCAACAATGTTTTCGTTTGTGCAGTAAACGGTAACTTTGATGATGCACAAACAGGTGTTAAAAAGATATTTGCAGATGCTTCTATTAAAGAAGATCTTAAAAAACAAAACATTAAACTTTCTTCGGCTAACTCAATTAACTGGGGCAGGCTTGTGCCACAGGTAGTTTATTATTTTAGTGCATATGCAGATATGCTTAAGGATAATAAGATAAAGTTAGGCGATAAGATCAACTTTGTTGTACCTACAGGCAACTTCGGTGATATTTTAGCAGGCTATTATGCTAAAAAAATGGGGCTTCCTGTTAATAAACTTATATGCGCTTCAAACAAAAACAAGGTTTTAACCGATTTCTTTGAAACAGGCGTTTATAACAGAAACCGTAAATTCTATAAAACCCAGTCACCATCAATGGATATTTTAATTTCATCAAACCTTGAAAGGCTTTTGTATGATCTTTCAGGCAAAGATGATAAATTTGTTACTTCCTTGATGGATCAATTAAAAGAAAACGGTGAATATAAGATCACCGATAAAATGTTTAAAGAATTAACAAGCATTTTCGGTGCCGGGTATGCTGATGAAGAACAAACGGCATTAACCATCAAAAAAATGTGGCAGGAAAACAACTATTGTATAGATACACATACAGCAGTTGGCGCCGCTGTGTATGATGATTATAAAAATGCAACAAAGGATACTACGCCAACGGTATTGCTTTCAACAGCAAGCCCTTATAAATTCCCACATTCTGTGCTTGAAGCCATCTTTAATAAAGCTCCTGAAGATGAATTTGATGCGGCAGATAAAATTAAAGATATGGGCGTAGAACAGCCAAAGCAGATTGCTGAACTTAAAACAAAACCTGTTTTACATAAATCAGTTTGCGATAAGGAAGATATGCCCAGAACAATTCTTAATGCGGTGAAATAAAATGGATGATAAAAAAACGATATTTTCAGGCATACAACCTTCAGGTTGCGTAACTATCGGCAACTATTTAGGTGCTTTAAGATCCTGGAAAGAACTTCAGAACGATTATAACTGTTATTTCTGCGTTGTGGATCTTCACGCTATAACGGTAAAACAAACGCCACAAGAATTAAGAAGGCGTTGTATTGAGCTTTATGCCCAGTATATCGCTTGCGGTTTGGATCCTGAAAAGAACGTAATGTTCTTTCAATCTCACGTGCCTGCCCATAGCGAACTTTCCTGGCTTTTAACCTGTAACACCTATATGGGTGAAATGAGCCGTATGACTCAGTTTAAAGAAAAAAGCAAAAAAGCAGGGGCAAACGTTGGCTTAGGTCTTTTAAGTTACCCTGTTTTAATGGCGGCAGATATCTTGCTTTATAATACTGATCTTGTTCCTGTTGGCGCCGATCAGAAGCAGCATCTTGAACTTGCCCGCGATCTTGCAATCCGCTTTAATAATGCGTACAGCCCAACCTTTACGGTGCCTGAACCTTATATTCAGAAAAACGGCGCACGTATTATGAGTTTGCAGGAACCCACCAGTAAAATGAGCAAGAGCAGTGAAAACGTAAACGCTTTTGTTTCTATTTTAGATGAGCCTGACGTGGTTATGAAAAAGTTTGCACGTGCAGTAACTGATTCAGATAACGTTATTAAGCACGATATAGTAAATAAACCCGGCATTACAAATTTAATTGAGATTTATTCTGCTTGCACCGGGTTAAGCGTTGAACAAATTGAAAACGATTTTATGTCAAAAGGCTACGGGGATTTCAAAAAAGCAGTTGGCGAAGCGGTTGTTGAAACCATTAAACCAATTCAGGATAACTTTAAACACATTGTTCAGGATAAGGCTTATATGGAAAAATGCTTTACGTTAGGTGCAGAAAAAGCATCTTATACTGCCAATAAAACTTTAGCAAAAGTTCAAAGAAAAATGGGCCTTGCTTCCAAAAAATTATAAAATGAAAAATGTCGGTATGTACCGACATTTTTTTGTTAATATATAATGATTTTTTTGTAAAAAATACTTGAATTTGCACTTGTTTTGTGTTACTATATTTATATATGTTTCGTAGAGGGTTTTTATGCAATTATTAAAAGAAAAAATACTTAATGAAGGCAAGGTTCTTCCCGGTAATATTCTTAAGATTGACGGCTTTTTAAATCAGCAATTAGATATCAGCCTTTTAAATGAAATCGGTAAAGAATTTGCCAGGCTTTTTGAAGGTTTAGGTGTTAATAAGATTCTTACGGTGGAATCCTCAGGTATTGCTTTAGCTTGTGTTACATCGCAAAATATGGGCAACGTGCCTGTAGTGTTTGGTAAAAAACATAAAACCCTTAAACGTGGCGAAGATTTTTATAGCGCAAAGATTTTTTCGTTTACTCATAACAGGGAATACGAAGTTACTATCAATAAAGATTTTATTAATAAAGATGACGTTGTTTTAATTGTTGATGACTTTTTAGCAAACGGCGAAGCTGTTAACGGGCTTATGGATATTATTTCACAGGCAAGCGCAAAAATTGTTGGCGTTGGCATCGCAGTTGAAAAAGGTTTCCAGGGTGGCGGCGATCAGTTAAGAGCACAGGGAATCAGGGTTGAATCTCTTGCTATCGTTGAAAATATGGATAACGGCAAAATTACTTTCAGGTAATAACAGTTTTAAACTGTTAAATATTACAAAATAAAAAGGAGAGAAAAGTTATGAAAAATCTCAAAAAGGTTCTCGCAATCGTTCTTGCAGTAATCATGATGGCTGCTGTTTTCACAGCTTGCGGCGAAGAAGAAAAAGAAACCCTTAAAGTTGGTTTTATCTTCCTTCACGATGAACAGTCAACTTATGACAAGAACTTCATGGATGCAGCTAAGAAGGCTTGCGAAGAAATGGGCGTTGAATACGCACAGAAAACACAGGTTCCCGAATCAAAGGATTGCTATGATGCAGCAGTTGCTCTTATTGAAGTTGACGGATGCGACATCATCTTTGCAGACAGTTTTGGTCACGAAGCTTTCCTTATTGAAGCAGCACAGGAATATCCTGACGTACAGTTCTGCCATGCAACAGGTACACAGGCACATACTGCAGGCGTTAAGAACTTCCACAATGCATTTGCTTCAATTTACGAAGGTCGCTACCTTGCAGGTGTTGCAGCAGGCTTAAAGCTTAACGAAATGATCAATGCAGGCAAAATCACTGCTGATAAGGCAAAGATGGGCTATGTTGGCGCATTTACTTTTGCTGAAGTTATTTCAGGTTACACATCATTCTACCTTGGCGCAAAGTCAGTTTGCCCCACAGTAACAATGGATGTTAAGTTCACAGGTTCATGGTACGATGAAACAAAAGAAAAAGAAGCTGCAAACGCACTTATCAATGGCGGATGCGTTCTTATTTCACAGCACGCTGACTCAATGGGTGCTCCTACAGCTTGCGAAACCGCTGGCGTTCCTAACGTTTCATACAACGGTTCAACAGTTGCTGCTTGCCCCAACACCTTCATCGTTTCTTCCCGTATTGACTGGACACCTTACTTCAAGCATATGATTAAGTGCGTTCAGGATGGCGTTGAAATTGAAGCTGACTGGACAGGCACCATTCAGACCGGTTCAGTTGTTCTTACCGATATTAACGATAAGGCTGCTGCAGCTGGCACAAAGGAAAAGCTTGAAGAAGTTAAGGCTAAACTCCTTGATGGCACACTTAACGTATTTGATACAAATACATTTACTGTAAAGAACGAAAAGCTTACAACTTACAAGGCTGACGTTGATACAGACGATGCATTTACACCTGATACAGAAGCTATTGAAAACGGTGTATTCTATGAATCCAAGCATCGTTCAGCTCCTTACTTTGATGTAAGAATTGATGGTATCACACTTCTTGATGAAGCATACTAATAATAAATAAAATTTTGTCTGAGACGGAGATTTTTCTCCGCCTCAGGCTAATTTTGAAGAAAGTTATTTTTAAAAAGTACTTCCTTCAAAGTTAATTTACGGAGGTTTAAAGTGAATAAACAACCTGCTATTGAATTTAAAAATATAACAAAGCGTTTTGGCAAAGTTGTTGCTAATAGAAACATCAATCTTACTGCGTATCGTGGTGAGATTCTTTCTGTTTTAGGCGAAAACGGAAGCGGAAAAACCACGCTTATGAATATGATTTCAGGAATTTATTTCCCTGATGAAGGTCATATTTACATTGATGGTAACGAAGCAGTTATTACTTCGCCCAAAGATGCATTTAAGCATAAAATCGGTATGATTCACCAACACTTTAAGTTGGTTGACGTTTTTACCGCCGCTGAAAACATCGTGCTTGGCATTAACGATGGCAAATATAACCTTAAAAAATCCACGGAAGAAATTGATAAGATTACTAAACAGTATGGTTTTGAACTTGATCCGGAAAAGAAAATATACACTATGTCCGTTTCTGAAAAACAGACTGTTGAAATTATTAAAGTTCTTTATCGCGGCGCAGATATTTTAATTCTGGATGAACCTACTGCAGTTTTAACACCGCAGGAAACGGAAAAACTGTTTAACGTTTTACGCCGTATGCGTGATGATGGTAAATGCGTTATCATTATTACCCATAAACTTCACGAAGTGCTTGCACTTTCTGATAAAGTTGCAGTTTTAAGAAAAGGCGAATATATCGGCACGGTAAACACTAAAGAAACTTCTGAATCTGAACTTACCGAAATGATGGTTGGTAAAAAGATAAGCCTTAACATCCACAGAAGCGAACCTCAGAACGCGGTGGAACGTCTTAAAGTGACAAACGTTAATTGCAAAAACCGTGAAGGTGCAAACGTGCTTGAAAACGTTTCATTTAACGTAAAATCAGGTGAAATTTTAGGTATCGCAGGTATTGCAGGTTCAGGCCAAAGGGAACTTTTAGAAGCTATTGCAGGTTTGCAACATCTTTCTTCAGGTGAAATCACATATATAGACCCTAAAACAAACAAGGAAGAAAGTTTAAAAGATAAAACACCACTTCAGATTAGGGAAATGGGCGTAAGGCTTTCGTTTGTTCCTGAAGATAGATTGGGCATGGGCCTTGTTGGTAACATGGATATTATTGATAATATGATGCTTCGTAGTTACCGTAAAGGACATTCTATTTTCTTAGAAAGAAAACAGCCCAAAAATCTGGCTGATGATATTATTGAAAGGTTAGAAGTTGTTACACCAAGCGCAACAACACCTGTTCGCAGGCTTTCGGGCGGTAACGTTCAGAAAGTTCTTGTTGGTAGGGAAATTGCCGCGACACCTAAAGTGTTGATGGTTGCTTATCCTGTGCGCGGCCTTGATATTAACTCATCATACACCATATACAATCTTTTAAATGAACAAAAAGAAAAGGGTGTTGCAATTATCTTTGTAGGTGAGGATCTTGACGTTTTACTTGAACTTTGCGATAGAATTCTTGTTATCGGTTCAGGTAGGGTTACAGGTATCGTTGATGCCCGCACCACTACAAAAGAAGAAGTGGGCCTTTTAATGACAAAATACAAGGAAGAAGGAAAGGAGAATATTGATGGCTAAACTAATTGAAAAACATCAAAGAGAGCCACTTTTTCACGTTGTTAAACGTGATGATATGTCTCCTTTAAAAGCGTGGTTAATTCGTATCGCCACTATTGTTATTGCTTTCTTGCTTGTTGGCTTCCTGGCGATGCTTGTTACAGGCAAAGGCTTTGGCAAAACTTATGAAATTATGTTCCAAGGCGTTTTTGGAAGAATGTTTAAAGGCAACTACGTAATGCTTTGGAAGTATTTGCAGGAAATTGCAATTTTATTGTGTCTTGCATTAGCCCTTACCCCCGCCTTTAAAATGAAGTTCTGGAACTGCGGTGCAGAAGGCCAGGCGCTTGTAGGCGGTCTTGCAGCAATCTTCTGCATGATTGAATTCGGCGGCAAGATTCCTGAAGTTTTGCTTATTACGATTATTGCGCTTGCAAGTATTGTGGCAGGTGCTATATGGGGCATTATTCCTGCAATATTCAAGGCGCTGTTTAATACTAACGAAACACTTTTTACTTTAATGATGAACTATATCGCAACACAAATCGTTGCATATTACGTTTACGTTGAAGGCGGTGGTTCAAACGTAATTAACCCAGTTCCTTACGGTAACTTCCCTGCAGTAGGCAAAAACAACTATTTTGTTATTATTGCGGTTGTTACAATTATAACGATTTTAATGTATATTTACTTAAAATTTTCAAAGCAGGGTTATGAAATTTCAGTTGTTGGCGAAAGCCAGAATACTGCAAGATACGTTGGCATTAACGTTAAAAAAGTTATCATTCGTACAATGGTGATTTCAGGCGCCCTTTGCGGTGTAACGGGTATGCTTCTTGTTGCAGGTAAGGACCACAGCATCAGAACTAACCTTGTTGGAGGCCAAGGCTTTACAGCAATTTTAATGTCCTGGCTTGGCCAGTTCAATCCCTTTATTATGGCTATAATGACTGCCCTTGTGGTATTTTTAAGAATAGGTGTTGCAAAGGTTGCAGATACCGCACTTTTGAACTCATCATTCTCTGAAATCATAGTTGGTATAGTTATTTTAATGCTTGTTGGTTGCGAATTCTTTATTCAGTATGCCATTAAGTTCCGCAAAAACGAGAAGGAGGCAAAATAATATGTTAATTCAGTTTATATGCCGTGCAATTCTTCTTGGAACACCCCTTCTTTACGGTTCAACAGGTGAAATTGTTACCGAAAAATCAGGGCATCTTAACCTTGGTATCCCGGGTATCATGTACGTTGGCGCAATCAGCGGTGTTGTAGGCTCATTCCTTTATGAAAACGCTTGCGGCAACGATATTGCTAATATGAGTGCGCTTTTAGCAATTATCATTCCACTTTTATGCGCTATTGCAGGCTCAGTTTTAATGGGGCTTATTTACAGCTTCTTAACGGTAACGCTTCACGCGAATCAGAACGTTACAGGTCTTGCACTTACAACCTTTGGTATTGGTTTAGGTAACTTCTTAGGCGCATCTTTAATTAACATTACAAAAAGCGAATTGCCTAATATCGCGTTAACAAAAACCAGTTCGTTTTTTTCTCAAAAACTTCCCTTTTATGATAAATTAGGCTGGATTGGCGAACTTTTATTTTCCCACGATTTCTTAACGTATCTTGCAATCGTAATCGCATTGATAGTTGCTTTCGTGCTTAACAAAACACGTGTTGGTCTTAATTTAAGATCAGTAGGCGAAAACCCTGCAACAGCCGATGCTGCAGGTATTAACGTTACAAAGTACAGATATTTATCAACTTGTATCGGTAGTGCTATTGCGGGTTTGGGCGGACTTCAGTACGTGTTTGCTTATGCAAGCGGCGTTTGGTCAAACAACGCCTTTGGTGATCGTGGTTGGATGGCTATTGCGCTTGTTATCTTCGCTTTATGGAAGCCTTCAATGGCAATCGTTGGTTCTTTCGTATTCGGTGCGCTTTGTAATGCTAATAACTATATACAAGGGCTTGGAACCGAAACACAGGAACTCTTTAAAATGCTCCCTTACGTTGTAACCATAATCGTTCTGATTATTACAAGTATGCGTAAAAAGAGAGAGCATCAACCCCCAGGAAGTTTAGGCCTTAATTATTTCCGTGAAGAACGGTAGAAATTTCGGCAAAAAACTCCCAATAAAAAGTCAATAAATAAGTTTTATTTGACAAAGGATATTAAATATTATAAAATATAATTAACCTTGAAATTTCCATTAAAGGAAACCACGGGAAAAAATTTAAATTATTTTTGTAGGAGGATTTTTTCAAATGGCAAAGAGTAAGTTTGAAAGAACTAAACCCCATGTAAACATCGGAACCATCGGTCACGTTGACCACGGTAAAACAACCCTTACAGCAGCAATCACAACCTGCCTTTCAAAAGTAGGTGGCGCAGAAGCAATGGCTT
>JAZSPY010000096.1:0-3876 GCA_045537705.1 Clostridia bacterium
TCTTCTTTTTCGTTTCTTCTTTTTTTAATGCAGGCTTCTCTGTTACTGGATTCTTTCGTGGTAATCGTTCGGGTTTTTCAGCAACTTCCGTTTCAGTTTCATTTTCATCTCTGCCTTTTAAATTCTGCGCTTTTATAACTGAAAAACCTTCGGGATTTGCAATATAAAGCAACAAATCTTCCCTTAATTCAGATGCTGTCTGATATCTGAGTTCAGGATCTTTTTGAATACATTTAACAATAATATCATTAAGACCCTGGGTAATATTTGAATTTATACTTTTGGGTGGTTGTGCTATCTGATTGATATGCTGCATTGCAATTGAAACCGGTTCTTCACCTTGAAATGGTACTGTTCCTGTAAACAATTCATATAAAAGAATACCAAAGGAATAAATATCACTTCTTGTATCTACCTGGCCACCTTTTGCCTGTTCAGGTGAAAGATAGTGCACACTACCAACAACGTCTTTACCAGCCATTGTACGTGTTGTCTGGCTTGTCATTCTTGCAATACCAAAATCAACAATTTTAACTGTACCATCATTGGATACAATTATATTTTGTGGTTTAATATCCCTATGAATAATATTTTTTCTGTGTGCATGTTCAATACCTGCAGCAATCTGCAAAGCATAATCCAATGCATTCTTAATAGAAACAGAACCTTCGGAGATAATTTCCTTTAAGGTTTGTCCGTCAATATACTCAGTAACCATATAAAGCGAATCATTCCACTGCCCTACGCCTAAAATGCGACGTACGTTACGGTGAGACATTTTATTTAATGCTTCTGCTTCAAGGCGAAAATGACGTTCAAGCTCACGGATATTTTCAAGTTCATCCCTGATTACTTTAATGGCAACTTCACGGTTATCGGCTATTCTTCTTGCCTTATAAACAATACTGGTGCCACCGCTACCTATTTTTGATATAACTTCATATTTTCCGTCAATTATTTCGTTGACCATAAATTAACTCCTTAATCGTTACAAATCAGTACAGCAGTAATATTATCTTTACCACCGGCTTCGTTTGCAGAATCTATTAATTGTTCTACTGCTTTTTTGCAATCACTTTCGTTATTTATAATGGCTGAAATCTTTTCCTTATCAATCATTCCCGTTAATCCATCTGTTGCAAGTAAAATTTTATCACCTTTATTAAACGGTTTTAAAAAAACATCAGTATCAACAAATCTTTCAACACCTATTGCACGGGTTATAAGGTTTTTATTGGGATGATTTTTTGCTTCATCAACGCTTAGCAATCCTTTATCAATCATTTCCTGAACAAAAGAATGATCAATGCTGATTTGCTGCAGGTTGTTTTCATTTACTATATAACATCGGCTATCACCAACATTAGCAACGTAAACAACGTTATCCTTTACAAGCGCACAAACAACTGTGGTGCCCATTCTGCTATAATTTTTGTCGGATTTTGCCGTTTGAAAAACAGTTTTATTTGCATTATTGATTGCTTGCCTTAGTAAAAGCGGAATATCATCAACTTCATTATAGTTTGATAAAACGTGTAAAGCAATGCTGGAAACTGCCAGGCAACTGGCAACTTCGCCTGCATTTTCACCGCCCATACCATCGGCAACAATAAATAATTTTATATCGTTTTCATCTTGAGGTATATGAAAATAATCTTCATTATTTCCACGAACTTTTCCCTTGTTACTTAAACCAAAGAAATTCAACATTCACCCTCCTTTTTTAAAAAGCTTCTTCTAAGCTGCCCGCAGGCACCTGAAATATCTGCACCCATTTCCCTTCTGATAGTTACAGATAATCCTTCCTTTTCAAGCATTGACTTAAATGCTTTTACCCTATCAATGCTTGATCCATTTAAACCGCTTTCGTGAACAGAATTAAGCGGAATCAGATTTATATGGCATTGCATACCTTTAACAAGGTTTTTAAGGGCTTTAGCACATTCTTTTGTATCATTAAACTCATTTATTAAAGCATATTCAAAAACGACTCTGCGCCCCGTTTCTTTAACGTAATAGCGCATTGCGTTAATGGTTTCTTCAAGATTATATGCTTTTGAAATCGGCATAATTTCTTTTCTTAATTCATCATTTGGTGCATGAAGCGATAAAGAAAGCGTTATACCAAGTTTTTCTTTACTAAGTTCGCGTATCTTATCTGCAAGACCGCATGTAGAAAGAGAAATATTTCGCATTGAAATATTAAGGCCATGTTCACTTGAAACAAGTTTTAAAAATTTAAGAACATTATCATAGTTATCAAAAGGTTCGCCACTGCCCATAAGAACAATATTGGTTACTCCCCTTGTATTTTCGCCCAAATTATCCTTATTAGCAGCAATAACCTGCCCTAAAATTTCACCCGCTTCAAGATGGCGCACAAGTCCACCAATTGTAGAAGCACAGAAAGCACATCCCATACGGCAACCTACCTGTGTTGAAACACATAAAGTTGAACCGTGTTTATAGTGCATTAAAACACCTTCAATAATGTTACCGTCTTCTAATTTGTAAAGATATTTTATTGTTCCATCAATTTTAGAAACGAGTTTTTGATGGATTTCAACCCCACCAACTGTATAACCTGATTCTGATAATTTATTTTTAAGTTCTTTAGAAATATTGATGCTTTCAACAGTTTTACCGTTTTGAAGTCCTGAATAAAGCTGTTGTGCCCTATACTTAGGCTCACCCAAATCAACAATAAGCTGTTGAATTTCATCAAAACTTAAATTAAGTAATTTCAAATTCGTTTCATCCTTGCAATAAAAAATCCGTCTGTTTTATCAATATGCGGATACATCTGAACGTATCCTTTAGATAAATCGTGTGTTTGTTCAAATTTTTCACTCATTAAACCATTAAGCGAATCAAGGGTAAAATTTTTATTATTTTTAAGAAAATCCTGAACAAGTTCAATATTCTCTTTATTACGTACAGTACAGGTGCTATAAACTAATATGCCACCTTGTTTTACGTGTTTTGATGCATTATTAAGAATAATTTTTTGCGTTTTTTCTATATCCTTAAAACTTTCAGGCGTAATAGTGTTTTTAATTTCGGGTTTTTGCCCTAAAACACCTAAACCGCTACAGGGTGCATCAACAAGAACTTTATCAAAAACACCTAAATCTTGTTCCATAGTCATATCCGCTTGTTTTGCTTCAATGATATTATCGTAAAAACAACGTTTTGCATTGTTTTTAATAAGTTCAACCCTGTGCAAGTGCTTATCAAGTGCAATAATTTTGCCTGTTTTTATTTTTGTTGCAGCAAAAACTGTTTTACCCCCAGGTGCTGCACAACAATCAAGTAAGGTATCACTTTCATTTAATCCTAATGCATTAACAACGGCAATTGACGCTTCGCTTTGAACTGAACAAACGCCGTTATTTAACATTTTGGGTTCACCTTCAATATAAAAACAATTATCAAAATATAAACTATCAGTACCGTTTAATTGTGTTTTGATATCCTTTACGCTTGCTTTATTTTCATCAACGCGAATACAGGTATTATGATTATCTTCAAATGCACAAAATTTTTCACATTCTTCTATGCCCATTTCCTTTGAAAGTTCAGAAATAAAGAACTTTGGAAAACTGTATTTTACTGAAATATAGTTAATTTTATCCTTTGGATATTCAATATTATCTTTGTTTCTTGAAATATTACGCAAAACACCGTTAATATAGCCTTTAAGCATACCTTTACCAACTTTTTGCGCAATATCTACACTTGTTGAAACAGCAGCGCTATCAGGCACTTTATCCATAAATAAAATCTGATAAACACCTAAACGTAGAATGTTTTTAATCTTAGTTTGAACTTTTCCTTTAGCATAAAGTGAAATAACATAATCTAATGTAATAAGTT
>JAZSPY010000060.1:0-8326 GCA_045537705.1 Clostridia bacterium
TCAAAAATGCAACCTGTTCAAAATGAGCACACAGACTTGTTGTTAATCCGTGTAATTCTTCTGAGGTTAAGTACATACTCACGCCTTCCATAACAACAATGGCGGATTTGTTTTCCTTAATAGCTGTTAGCCATCTGCAATCTCTTGCATCGCCTGCAATCATTTTATAGTTATCCGATTCAATATAGTATCGTTTTCTTTCTTTAATAACTTCTGAAAAATCCACATCGTACCACTTGTGGCTTTCAGTTTCAACTCTCATAACTCGGCTATCCATTCCGCAACCGATGTGAACGACCACCGCATCTGGTACATCTGCCATTTGTTGCTTTAGCCATTCATCAAATACGGCACAACGAATTCCCATATAGTAAGCAAGCCATTTAGACTTTGATTTTCCCTTAAGAGAAAATCCTTCCGTTTCCCAAATTTCTTCTGCTTTTTTATCATCAAGAAACAAGCCCTTCTTGCTAACATAGGATTTACCATATAAAGGGATGTATAATGTCTTATTCACGCTATTCATATTTTCTAACTCTGTAATTTTAGTATTGTGGACTGCAATATCCTTTTCGTATGTTGCTGGTTTTTTTCTAATTCTGATATAGTTGTTTTATAACTTTCTATTTATTGTGAGTTATTGTTGTTTTGTAATTTTTCAGTTAAATCTGCAATTTGTTTTACTAATTCTTCTTTTTCCTTTCCTAGTGCTTGTATTGTTCCGGTACATTTTTCCAGTTCTTCTTGAAGTTTCTTGATATTTTCTTCATAAGCAACCCTTACTTCTTCGTAATCATCTATCGCTGATTCGTATCTTTCTATTACTTGTTTGTTGGATTTGTTTATTGCTTCTAAATTTGTTTTTTGTTCCTGCAATTCTTTTATTTGTGCTTTCAATGTTGCAATTTCTTCTTCTAATTCTGTTGTTTTATCATTGTTATCTGCTTCATTTTCTTTATATGTGTCAATCTTTTTTGTATAATCTTCAATATCCTTTTGGTATTGATTGATAGAATTTTCTAATGTTGCTATTTTTATCTTGTAATCAGCAATTTCGTTCTCTCTGTTTTTGATATTAGTGTTTGAAATTACTAATAAAACTACTAAATTTATTATAATTATTCCAACTATTACACCGAGTATTATTTTTTTCATAATTCCCTACCCTTTACAAATTCAAATTTATCGGTTAGATTATACCATATAAATATATAAACTGCAATAGGCAGCAGTTCATTGATCCGAGTTTCAGAGCATTCCTTGACCACAGTTTTATAGGTTTTGCAATTCTTTCAGTCATAATGTTCGGGTTTATAGATGTAATCGTAACGCAAGTTGCGTATGGAATCATCCCTTAAGACGTATGTAATCAAGCCGAAAAAGAAAAATGCAAGGCTTTCGCCTTGATGCCATACAGTTCGCGTTACGCGAACTTATTACATTCCGCTAACGCGGATTACATACCAAGCCTTTCGGTTTTGGATAAAAATAAGACAGTCCAAAGACTGTCTTATTTTTGGTGGAGAGAGATGGATTCGAACCATCGAAGTCTCAGACGGCAGATTTACAGTCTGCTCCCTTTGGCCACTCGGGAATCTCTCCTTATTTATGGAGCTGGTGATGGGACTCGAACCCGCAACCTGCTGATTACAAATCAGCTGCTCTGCCAATTGAGCTACACCAGCTTTTATGGTGCCTCGGGGCGGAATCGAACCACCGACACGGGGATTTTCAGTCCCCTGCTCTGCCGACTGAGCTACCGAGGCAATTTGTTAGGCTGTTTGCACTGGTGGGCCTTCAGGGACTCGAACCCCGGACCAATCGGTTATGAGCCGACCGCTCTGACCAGCTGAGCTAAAAGCCCAAATAAAAAAAAATGGTGACGCCTAGGGGAATCGAACCCCTGTTACCGCCGTGAAAGGGCGATGTCTTAACCGCTTGACCAAGGCGCCATCTTCGCAAACAACCAACAGTTCTTTAAGCACCAGAGCTGCTTTGCTTATTAAGCAGAACTTCTGTTGATTACTTGCTTATTATACTTAAAAGGGTAATTCTTGTCAACCACTTTTTTTACTTTTTTTCAAAAAAATTATAAAGATTGCATTCTATGTTGCCATTATAAAATCTTCTGGTTTTTTCTGCACGCTTTTTAGCGTATCTTTCAAGGTTTTTATAGCCACTTAAAATGTATTTATTCCATGATGAAAAATTATTAAGCATCTGCCCTATTTCTAAAGACAGTTCCTGCATATATTTTTCATCACCGATTCTTTCCCCATAAGGAACGTTAGAAATTAAAATACCTTTTTCACTTTGGGGCATTATATCCCCTGCCCTTTTAACTTTAAACTGTATTTTTTCCTGTACCCCTGCCAATTTTGCGTGATATTTTGCCATATCAACCATTTCCGGCGAAATGTCAGAAGCAAAAACTAAAATATCTTTATCCTGGATTTGATTTTTGGCATTTAGCCTTGCCCTGTCAAAAACTGTTTTATTAAAGTTTTTAAAGTTTTCGCAAACGAAAGTTCTGTTCATATTAGGAGCAATATTAAGGGCTTTTAACGTTGCTTCAATAGGCAATGTACCTGAGCCGCAAAAAAGATCTGCAAAGGCGCTATTTCCCCTGTATCCTGAAATTTCAATTAAACCTGATGCAAAGGTTTCCCTTAATGGTGCTACAGCGTTTTTAATCCTGTATCCCCTTTTGTGAAGCCCTGCACCTGCACAATCAAGGGCAACGGTTACTAAATCTGAATGAATATGCACATCAATGGGATAAGGTGCACCGTTTTCCTTAAAAACATCCTTTTTAATTTTACGTTGCATTGCTTTTATGATTGCCTTTTTAGTGATGCGCTGTGTATCGGGCACACTCATAAGGCGTGAACGGGCACACTTTGCACTTATGTTCATTTTACCGTTTTCTTGAATTATATCTGCCCAGTTTATTTTTACGATATTATCAAAAAGTTCATCAAAAGTTGTGGCGGTAAAGGAAGCAATTTCCCAAAACACCCTATCGCCACACCTGATATTAACTAAAACTTTTGCTAAATCTTCCTGGTTGCCTTCAAAGTAAACCTTGCCTTCAAGAACCTTTAAACACTTTATATCAAGGCGTTCCAGTTGATTGCGGGTAGGCTTTTCCATTGAAAATGGTGTTGTTATAAAAAATATCATGCTTCAAAGCCACCGTTATGCATCATTTCGTAATATTCATCGCCATCAAATTCTCTTTCGCGGGCAGTTTCACCGCCTAATGCTTCAATGGCATCACAGATTTCAACGTAGTCTATGTAGTTTATACCTTCGTAATCCTGCATTGTTTTTAAAACAGGAAGGCATTTTTCATCACCGTAAAATGCCATCATACCGGCAATTATTGCTTTGTTTGCGCTAACTTTCATTAAAGAAATAAGCTTTTCGCCTAAGCCTTCAACCTTAGGTTCACTGTAAACAAGAACATACATAAGTTTTTCTAAAGAATCAATATCGTGTTCTTCTTCATATATATTCAAAAGTTCTTCTTGGGCTTCTTTGCCTGCATACTTTAATGCTTCTGCAGCGGCTTCAGCCAACACTTCACTTTCAGAAAAACAAAGAATATTGATGTTTTCTCTTGTTGGAAGTTTAGATCCCATATCCGTTAACACGTTCATTAAAGTTACACGTTCGCTATCGCTTCTTTCTTCCATAAAGAGATTGTAAACACCCTGTTCACACTCTTTTGTTTCAATAATTTTATCAAGGAGAATATCGGGAACGTTAATATCTTCATCAAGATATGCACCAAGCATTTCAACAAGTTCGCCAGGCATAAGATCATCAAAATATTCTTTTGCTTTATTTGCCCAATTTTGATATGCTTCGGGGATCATTTCTTCAATTTCTTCGGGTTTTTTACCTTTTTTCAAAAGTGCTTCAGCCCAATCATCCATATACTGATTAAACTGGGCATCAAAATCAATCAACTGTTTCATTTTGACCTCTTAAATAAAAATTGTTTATTACGTTTTCTATTTGCGGTGTAAACTCAATAACATCTGAACCGGTATTGAAAAAAACCGTTTTACTTTTTTCAAATACTTTTGCTGCGGCACGGGTGCGCACAATCAAGTTCACCTTTGGTTCAATGGCTATGCGCCTTAACTCACACCTGGTAAAAAAATTATCTATATCTAATTTATCTAAAATTTCCGTTGCTTCTTCTACAGAAGTAAAACGAAAAAAATCAACGGCTTCAAAGATACTTTTGTTATCGCTAAAGCCATTATAATCTTTATTTTGTAAAATCTTTTCAACTGATGCGCCTTCATATCTTAACAGATATGAGTGGTTGCGTGAACCGATTTCATTAAGATAATAACTTGCCGGGCCTACGCCACCTTCAGATAAAACAAGTTGTTTTACTATCTCTTTAGCGTGAGAAATATCGCCAATGCGCTCGCAGGCAACGGCAAAACCAAAGGCAATATCTTTATCACCGCTTTCTTTTAAATAGAGTTCGCGGTAAACGGTATAAGCAATATCATCATCGTTAAGTTCGGTTAAATTATAGGCTAAAGAATAAAGCTCGCTTGTTGTATAATCTTCAACAAACTTAAACCTTTCGGCATTGCGCTTAACGTATTTAATATCCCCTACTTCATTGCCAAGCATTAAGGCTATACCTAAAAGCGAAACCGTTACGTTACCGTTTTTTAGTTCGTCTTCAATACGTTCAATGGCTTCCTGAAGTTTTTGTTCTTTAATAAATGTTGAAACATCCTTCATACAAACAAGGGTTTCATAATTTAAAAAAGGAGCATCTGTCATAGCGTTAGGCAACGTCATAGTTACCTGATCGGTGGAAATATCGTATTTATCAATGGAATATTTTTGCTTTAAATCATTCAGAAAGTTTTGGGCATCCTTTGAATTTGCCCCGTCAGGCTTTGTTTTTATGCTTTTTTCAAGCATCTGGGCACAGCCTTCAACACTACCTACGCCACCAAAGGCTTCGGCTAAAAGAAAATAAAGGGTGTCCTTTTTTAGTAAATCGGGATTTTCGCCTAACAAAAGATAAGAAAAAGTGATGGCTTTTATATAATCGGCATTCTGATTTAACGCATAAATCAGTTCAATGATATTATCAACGTCATTGGGGTCAATTAAATATGCCCTGAAAAAACATTCCACCGCCATTGGAAAGTTGCCATCATATAAATTTTTTGCGCCACGCTTTTTTAACCCTAAAGTTATACTTGCCATTCATTAAAGTCCTTTTACCAATTCTTTAAGCTGTTCAGGTTTAAAAATATACTTTTTATTGCAGAAACGACAGCAGATTTCTGTATCTTCTTTTTCATAAGCAAGCGATAAAAGTTCATTTTTACCTAATGAAATAAGTGCCTTTTCAAAGCGTTCCCTGGAACAATCGCAATTATACTTTATTTTTACTGTTTCAAGGGGTTTTACGCCAACATCCCAGAATCCATCAAAAGCAAATTCCTCTAAATCAAGATGATAGTTAAGGCGTTTAAGGATATCGTTCATTGAATTTATTTTATTTTCAATGTTGTTTAACGCTTCTTTTGTGCAACCGGGAAGCGGAAGCACCATAATACCGCCAACGGTGAATTTGCCTTCATAATCACCTGCATCTAAAGCAACTGCAGCAGGCTGTTGTTCACTTGTAACAAGATATGCGGCAAAATCCCTTGTTATATCACCTGTTACAAGATTACACATACCAACGTACGGTTCTTTGCCTAAGGGGTTATCCCTTATAACCGTCATCTGACCAACATTACCAACAAGTGCAGGAATTTTAATTTCGTTAGATAACGTAACAGCCTGGGGAAAATCTGCGCACGCTTTAACAGAGCCCTGATTATCTGCAGTAACAAGCAATTTACCTACAGGGCCGCCACCGTTTACCATTACGGTAAGTTTTTCACTTTCGCTTTTATTTCTTTGTGAAAGCATTGCCCCTGCACAAATCAATCTGCCGATAGCACATGCTACCCCATCGGATAAATTTAAAAGATTTTTTGCTTCTTGTGATGTTTGTGAAGCGTTAATAATAAGCATTTGTGCCTGACCATCGCACACAAGTGCGTGGAGTATCTGATCTTCCATTATTTTTACCTTTCTATTTTTGCGCAATAAACGTTATGCGCCCTGTTTTTTCACTTATCGGTTCATTACTGTAATCATCTGTTACAGAAATAAGCGTAAACCCTGTTTCTTTAAGCCAGGAAATAATTTCTTCCTGAGTGTGCATACGCTGAACATGAGTTTCATCAAAACGAACATAAGTTTCTTCATCCTGGGGCACAAAAAACGTTATATCCATTGTTAACAAATCATCTTCAACCTTATTGCGCCAAATATACGTTGCTTCATCAGAATCTTCAGAATAAAGCACGTTATCGTATGAAATAAGCTTGTTTTTACTGCTTATATCAAAGATAAATTTACCGCCATCATTAAGGTTATTAAAAACGCTTAAAAACGCCTGTTTTACACATTCAGACGTTTTTAAATAATTTATTCCATCGCAAGCACACACTACTGCATCAACTTTTTTGTGAAGAGAAATAGCGCGCATATCACCTTGAATAAGCCTTATATTTATGCCTTCTTTTAAAAGTTTTTGCCTTGCAACGTTTAACATATCTTCGGATATATCAAGGGCGCAAACATCGTATTTTTTGGCTAACAACCTTGTTAACGAACCTGTTCCGCAACCAAGCTCAAGAACGGTTATATTTTTTTCAAGATTATTGAAAATATATTCTGCCCATTTTTCATAGGGCATATCGTACATTAAAGCGTCATAAACAAACGCTATATCACCATACTGCATTGTTTCACCTAATCTTCATTTAATGGTGCCATACCCTTGCGGCGATTTTCGGGCTTATTAACGTATCTATCAAACATCCAATCGGATAAAATCATATTTGCAAGTGCCATAAAGGAGAATCCTAAAGACATAGCAACAACAAGAAGTATCTGCCCAAGCCATGCACACAATACAATACCTAAACCGTAAACTAATACAGCAATCAAGGTACGTGGGAACTGAACAATTAAGTATATGAATGAGTTTTTAATAATTTGCGTAACTTTTAAATCGTAAGTTACAAGTTGTGGAAATTGATAGATGCTTGCCATATAGTAAAGCAATAAAACTACCACCAAAGTTACTGAAACCCATTTTAAAATAGGATAATCACCCATGCTTAAATACATACGATGCAACCAGAAAAAGCCTGCGTAAGCAAGACCTGCATTGATAAAGTTAAGACCAAGTGATCGCTTCCAACTTCTTTTAAATTCTTTCCAAAAGTGTTCGCCTACCGTAGCACGTTCATTCCAGATCCAGTTTCTGATACAATAATACAAACCTGCGGTTGCAGGACCCATTATTGTGTAAAGTAGAATATTTATAAATAAAATAAATTCCCACAATCCCGGATCTGCAATGTTTACCACGTTTTGAACGCCATCTGCTGAATAGTTAATCCAAAACCAAAGATACATTATCCATAATAATAACGGAATTGAAAAAAGCGCGAACACAACGTTTGCAGTAACCATTCCGCCAAAGCGAAGTTTAATTACATCAAAAAACTGTTCCATTCTTGTTTTGGGAAGATCCTTAGCCGTAAAATCCTCTTTATTTGGATTCCCCACAAAAATTTTATTGTACCATTTACCCATAGTCTACCTCAAAAAAGCTTAAAATCAATCATCACCATCAAGATCGTCTTTTTTATTAACGGAAGTGTTGTTTTTGATGGTTTCTCTTAAAAGATTTTCAACTTCTTCCATAATTTCAGGATGATTTAAAAGGAATTCCTTTGCATTTTCCTTACCCTGACCGATACGTTCGCCCTGATATGAGAACCAAGAACCGCTTTTTGTAATAATGCCTGAATCAATGGCAAAATCCATTAATGAGCTTTCCCTTGAAATGCCTTTGCCGAAAAGCATATCAACTTCGGCAGTTTTAAAGGGAGGCGCAACTTTATTTTTAACAATTTTAATTTTGCATTTGTTACCGATAAGTTCGCTACCATTCTTTATAGGTTCGCCTTTACGGATATCAATACGAACAGAAGCAAAGAACTTTAATGCTTTACCGCCTGTTGTAGTTTCAGGGTTACCGTAAAGAACGCCGATTTTATCACGAAGCTGGTTGATAAAGATTACAGCAGTATTTGATTTACCTACAACAGCAGTAATTTTTCTTAAAGCGCGGCTCATAAGCCTTGCCTGCATACCAACGGTTGCGGATTCCATATCCCCTTCAATTTCTGCTTTAGGGGTAAGT
>JAZSPY010000042.1:0-4616 GCA_045537705.1 Clostridia bacterium
AAGCTCTTAAAGATTCCGTACAATAATATAAAAAAACACCGTTGCTTAATGCAACGGTTTTTTTTATTAAATTTTAAAGGGAATGATTATTCATTCCCTTTTTTTGTTATTTTATTAAAATATTTAAAAGTCATTGGCCAAATCGTTCCTGCAAACAAGCATATTAAAAAGTATCTTATACCATCAGCAATAAACGTGTTACCAATAAGATTATATAATGGCGTTTTAAGAACTGTTTTAATTAAAACTACGGGAATAAGTCCAAACACGAATTTTAAAACCTGAACAAAAATAGATGCTTTAGTTTCAAACTGAGTAAATTTACTATCAATTTCATAGGCTAACCATAAAGCCATTAAGCAGCCAAGCATCTTATATCCGTTTGTGATGCCTTCATTAAGATTTACCATATCAATATCGCTTGGAAACTTATAGAAATGCACGTATATTAAAAAGCAAATATTAAAGAGAATCATTAACGCAAATATGATGCGGATAGTTGTTTTATTCCCTTTTTCAAAAACAGCATATAATACAAAGGCTAAAATCAATGCAATTAAAAATGAAACGCAAACATCTAACGGTGTATGCACCCCAAGATACAATCTTGAAAACGGTACCAGTATCATTAAGGCAATACAAACTATTTTAATCCATTTATTTTTTGCACCAAGCATAATGCTTGAAAACATTCCAACACTTGATTGGGTATGCCCACTGGGGAAAGAGTATCCCGTTGCGGCTTCACGTGCGCTTTCAACAATAGTAAACTCAGGATCCAATACCCAGGGGCGTGGTATCCTGAATAAAAGCTTTAAAAACTGATTTATTACCGTTCCAAGCAAGCCTACCGTTAAAAGATAGTAGCCTTTCTTTTTATCAATACACCAAAAGAACAATAATCCTATAACGATAAAAAGAATTTCATCGCCAAAATATGTAATCAAGGAGAAAAAGTTATCAAGTATTGGGGTTCTTAAACCTTCAAGAAATTTTAAAAATTCCATTTAACTTTCCTTTTTACAACGTAATTTTTTCGGTATTTTCTTTTGAAGTATCTGCATTTTCAAACACAATTACGGTGGCATCAGGACTTACTACAATATGATGCCATTCGTTTTTTAAAGCAACGTAAACCTTGTTTTTTTCCATTTTATATGCTTTTACTTCTTCCCCATTCTTTATGTGCAAAGTGGCTTCTCCTGATAAAAGAGCAAAAGCTTCATCTGTTAAAAAGTGCCGTTCAAATGCATAAAGCGAAGAAAATCTTTCAGAATATCTTAAAAGACCGATTTTAAAATTTTCGTTTGTAAAGACTGCTTTAAAATCTTCACCAACATATTCACAAATTTGCATTTTTACCTCACTTTAAAGCGTTAACGCATTTTTTAGCTTCTTCAGTTATAAGATCGTATCTGCCTTCTTTAATATATTTCTTATTTACGATATTTGAGCCTAATCCAAATCCCACTGCACCTGCTTGCAAAAATTCAGGAATATTATTAGCATCAACACCGCCAACTGCAATTAACTTTATGTGGCTTAATGGTGCAGAAACAGCTTTAACATAGCCTGAACCCATATTGGTTATTGGGAAAAGCTTTACAAAATCTGCACCTGCCCTATGGGCTGCCTGAATTTCAGTTGGTGTAAAGGCGCCCGGCATTGAAACAAGATTAAGTTCCTTAGTATATTTAATAACTTCTTCATTAGCATCAGGTGAAATAATAAACTTACCACCGTTTTCTTTGGTTAATTGAACTTGTTCCTTTGTTAAAACGGTGCCTGCACCAATATACATTTTATCTTCAAAATATTCACTTAACATTTTTATATTTTGGGCAGTTTCTTCATCTGTCACCTTGCCCGTGGCATCATATGTAATTTCAAGAAGGCGGATACCGCCATCATACATAGCCTGTGCTAAGGGAATAAGGTTTTCCTTTTCAACACCGCGAACGATAACTACAATTTTATTGTTTAATATTGCTTCAATAACTTTTTTACACATTTTTTAATCCTCTTCTTCTACTATAATTAGGAGCATCTGCCCTTTTTTAACATATATTTTTGCTTCTTTATCTTTTATAAGTTCATTACTTACGCAGTATGAATACTCACTTTTTACCGTAGCATCCTTTAACGGATACTTAGCGTTTTCAATATTAACGCCTGTTGCCGTGCTTGAAATATTTAAAAGTGAAAAATATTTGGCCTTATCTATTATAACGGGATTATTATCAATAATTTGCATTACAGAATAATCATCAATAATTTTTGCGTTTTTGCCTTGCGTATATAAATATAAAAGAGCTGAAAGATTGCCTAAGGTATGGTCAAGCCTGTTACCTGTAACACCAACAAGCAAAACCTCGTTAAAGCCCCTTTTAAGTGCTTCTTTAACGGCATAAAAGGTATCTGTATCATCCTTTACAGTAGGTAAAACTATTGTTTCAATTTTAGTTTCGGGCTTATTTATTGAATCAAAATCACCTATTATAAGGTTTGGTTCAACTAAAAGATTTTTTTTATGCTTTAATCCGCTATCGCAGAAAATAAAAAAATCATTTTCATTTAATTTTGATTGTATTCTATTGTAATTTTTAATTTCGGCACCGCCGATTATAACACATCTTTGCATAGAAAAACCCTTTAAATAAATTCATACATATAATAATATAAATATAGCAAAAAGTCAAGAAATCAAACAAAAAGAACTGCCTAAAAAAGCAGTTCTTCTTATTTTAAAGTTTATGAATATCAGCATCAGTTATCATATGGAAGCCTGCATTTTCCAACGCTTGTTCTGCGTGAAGGTTATCCTGAACCCTTAAAACAACGTAAGCGTGTTTTTCTGTTCGGGACATAAATGCATAAAGATATTCCATATTAATATGATTTTCATCTAAAACGCTTAATGCTTTTGAAAGTTTGCCCGGCTGATCACCGATTTTAACGCCAACAACGTCAGTAGTTTTGATTAAATAGCCTTCATTATGAAGTGCGTCCAAAGCCTTTTCGGTATCGGTTACTATTAAACGAAGAATACCAAATTCTTCAGTATCTGCAATTGAAAGAGCCCTGATATTTATATCGTTTTTTGCTAAGGTTTCTGTTATTTCAACCAAAGCGCCTTGTTTATTTTCAACAAAAACTGTTAACTGCTTTAATGACATAATAATTTCTCCTTTACCTTAATCGTGAAGTTTACGTTTATCAATAACGCGAACTGCTTTACCTTCAGAACGGGCAATAGTTTTAGGCGCAACAAGGTGTACGCTTGGATTGATGCCAAGCATTGTTTTCATAGCATTTGCAAGGTTCTTTTCTAAAATGGTTAAGCCTGAAACTGTATCGGTAAACTGATCTGCATTCATTTCAACGTAAACATCAAAAGTATCGTTGTTATTCTTGCGGTCAACAACAATCTGATAGTTAGGCTGATAGCCTTCGTTTAAAAGTACTGTTTCTATCTGGCTTGGGAATACGTTTACACCGCGGATAATAAGCATATCATCGCTTCTGCCCATTGGCTTTGCCATTTTAATTAAGGTTCTGCCACAAGAACAGGGTTTTCTGGAAAGCACACAAATATCACGGGTGCGGTATCTTAAAAGCGGGAACGCTTCTTTATCTAAAGAAGTAAATACAAGTTCACCTTTACTTCCTTCAGGAAGAACTTCACCTGTATCAGGATCAATGATTTCTGCTAAGAAATGGTCTTCATTGATATGCATACCTGTTTGTTCAGAACATTCAAAAGAAACACCGGGACCGCTTGTTTCGGTTAATCCGTAAATATCGTAGGCTTTGATACCTAACGCTTTTTCAATGCCCCTACGCATTTCATTGGTCCAGGGTTCTGCGCCAAAAATACCTGCTTTTAATGAAAGGTCTTCAGGCTTGATTCCCTGTTCTTTGATATATTCGCCGATATATGCAGCGTATGAAGGTGTACAACAAAGAATGGTTGCATTAAGATCCATCATAAACTGTACCTGACGTTCAGTATTACCTGATGACATAGGAAGTGTTAAGCAACCTACTTTATGGCTACCACCGTTAAGACCGGGACCGCCTGTGAATAAACCGTAACCATAAGCAACCTGGCAAACGTCTTCTTTTGTTCCGCCTACCGCAACGATGGCGCGGGCACAACAATCTTCCCAAAGTTCAATATCCTTTTGTGTGTAAAAAGCAACAACTCTTCTGCCTGTTGTTCCAGAAGTTGATTGGATTCGTACACATTCTTCCAATGGTTTTGCTAAAAGACCGTAAGGATAAGCATCCCTTAAATCGCTTTTTGTTAAAAAGGGTAATTTATGAAGATCTTCAATACCGTTAATATCTTCAGGCTTAACGCCTTTTTTATCCATTAAATCACGGTAGTAAGGAACGTTTTCATAAACGTGTTTAACCTGTTTAACAAGTTTTTCGGATTGAAGTTTTTTTATTTCTTCAACGGGCATAGTTTCAATTTCTTTTTGATAGTAACGCTGTTCCAATTTTTTCGCCTTCTTTTTTTATATTTTTATTTAAGAATTATATCCTAAATCAAATGCTTTTTTGTTCATTTCAACAAACTTTTCCTTAACGGTATTTTCTATTGCTTTTAT
>JAZSPY010000088.1:0-1813 GCA_045537705.1 Clostridia bacterium
ATAATGATTTAAATTCAACAAACACAAACAATGAAAAATTGATTGTTAGAATTATAAATTATTTAAATGATAATTTTACTTCACAAATTCGTCTTGAGCAACTTGCTGATAGATTTTTTATAAATAAATATTATCTGCAACATTTATTTAAAAAACATATGGGTGTAACCGTAATGGAATACGTTACCGCAAAAAGAATATTAAAAGTACAGCATTTAATTGAAGAAGGCTATAAAGTTTCGGTAGCCGCAAGTATATGTGGATTTAACGATTATTCCACATTTTATAGGGCGTATGTTAAGCAAACGGGAGTAAAACCATCAGAAAAATTCAACAAATAGACTTTTTGTGAAATAAAAGAAAAAAATAAATAAAAATTCGCGTTCATAAAAAATGAACGCTTATTTTTTGTTGACACGAAAACTTTTTTATTATATATTGTAAATACTTATATTTGTATCGGGTGGTGTGTTTTATGATTAAGAATGATCTTTTCTGGCTTTATCTTCATAATGCACAAGGTATGAATATTGCTTCCTTTAGTAAATTATATTTTAAATATAACGAAATGGATGAGTTAATTTCTGAGATTAAGAGTAACGAAATATCATTACCGGAAAACATTAAAGCAGAAATTATTTCTGATAGTTGGCAAGTAAAAATTAACGGTTTATTGGATTATTTAGACAAACGCAACATTAAAATTACGTTTTTTCATTGGGATAATTATCCCAAAAGGTTAAAACGCATTGAATTTCCACCACCAATTTTATATTATATCGGTGATTATTCGTTAGCCGAAAGTAATAACGTTGCGATAATTGGTTCACGAAAACATTCTTCTTACGGAAAACAATGTACTGAGTATTTTTCTAAAACGTTAGTACAAAATGATATATGTATAGTTTCCGGTCTTGCTGAAGGTATTGATGCTTGTGCACATTTTTCTGCACTTAATAATAATGGTAAAACAATTGCAGTATTGGCTTGTGGTGTTGATTATATTTATCCAACAAGCAATACTCAACTATATAATGAGATTGCTCAAAAAGGTCTTTTAATAAGTGAGTTTCCTGTTTCGGTAAGGCCGCAAAAACCGTTTTTTCCTTACAGAAATCGTATAATCGTTGGTTTATCGGATTGTCTTGTTGTTACTGAGGCTGGTATGCCAAGCGGAACAATGACTACGGTTGATCATGCATTAGAACAAAATAAAAACGTTTATGCAGTGCCCGGCAGTATAAATTCAAACTTAAGTGCGGGTACAAACTTTCTTATAAAATCAGGTTGCCTATGCGCAGTTGATCCTTTTGATATTTTATCTGAGTTTAATATTATCAGGGAAGATAAAAGTTTATCAATAATACCTGAAGATGAAGATCTTGATGATCTTCAAAAAGACATTCTAAAATTATTAAGCGTTGAAGCGCTTTCTACATTTCAACTTGAAGAAGCATTATCTATTGATGCAGCAAGTTTAAATGTTGCGCTTGTTATGCTTGAAATATGCGGTTACATTGAAAAAGATGCTGGCGCAAATTATTATTTAAAAAGATAAGGCGGAAAGTTAATGGCTAAGTTAATGATTGTGGAATCACCACATAAAGCAAAAACAATTTCTAAATTTTTAGGAAAAGAATTTAAAGTTCTTGCAAGTGGCGGTCATATTGTTGATCTTCCCAAAAGTAAGATGGGTATCAGAATTGAAGATGGTTTTCAGCCACAGTATTCTTTAATCAGTGCAAAAAAAGAACTTGCAAACGAACTTAAAGAAGCTGCAAAAAAAGCTGATGAAATTTATCTTGCAACTGAC
>JAZSPY010000056.1:0-2118 GCA_045537705.1 Clostridia bacterium
GATCAGTGGGATTGGGAAAAGGTAATAACCCGTCAGGATAGAACAAGGGCATTTTTAGAAAAAACGGTACAGGATATCGTTGATGCAATCTGTGATACTGCGGAAATGATTAAGATAGAGTTTCCTTCAATTAACGTTAAATTAAACCGTCAGGTAAAATTTATTACTACTCAGGAACTTGAAGATCTTTATCCTGATTTAACGCCAAAACAAAGGGAAAATGCTATTACAAAAGAATACGGAACAGTATTTTTAATGTGCATTGGCGATAAATTAAAATCAGGTAATCGCCATGATGGCAGAGCACCTGATTATGATGATTGGTCATTGAACGGTGATATTCTGTTTTATAACGAAGTTATGGATTGCGCGTTAGAAATTTCTTCAATGGGCATCCGTGTAGATGAAAAAGCGTTAGATGAGCAACTTACTAAAGCTGATTGTGATGATCGCAGAACTTTATCATTCCACAAAATGCTTTTAAACGGTGAATTACCATTAACAATCGGTGGGGGAATAGGTCAATCAAGATTATGTATGCTTATTCTTCAAAAAGCCCATATTGGTCAGGTTCAGGTTTCCATTTGGGATAATGAAACTAAAAGAATATGTAAAGAAAATGGAATTACACTTCTTTAAGGGGGAAATAAAATGCAATACAGTTATAAAACAAGTGGCACTTGTGCAAGCGTTATAACCTTTGATATTGAAGGGGATATAATTAAAAACGTAAAATTCACAGGTGGCTGCAACGGTAATTTAAAGGCAATTTCAGCACTTGTTGAAGGAATGAAAGTTGCTGAAATTGAAGCAAAATTAAAAGGTATTACTTGCGGCTGGAAGAATACAAGTTGTTCTGATCAATTAACAAAAGCAGTTGTTAAAGCATACCAAGAAAGTAAAGGAGAATAAAATAATGGAAAGATACGCATGGAAAGCAATCGTAAAAGAAGGTTGTATTGAAGAATATGTTAAAAGGCACGATGAAATCTGGCCTGAATTAAAAGAACTTTTAAAAGAAGCAGGTATCTGCAATTATTCAATCTGGAATGTTGGTAATGAACTTTTCGGTTATTATGAATGTGAAAAAGGCATTGATTTTGCCGCAAAAACACAGGCTGAAAGCCCAATCGTTGATAAATGGAACGAATATATGAAAGATGTTATGATTATGGAAATGGACCCCGAAACAGGCGCGCAGCCAATGTTAAAAGAAGTTTTCCGTTTAGATTAAAACAAAAAGCGTGAGTAAAAAACTCACGCTTTAATTTTTTTAAATTCATCTAATAAAAGTTCAAGATCCGATTTATCATAGTAGTAATGAGAAGAATTTTCAAGAAGAAATACTTTAACGTTTACATTTTTATTTAACATTTCAATTGTTTCAAGGCTTACCATTTCATCATGTTTTGATTGGAAAACGATTGTTGGCACAGTAATTTTATCTATCTTTTTGCGCATTTCTTTTGATTTTTTAAATAATTCAATATAGCGGGGAAGCCAACCTAAATAATTAAATGGATTTTTACTGTCAGTTATACCATAACATCTTTTTGCGCTTTGTGCAATTAAATCGTCAGGCTTAATCCTATTAAAATAAACTTTTAAAACATTTGAAACCATCTTTGGTTTAAGTTTTAATTTTAACGGAACGCTAAGCAAAAACAGACCTTTTATTTTTTTATTTGTTATTGCTTCGTTAAGCGCAAAAAGTGTGCCCATTGAATGTGCAACGATATATATGTTTTTGTGGGTAAGTGCAAGTTTATCTACTGTGTTTTTAACTTGTGCTTCCCATTTTTTCATACTTGTTTTTGAAAATTCTTTAACACCTTTGCCGTGACCATCAAGTAGAATATTTAAAATTGAAACGTTGTTTGGCGCAACGGTGATAAAATCATCAAAATGCCTTGGGGTACCTACAATTCCGTGTATAAAAAGTATGGCTGTATCTGAATTTGTATTTATCTTTTCAATAGGTGTGTGCAATTTTTTCACCAACTTAATTTTTTTTAATTATATCATAAAGAATTTAATAATACAAACAAAAAAAGCATTTGTAAAAACAAATGCTTTTTTTGTGGTGGGTCATCGGGGGTTCGAACCCCGGACACCCTG
>JAZSPY010000143.1:0-1656 GCA_045537705.1 Clostridia bacterium
ATTTATAACTGTTTTAAATTCATTAAAGGCTTCCTTACCTTCTTCACTTGAAAGCATAAGGTCTTCTTCAAGTTTTGAAATATCCGTATAATTGTTTATTAAAATGCAGGCTTTTTCGGCTTGTTCCTTTGTTATTTTGCCTTCATAAACCATTTCGCTTATTGCGCCTTCATTTTTTAAAGAAATATATTCGTTTACTGCTTTAATATTTTCTTCATTAAAGCCGTGTTCTTTTAAATATGATACAATGATACCTGCATGAGAAAGTTCAAGCATATAATCGGAACTGATTTCCTTAAGGCTTTGTAACGCCAAAGAGGTAACTTCACAGATTTCATAAATACCGATGTTACCAACACATTCTAAACCCGTTTGCATAATTTCTTTAAAACGCTTAGATTCACCTGAAACACGATAAACGTTTTCGTTATAATAAAGCTTCTGAACATTTTTTTCATTACCAAGATGATTGATGATTGAAAGTGTAACGTCAGGCTTTAAAGCGAGAAGTTTACCATTGGTATCGGTAAAAGTAATTACCCTATCGGAAATTAAAAAATCCTTGTTCCTAACGTAAAGATCATATTCTTCAAAGGTGCTCATCTTATACTGGGTATATCCGTATTTTGAATAAAGTGAACGAAGTTTAAAAACTGCAAGTTCTTCGTTTTTTAAAATTGTTTCCATAATCTTATTTTTCCTTATTTATTCTATCAAGAACAGTTTTATATCCGCCGTTACCATATTTAATGCAACGGTTTACCCTGCATACTGTTGCAGTGCTTGCGCCTGTTTCCTTGCTGATTTCAGTATATACCTTACCTTCAATAAGCTGTTTTGCAACATCAAGCCTTTGGGCTATTGCTTCAAGTTCCTGAATAGTACAGATATCATTAAAAAAGTTATCACACTCTTCTTTTGTTTCAAGAAGAAGTATTGCCTCAAATAAATTATCAATTGATTGTTTATCAAATTTTTTCATTTAAAAACCATCCGTTTCGTTTATTTTTTCGTATTTTAGCACGTTAAAGTGATAAAGTCAAACGATTTCGCATATTTTTTATGAAAAAATTAAAAAAACGCAGTAAAAACTGCGTTTTATCTATTCATCTGCCTTTATTTCATAAGGTGTAACTTGGTAAACGTAGTAGTTAAGCCAGTTTGAATATATTAAGTTTGCGTGGCTGCGCCAGGAAACAACAGGTTCGCGAGTATCATCATCATTTGGAAAATAGTTTTTTGGAACTTTAATTTCCAAACCAAGATTTTTATCCCTAAAATATTCTTTTTTAAGGGTATCCGCATCGTATTCAGAATGGCCTGTAATAAATATCTGCTTGCCTGAATCAGTTGCTAAAGCATAGATACCTGCTTCTTCGCTTGTTGCAATAATGCGAAGTTCGGGAACTTTTTCAATATCTTCCCTTTTAACTTCGGTATGCCTTGAATGTGGTGCCATAAACACATCATCTGCACCCCTGAAAAGCATTGAAGAACGCCTTTCTACTTTATGGGGAAATACACCAAACATTTTTTCTTTTAAGGGATATTTATTTATGCCAAAGTGATAATAAAGCCCTGCCTGTGCGCCCCAACAAATATGGAACGTACTTGTTACGTGAGTTTTGGTCCACTCCATAATCTCACAAAATTCAT
>JAZSPY010000139.1:0-35192 GCA_045537705.1 Clostridia bacterium
GCCCGACGAGCTACCAACTGCTCCACCCCGCGATATAGGGTAATCAACTGATTACGCTTTTATTATATGGGAATATCGGTAAAATGTCAACTGTTTTTTTTAGCGAATAAAGGCACCGCAAGATGCAGTGCCTAAATTTTAGTATATTACAGGATTATTTAAAATTCCTGTTGGGTGAAGAATATAGCAATCACTCCACATTGGGCTATCATAGGTGCGCCAGGAACGTGGGCCGTGGTCCTCGGTGTGTTTTTTGGTGTTGTGAACGGGTCCAAATCCGTTAAAACGTGTACCAAACACGGTGATATCAATTTTGTGTTCGCCCTTTTCCATTACGCCAAGATCAATAGTGTTAGGGGAAATAGCAACAACGCCAATATCTTTACCATCAACCTTAACCCGCGCCAATGCACCGCCAAACTGGGCAATCTGCAAGGTGCGGTTTGTTTTTTCGGTTTCTACATAACTTGTGTGGTAGGTGATATTGCCTGTATAGAAAGGCAATGTTTGATTTACAGCATTGCCAAAGGCAAGTTTCTTTGCTTTTTCTTTTGCGGTAACAAATTTACCTGTAACGTTTACACCAAAATCACCTAAAACGTATAACCATTCGGTTCTGCCACGCAAAAAGAACGGTATTTCAACTTCAATTACTTGTTTGCCGGGCTTTAACGTAGGCAATTTAACTTTTTTAATGCATTTATCAACGTACCAACCGTCAAACTCTTTATTAAGTTCTTCACCGTTTACCCAGATTGTTGCTTTATCTGCTTCTTCAAGGGCAAGATGAACGTTTTCTAAAGTAATATCGCTAAAGAACGTAAACTTGCGCTTAACCAAATGTCCTTTATCATTTTTAAGTTCTTCAGGAACAGGAACCCAGGGCTGAACGTAGGCTTCGGCATGGTGCTTAAGGTAGAATTTTTCTCTGCCTATATCCGAAACTCTTAAAGAATTTATTAAAGGCTGATAATCTTCACCATCAAAAGCATATTCGCACATATCAAGTAAGATTGCATTAGGCTCATCTAAGGTGTAATCAACCATATCGTTAAGTTTAATATAGTTTTTGCTTAATAATTCAAGGGGCATAGGTTTTTTAGGTGCATTGCCTACAACTTCCTTATCTTCGTTTGCAGGAATAAGCTTAAATAAGTAACTATCTTCTGTAAACATTACAAGGTCAATAATGGTTTTGCCATCTTTGATTTTGTAGTTTGGCGTATAAATTTCGCCTGTTAAGGTGTTATATTCTAAAACATCAAACCTACCGTTAATATTAAGGCGAATGTTTTCCCTTGAGTAAGAAGGAACGTAATCTAAACGGTTAGTTTGATCTTCACCATGGCAGAAGAACAACCATTTATCATCTCCGTCATTACGTATCTGATGCACGATATTGCTAGCGCGTACGCCTAAATCTCTATCAATAAAATTAACAAAACGGAAATCGTTTAATCTATCAATAAGTTCAACGTAATCAATATTGATATTTTCCCAATTTTCAGATGCAGCTTTTACTTCGTTTGAAGGAATAGCGTCAACATATTCAGGGGCGCTGCCTAAAAGAAACACTTTACCGCCTGCTTTAGTGAAAGCATTTAAACGCTGTAAGGTTGAAGAACGCATAGTTTCCATTACAGGCACAACTATGCAATCGTATTCCATTTTACCAACTTTTAATGGGTTGGAACCGGATTCACAAAGATCAGGTAAAAGAGATTCTGCAATAAAATCAAAATCAACACCGCCATAGCAAAGAGCTTTTGTTAAAAGCAGGAACTGTTCATCAATATAATTGCGCTTAAGTGCAGTTTTATCGTTAGGACCGGTGTAAAGCCAGAAACTTTCAATTGGGTGAATAACGCCAACCTTAACGTATGGTGTACCCCTTGAAAGCGCAGTTGTAAGGCGTGCAAAATGGTCCTCAATGTAATTATATTGCTTGTACCAGGGTGATTGATAACCGATTGATGCAGGGTAATCGCGTTTTGCTTCACCATTCATTGAAATCCAGGTTAAATGGTGAACACGCACCGTAACACCTAATGCCGCCTGCCAATCGCCTTGGCGCTTGTGTCCTTTAAATGCAAAATCCCAGCCTGTTACACCGTAAAGTTCCGAAAGCATCGCCTCTCTGCCGTACTGATGAACAACTGATTGCACCTGTTTTGCAGTAGAAAATTCTATTCTGTCACATAAAAGGTCCATACCGGGAATCTGGAAGGAACGGTAACAGCGCATTGCTTCACCTAAAGAATCCGCCTGTATGCCAAGGGCACCTTCGTGCAACATATGACCTGTAAAAGCAATGTTGTGTTCTTTGCACCAAGAACCTAACGTATCGCAAAAAGCAGAAACAAATCTTTCACTCATATGATCCATATAAGTGTATCTTGTTCTTGCACAGCCGTTATTTTTCTTTTCCCAAACAAGTTCAGGAATTTTATTTAGTATGCTTTCACCGTAAACTGCCTTGTAGGTTTCATCAAAATCATCTGCAAAAGGAAGATTTGCTTCAGTTTTATCTAATGAAGTAGTAAGATAAGTGTGCCTTAAAACCTGAGGCTCATCGGTAAAAATAGCAGGAATGCTTTTACCAAAATCATCGCCTACTGCATTATAGTATGCATCGTAGGTAATGCGCGCAAATTCTTCAACCGCAGATTTAGTTAAGGTGTTGATATATGCCTGATTGTTATACCAGGCGCTTTTGGGATGAATATGCATCCAGCCGTACCAGATATCACCATCGTAATCTTCATTTTCGTTTAAGCGTTTGTAATCAATTAAAAAGCCGTTTTCATCTAACTTAACGCCATAGCGGGAAATCATATAACCTGAACAAACGCCTTCGTTTTCAGTCATTTTTAAGTATTCATCATAGTCTTTTGCAAAGTTTTCCTGATCTCTTGGATCCGTAAAGGAAAGCCTGAAATGTTTTGCCCTGTGGCGATAGTTTTTAGAAACGAATCCGCCTGCCACACCTGAAGGCCATTTGTCTTCATCATAAAGCCAGCAAAGCATACCTTCTTCTTTAGCCTTTTCGTTACAAAGTTTAACCAAATGCATAAACTCATCGCTTAAATAGGGAGTTTCCATACCTGTGCGCGCGTGGATATGAAATCCACCGATACCCATTTGTTTAAACATTTCAATCTGTTCTAATAACATATCCTCTTTTATTTTAGTGTTCCAAGCCCAAAAAGGCGCACCGCGGTATTCATTTGTGGGATTTTTAAATAATTCTTTTGATAATTGCTTATCGTTTTTCTTGTTAAATAACATTTTATTCTCCTAATAATTCATCCATAAAATAAGCGTTGGTGTCAGCACACTTGCCTTGTTCATCAACTAAAGTGATACGGATATAAACATCTTCTTTGTTTAAAGGGTGTTCAGCGCTTGTTAAATATTCTTCCGATTCAACCCTTGCACTGTTATTACGCCTGCCAACAGAAAAAATAATTCTCTTAACAGGGGAACAAACGATATGAATTTTACCATCTTCAACGTAAAGATCATAAATTTCTGGGCCGTTTGAAGAATAAAATTCACCGTTTTCTAAAGCCTTTGTAACTGTGCGGTATTTTAATTCATCAGCGTTAATCTGAACCCAACCACCGCAAGCATCGTTCATAGGATGGCCTAATGGATAGTGGCAATGGGTATCATCGGCATAAATGCAATAAATACGTTTGTTTTGCCTTAATAAATCATCATAAACGTGACGGTTGTAAGTAAGATAATCGCGGTTTTCCATAGTGTTAAAAACTTCTACCGCACTCATACCTTCGTATTTAGAATAAATAGGATAGTTTTCCTGGCTCCAGGTAGGGTGATTGTACGTTACAAAATATCCGTGCTCCCTGCCTTCTTTAAAAGCAAGGTTAGCCTGTTTTAATTCGTAAGAAACGTCAAAATCTTCCTGGTCATCTTCAAACTCTAAAAGATGAGTATATTTATCTGCATCCCCAACTTTGTAGCCTGTGCGCCTTAAACAAGCGGGGTAACGGTTATCTTCTTTTAGTGCAATAAAACAGATATGGCAGGTTTTTGTATCTGCATAATCATCGCTTTCCCACTTGTCTAACTGAATTTCATACCCGTTTAACGCTAAAAAGTTTTCGTCGTTTAATTCAGGGTGTGGAACAAGTACGTCGTGATCAGTAAACGCAACGATAGAATATCCGTTTTTCTTATAATGTTCCTTAATAGTTTCAGTAGAAACTCTGCCATCAGAAATAGTAGTGTGGCAATGTAAATTTGCCTTAAAATAAGATTTTTTGCTTGTTAAAAGAACTTTTTTCATAAAATCCGCCTTATGTATTTGATAGATATATTATAAGATATTAAAATGTTAATTTCAAGCAATTTTACAAGAAAAATAAATAAAATTACAATAAAAAAGGCACTTTAAAAGTGCCTTTTAATTGTTAATATGCTGTTTTAAAAATTCAATGGATTTTTCAGTTAATGAAACTAAAAGTGTTTCAACGTTTTTATAGGGGATACTTTCTGCGTTTACTATATCCTTAATATCCGTTTTTAAACTAACGTTACGGTTAATGTTTAAGCCATCAAGAAGATCGTCAATACGGTCATCACGAACAATCTCGTTATCTTTAATATCGCAGATATGGAAAAAATTCTTTTGATAAATAACTGAGAAAGCAGTTCCGTGGAAAGAGTTTGTTAAAACAAGGGAAGCATTATCAATTAAGTTTAAAAAAACGTCAGGGGAAGCATCGTAAATCAGTTTGAATCCATATTTTAAGCATTTAAGAGCCTTGTAGGTAGTAAAAGGCACGTAAACGGGCATTTTTAATGCTGAAGAAATGCGCTTAACGTTTTCCATAAGCTGAGTGCTGAAACGCATTGAATAAAGCATAATGAACTTTTTCTTATAAGGTTTATTTGTATATAACGGTTGATAATCTTCTTTTTTAAGCAAAATGGTAGGATCAAGCACAATTGTTTTTTCTTTATTATAAAAATCAAGAATACGGGATAGTGCAGGCTCGCGGATACCAAGTGCATCAAAAGAAGCAATATCATTAACGTAATCTTTTATAAGATCAATGCTTGCGCGGGATCCCATTGATGCAGCATAAGTTATCTTTTTTGCTTTTACGCCTTGTAAAAAGAAAGCAGGGGTACAAGCGCTGATGGAAGTATTCCAAACCTGATCTGAACCAACAATGTTAAGATCTGCTTCTTCAGCCAAAGCGTAAACTTCTTCTTCAGTAGTAACTTTTTTTGTGGTTTTAAGAAACTCACGTTGCATTTTATAAAAAGACTGCTGTCTTTTCTTTAATTTGTTATAATGCAATAAAGAAAAAGTGTTTTTTATAATATCTGATTTGCTTTTTACAGGTTGAAAAATAGAATAAATGGCTTCCTGCGCGGGACTGCGGTAATCAATAATTTCATTATCTGCATCGCACTTTTTTAAAATAACCTGTTGAAGCGCGTATGCCTGCAAAAAGGCACCGTTGTTGATAGGAAAATGAAAGGTTAAAGTCCTTGTTTTTTTCATTTATTATCTCGCTTTCTTAAGTATGTTAACTATAAAATTCGGTAAGGTTGCATATAATGCCGCAGTTAAATTGCGCTTTTTGTATTTCTTTTGATAGTAGTTATTAAGTGCAGAGTATCCGCCTTTTAAATAAATATCCAAACAAGTTTGGCGGTCTTTATTAGGGGGAACAGGCTTATTAAGGGATGGGTTTCTGTTTGTAATCTTTTGAACGTCAGTTTTTTTAAAAATAATATCGTTTTTAATTATATCAAAAAGATGCGCGCCTTTTTCAGAATTTAATAGCGCTGCAGAAATCCTTAAAAAACCTTCGTTTACACATTTTGTGTAAAAATCTTTTTCGTAAATATGCGCGCCCCAGTAATCGCCGATTGTCATATCGCTTGCACGGTCTAGGTTTGCGTATTTACAATTGTGGCAAGCATCTGAAATAATGCTATCCTTTAGAAATAACGAATAATAAGCATATTTATAGGCAGGTAATTTTGTTCTTTTTCCGTTTTTAAAGATAATTGAGCCTATCATACGATGACCGTATTTGGCATCACGAAAGCATAAACCTGTAATTTTATTTTTGTATTTGGATTGCAGGTAGTTTACAGAATCCTTAAACATCTGTTTGTTAGGCGTACCGTGGCAGATTAAATCAATTAAATAAAGATTTTCATATTTACTAAAAAGAGTTTTAACTGCAGAAGTCTGGCAAGGGGTTCCTGCAAAAAGCACGGGCTTATTTTGTTTTAATTGTTCTTCAATCTGGGAATATGCACCTAAAACATCCGATTGCACGTACTTTGAACCCTGTAAAAGAATAATATCATCAATTTTATCAATGCCAATAACTTTTACGTCTAAATCATTAGTCATTGTAGTGCCAAAAACAACGCCGCCCATTTCAATAAAGCGTTTGGCAATTATGGCAAAAAGACCGCCCGAAGCAGAATTTTTTGCAGTTTCATCCTTGCTTACAACGGCAAATGCCTTTTTTACGGAAGAATCTTTTGAAATGGCGCGTAAACCGGGGCATACCTTTTGGCATTTATTACAGTTAACACAGGTTTTTTGATTGATTTCAGAAAACAAAAAACCACAGGCATCTTTTTTAATACTTATTGCGTTTTGGGGACAGGCGTAAACACAGGCACCGCAACCGCAACAATGTTCTTTTTTAACTACAAAATCCATTTTTGTTACCTTTAATATAAAATTCAAATATATTTTATCATACTCTTAAACCAAAGGCAAGGGGGAATAATGTATAAAAAAAGGCTCCCAGATGGAAGCCTTTTATTTTTATTCTTCAGATTTCTTTTTATTTACAATTAAAAATACTACTAAAGTACCAATAGCTGCAACTACAACGCCACCAATAACAAACCAGAACCAAGTAAGATTAGGTGTTTTTTCATTGTCAGGCACAGGTGTTATTTCAGGCGTAGGTTCTTCAGTGGGGGTTGGGGTAGGTTTTTTAGTAGGAGTAGGTGTTTTAGTAGGCTTTGGTGTTTCAGTTGGTGTTGGTTCAACCGGGATAAACTTCCAGGTGGCTTCTTCTAAAAAAGAATTGCCTTTTCCAATCTCTATATTGGCTTTATCATCTTCAGTGCCATAATAGGTAACGTCAGTTAATTTACTGCATCCCTTAAATGCGTTGGCACCAATGGTTGCAATCTTGTTGGGAAGGGTTATGCTTTCTAACTTGCTGCAACCTTCAAAAGCAGAGGCTTCAATAATAGTTACAGTTTCAGGAAGCACAACGCTTGTTATTTTGGTGCAGCCTTTAAAAGCTTCTTCACCGATAACACCAACAGGGAAATCACCTAAAGTTTCAGGAATAATCACGTCACCACTAATGGCAGTATTAACTTTAGTAATAACTGCAACGTTATTATCAATTCTAAAGGAATAATGGCCATCGGTAGAACCGTCGCCTGCACTAACGGTAAAGTTAAATGCGCCTAAAACCAAAGTGCAAATTATGGCAAAAATCGCACACAAACTAATAATTTTCTTCATAATTTTTCTCCTTAAAAACTATATTTTTATGGTATAGTCAAAAAATAAGTGCATGTAATTAACCAATAAAAGAAGGGCAAACAGATAATGCTAAAGCCTATATCTAAAAGCAATCTTTTATACGAAAAAGTTGTTTTTGATAATCGGATATATTTAATAATTGTTATAATCAATAATACTATGCCAATAACGCTGCCGATGATACTTGAAACATAATATAGTGGCATAATGTGCCAGGCATCAGCCCAAGGATTTTTAAACCTTATGCAATAAAGCACAGAACCAATTGAGAGAACAGTTAATGTACTAAAAAAAGAAAACAAAAGTGCACAAAAGGTTGTCTTAATGCTCATATATTTTAATATTATATTTTTACAAAATTTGCAAAGAGAGGCAATAACAACAAGGGTTAAACCTAACAATATGCTTAAACGAGCCCATATATTATATATATGATAGAAAACCATTTTAAAAAACACAAGTTTTGAATGGAATCCTTCAGCGCCACCGATAATGCCAACAGAATTACCGTCTGCTTTTATATATGAGAGCACAATAGGTAAAATCAAACTTATCAATAAAATGGTTAACCCCAATATAAATGTAAGTTTGGTAAATTTTTTAAGGTTCATAAAAAATGCCTCTTTGTATTTTGTTAATTGTATTATAGCATAAAAGTGGTGGAGGCGCAAGACGTTTGCAACAAAGCCACAACATCGTTTTGTGTCCGCAAGCGGAATGTAATCACAACTTTTGTTGTGTATGTAATCCTTTTACAGAAAGTTATGCAATCAATCCGAAGAAGAAATACACCTGCGGTGATGCCATACAGCATTGCTGATTACATACGCCTGACGGCGATTACATACCAATCCTTCGGATTGGATAAAAAAAACAAGTTTCTGTTGAAACTTGTCTTTTTTTGGAGGCGCCACCCGGAATCGAACCGGGGATGGAGGCTTTGCAGGCCCATGCCTTACCGCTTGGCTATAGCGCCGTATGGAGCGATAGACGAGATTCGAACTCGCGACATCCACCTTGGCAAGGTGGCACTCTACCAGCTGAGTTACTACCGCATATAAAAAAGTGGCGACCCGAATGGGGCTCGAACCCACGACCTCTAGCGTGACAGGCTAGCGCTCTAACCAACTGAGCTACCGGGCCACTTTTGGTGGGAACAACAGGGCTCGAACCTGTGACCCTCTGCTTGTAAGGCAGATGCTCTCCCAGCTGAGCTATGCTCCCAAAGTGCTCTTTAAAGCGTTGTTATTATATTATAACAGAAAATTTTTGTCAACTGTTTTTTATATAACTTTTGACATTTCTTTTTTTAATTTTTTTATTATCTTTTTTTCAAGGCGGGAAATGTAAGATTGGCTGATTTGAAGCTTCTGCGCAACTTCCTTTTGGGTAAATTCCCGTTCACAGTCAACACCGTACCGCAGGGTAATAATTTCTCTTTCACGGGGGCTCAGTTTGTTAATCAGTTGCCTTAAAACTTTAATATCATCACGATCGTCCATATCTTTATATACAATATCCGCTTCCGTGCCTAAAATATCAGAAAGCAATAAGGCATTTCCATCCCAATCAACCTTTAAGGGTTCATCAAAAGAAACTTCGCCCTTTAATTTTGCAGTGCGGCGTAAATACATTAAAATTTCGTTTTCAATACAGCGTGATGCGTATGTTGCAAGGCGAATCTGCTTATCTGTGTTATAGGTGTTTACTGCTTTTATTAAACCGATTGTTCCGATGCTTGTAAGATCTTCAACGTTAACCCCTGTGTTTTCAAACTTTTTTGCTATGTATACAACAAGCCGAAGATTATGTTCTATCAAAAGACTTCTGGCTTCATTATCACCGTTTTTTAAGCCCATTAAAGCATTATCTTCATCTTCAGGAGAAAGTGGTGGCGGAAGAGTTTGGGCACCACCAACATAGTATATGCTCTCTTTAATAAAAAGTTGATGTATTTTTTCAAAAAGTTTTTCAAAGCTCATTAAACACACTCCTTAATTAAGTCAGGATGCATTAAAGCATCAAATTTGTTGTTGAATTTATGGTCGCACAATGCAACTATACAGTTGATTTCTTTTGTTTTATTCTGATAAATAACCGATACTTTTTCAGGCTTAAACCCTATCAGCGCGCCACTTGTTTTTATTGCTGAATATGGAATAATTAAAGGTTTTATTGGCACAGAATAATCTTTTACGGCATCTTTATTTACAAGCACAACCGGAGTTGAATTGTAATAAAGTGAATTGCCGCTATCAATAAAAGCATCAAGAACGTTTTCGTTTATATACAGTTTGCAATTTGCAGTTTTTAATTTTTTCTCATTTATTAAAGGAATCATAAAGCGGTACAATAAAAATGCTAAAAAACAGGAACACAATGCAAGAATAAATAATACGTTATCGGCATATAAAATACCTTCAATAAATTCGCCAAAGATTAAATTTATAATGCCAAACAAACAAGCAGAACAAGCACTTAACGCCGAACAAACGTAAATAAGATTTTTAATGCTTTTTAATGTAAAAGTAATTGCACACATACCAAAAAGCACAAAAATTTTATGTAAAAAAGGCGCGAAATCATAAAAAAGAGGCATAATACAAGAATAAAGTGCCCCAAAGGTAGCACCTAAAAAAGCATGTTTATCCGGAACAAAAGCAATTCTGCCGGCGGTAAGCAACAAAAAATAATCCACTATAAAGTTTTCTATAAAAACAAGTTCCACGTAAACAGTCAAATCAATCACCAAAAATATTGTAATTGTTTTACTAACTTATATTTGTCGGTTTAAAGTAAAAATAAAACTCGTTTTTTGTAAGGTTTTCTTGTGAAAAAATTTTCTCTTTTAATTTTTTAAGCAATATGATATAATAAAGGTGTATTTATATATCATTTATTTATAAAAAAGGAGAAAGTTATGAAACCTATTAAAATCATATCTGATTCAACAAGCGATCTTTCAAAAGAATTGATTGAAAAATATGATATAGCAATTTTACCCCTTCAGGTAAATTTAGGCGATGAATCCCGCCTTGATGGGATTGACGTTCAGCCTGATGAAATCTATGCTTGGGCTGATAAAAACGGTAAAACACCAACCACAAGTGCACCAAGCCCTGATGGTGTTATTGAAATTATGGGTAAATACGCTTCTGAATACGATATTATCGCTTTTACCATCAGTAGCGAAATGTCATCAACCTATCAAACGTTCTGTAATGCCGCACAAGAATTCCCTGAAAGCAAAATAACAGTTATTGATAGCCGTAACCTTTCAACAGGTATCGGTTTACAGATCGTTACCGCAGGGGAAATGATTAAAGCAGGCAAAAGCTATGATGAAATCGTTAATAAAATCAACGAAATCATCCCTAAAGTTCGCGCAGGATTTGTTGTTGAAGACGTTTTGTTTTTACATAAAGGCGGCAGGTGTTCAGCAATGGCAGCATTTGGCGCAACAGCATTAAAGCTTCGCCCAACTTTAAAGGTTGAAGATGGTTTTATTAAAGTTGATAAAAAGGTTCGTGGCGATATTCGTTCCGCAACAATGAAGTATGCCCAAGGCTTAGAGGAAAATATTTTAAATGCCGATGAAGAAGTTGTGTTTATCACACATTCAGGCACCAGCCAAGAAATTATTGATGACGTTTATGCATACGTTTCAGGCTTAAACAAATTTAAAAATATCTATATTACCCGCGCAGGATGTGTTGTTTCATCACACTGTGGCGCAGGTACGTTAGGCGTATTATTTATAAGCAAGTAATTTTTTCACAAGGAGTGATTTTTAATGAAGGTTATTCTTTTACAGGATGTTAAAGGTTCAGGTAAAAAGAACCAGATCGTTGAAGTTAACGATGGCTATGCAAGGAACTTTTTGTTCCCCCGCAAATTAGCAAAAGAAGCCACAAGCACCAACGTTAACGCAGTTGAAGTGCAGAATAAAGCAGAAGCACACCGTAAGGAAGTTTTAAAGGCAGAAGCTATTGAAAACGCCAACAAGTTAAGCAAATTAAGCGTAACCGTTACAGGTAAAGGCGGTAACGGAAAAATGTTTGGCGCAATTTCAAGCGCTGACGTTGCCGAAGCTATCAAAAAAGAACACGGTTTGGATATTGATAAAAAGAAGATTGATATCCCCACTATGAAAACCGAAGGCGAATATACCGTAACCCTTAAATTGTTCCCCGAAGTTTCTGCAAAAATGAAAGTTTTTGTAAAAGTAATTTAACTAAAGAAAAACCGCTTATTTAAGCGGTTTTTTTAATCTATATATTTTATGCGTATATCTTTGCCAGCGGTTTTTGCATAATTAATGGTGCTTTGAGTTCCTTTACTTATACCATCCCAAAAACAAATTATTCGGTCACAACTATCAACCATTTCTTTGTTTCTCTTTGGACCTGCGGCTCTACCATATAAATCCCAATGGGCAATATGTTTTTCTATTTGTAAATTTTTTTCTGTTGCGTAGCGTTCGCCTAATGCATCCGCACCTTTGCAACCACCGGATAAAATAATTACAGAACCATTGTTAAAAAAAAGATCGTTAAGATTTTCTTCAATAAAAGATTTTGCTTCATTATAATTTGAATAATGCCTACAACCTGCTATAACAACTCTTAAAGTCAATAAATTTCACCTCATATATATTTATATAAGTATATACTTAATTAACGGAATTGTCAATTGGCTATATCTCTAATAAAATATAGTCAGAGGTGCAAAATATATATTATGGTTAAGTTGATACTTGAAAAGGCATTAAAAAAACAGAATATCAGCAGGTATGAATTATCTAAACGCACAGGCATACAGTATCAGATAATTGATAATTACTATAAAAACAAAGTTGTAAGGTACGATAGCTTTGTGCTGGATAGAATATGCCAGGCACTTGATTGTGATATAAAGGATATAATTGAATATAACAAATAAACCGCTTATTTAAGCGGTTTTTTTACTATTGAAATTTTCTACAAAAGGTGATATAATATTCTAAATATATTTATGATTTTTTCTTGAGGTGAAAAATGAAGAAAAAAATCACAATTTCAGAAGTTGTTAATCGCCCCATAAAAGCAGTAATATTTGGTGATAACGGTTATGCCCGTGGCATTTGCGGAAGGATATTACAAAAGGCAAACGATGATAATAATATTGATGCTAACGCAGTAATGATAAGGGATAACCCGGCAGATAAAAACCAAAAGCAGTTTAACAGATATAATTTAATGTTTAAACGCGGTGCCAAAGAAACACTTGTGGACGTTAACTGTATAACTGAACTTATTGATGGTTTTAATAATTACAACCGCCTTTCTGCATTAGCGGATAACGAAAACATTCAAACTATACTTTGGGCACCTGAAAAGAAAACTTGGATAAAGCCTGATGGTACTATAAAGGAAGATAATAATAGCCTGTTAGCACAAATAACCATGCTGCTTTTCAGGCGATTCTGCTTAGAATTACACGGATTAGAAGTTATTTCCTTTTTAAACGAAGACCATAACGGTGAAGTTTTAAAGGCTGAAATTATTGAATATGCTGATATCCGCGGATTAGGTATGGATTTTGTAAACTGGATGAGCATGGAAGTTCAGTTTATCAATGCCTTTGTTGAAACAAGGGTTGGTACACAGCAATTTGGTACCGAATTAACCATCAATGCCGAAAGATATCTGTTATGCGTTTTTGATAAGGAAAGCAAACTGTTAAAAGACGTAAAGTTTATCGCAGTTGATGAAGAACTTTCAGGCTACTACGTTTTAAGAACGCATATTTATGAAGGCGCACTTTGTTCGGCTTGTGCATATTCCTTGTTACACGATGTTGTAACTTTAGATGCTTTTATGTTCAGGGAAAAGTTAGTTAAGCATATGACGGTTTCTGTTTTTGAAGAAATCGTTCCTGCCTTAAACGTTAACTTTCAAACAGTACAAGCCTATACGGTGGAAATGCTTCAAAGATTTGAAGATGCTTTCGTAACGGTAAAATGGCGTGAATACGCCGAAAACTTAGGGGATAAATTTAAAAAATCAATTATTCCAGTTATCAAAAAGTTTTATGAAAACTACGAAAAAGTGCCTAAGCACCTTGCCTTTGCGCTTTTCTGTACCATAAAACTTTATAACGTTACAAATATTAACGATACGTTCTCGCAAAAACTTAAATTAAGTAAAAACGTTTTAAAGGATAAATCCCTTTGGGGCGAAGATATTTCGTTTTTAGAAAAGGATATAGAAGCTTTTGAAAGAAAATTAGGATAAAAAAGCACCGCAAAAGCGGTGCTTTTTATTTTAAACAAGTACGTTAAATAACGTAAATATTAAAGGAATGGTTAAACAAGAAAGCAAATGGGATACTAACGAAAGCCCTGCGGCAACTGAAGTATCCTGCCCATACGCGCCGGGAACAACGATTGTGTTAAGCCCAAGGGGCATTGAAACAGTACATATTGCGCACAGTTTGATATCTTCGGATACGGGAATAAAAATTAAAAACAATAAAACAACCAAAGGAATAAAAACAAGCCTTATTAAAGAAACAATATAAACCGAAGCATTTGTAAAAGTCTTTTTTAAATCTATTTTTGCAATGGTCATACCTGTTAAAATCATTGCGATAGGGGACATACATGCGCCTAAAGAAGAAAACGACGTTAATAAAAACGCAGGCGTATTGATTTTTGAAAGCCCTATAATTGCACCAATAAGTATTGAAATAAACATAGGGTTTAAAAAGGATTTAAGCGTTTCTTTAAAGGATTGTTTTCCTTCTTTAGTGGGGATTAAAAGCACAGGCACAGCCCAGGCGTAAATGGCAACCCAAAGTGGAAGTACAAATATAATGTAATTCATAAACATATCGGGGAAAAGCGCCAGAACAACCGCGTTACCCATAAAGCCAAAGTTTGCAAAGGAAAGTCCATAAGTATAAATATTTTGCAGATATTTATCTTTAGAACAAATGCGCGAAATAAATATTGCAAGGGGAATAGTTACTAAAATAAGAATAGTTCCGCCTAAAAGAAATTTCCAGGCATCGTTTATTTTTTCTAAGGTAAGATTATTTACAAAAGTATCTAATATAAGGGCAGGAACAAAAACGTTGTTCTCAAGGCGCGAAAGTAAAACGGTGCCTTCGCTTTGCACCACCTTTAAGCGCACAAGAATATATCCGATAATAATCAATAACATTAAAAAACCCATCTGGTTTACTGTTGGTAAAAATACGCCCATAAAAGCACTGCCCCCAAAATTATTCACTCAAAACATTATATTATTAAGGAAGAAAAATGTCAATAAAAAAGGTAAAGAAAAAGCGTCTTAAAAAAGACGCTTTTTTAATTTTTTATTATATCGCCAACACCGTTAAAAATGTATTTGGGGCGATAGGGGAAGTTTTCAATATTTTCTAAAGAAGTAACCCCTGAAAGAACTAAAATCGTATCAACGTTAGATTCAATACCTGCGATAATATCTGTATCCATTCTGTCACCGATAAAGGCGATATCTTGTGAATGGCAATCAAGTTTCTTTAATCCGTGGCGAAGCATAAGGGGGTTCGGCTTGCCAACAAAATATGCTTTTTTGCCTGTTGCAATTTCAATAGGCGCTATCAGTGATCCTGTTGCAGGCATAATGCCCTTTTCGGTAGGGCCTGTAATATCAGGGTTTGTACCGATAAGCTTTGCACCCTTATTAACAAGTTCAATGGCCTTTTCAATTTTTTCAAAATTATAAGTTCTCGTTTCTCCAACAACAACGTAATCGGGGGTAACGTCGTTCATATAAATATGATGATCGTAAAGTGCCTTTGTAAGTGCCGCTTCACCGATAACGTATGCAGTGCTGTCGGGCTTTTGGGAATGTAAAAACTCCGCAGTTGCCATAGCTGAAGTATAAAAGTGGCTTGCAGGTACGTTTAATCCCATTCTTTCCAGTTTCATACTTAATTCGTGGGGCGTCTTTTCAGGGCTGTTTGTTAAAAAAACAAACTTTTTGTTATTTTTAACCATCCACTCAATAAATTCTTTAACACCATCAAGAACTTTGTTGCCGTGGTAGATAACACCGTCCATATCACAAATAAAGCCAAGCTTATTTTTTATGTTTTCCATAATAAAAGACCTCCCAATTTTCTAAAGATATTTTAACATAGAAAAAGAAAAACGGCAATAAAGATTCACCAAAAAATCACAAAAAGATGAAAAAAATATAGTGATTTTTTGCGTCTGGTATGATATAATTTATGTATATATTAGAAATAGGGTTAAATAAATGAAAAAAACTAAGTGGATAAAAAAACGACATAAACTTATACGCGATGTTGCAGGTTGCGTGCTATCTCCGTTTGTTAAATTAAAATATAATGCGAAGATTATAAAATATAAAGAAAAAAAACAAAGGCAGTATCTTGTTTTATACAATCATCAAACAGCCTTTGATCAGTTTTTTGTAGGGCTTAGTTTAAAGCAACCTGTCTATTACCTTGCCTCTGAAGATCTTTTTTCAAAGGGCTTTATCTCTACGCTTTTAAGATTTGCAGTTGCGCCTATTCCTATAAAAAAACAAACCGTTGATATATCGGCGGTAAAAAACTGTATTCTTGTTGCAAAAGAAGGCGGAACCATTGCTATTGCACCTGAAGGCAACAGAACTTTCAGCGGTAAAACTGAATATATGAATCCCGCCATTGCAACCTTAGCAAAAAAGATGGGGCTTCCTATAATGCTTTTCAGGATTGAAGGGGGTTACGGCGTTCACCCAAGATGGAGTGATAAAGTAAGAAAAGGCAAAATGAAAGCCTACGCTTATAGGGTGATTGAACCGGAAGAATATAAAAATATGAAAGCGGAAGAACTTTTTGAAATTATCAAAGAAGGTCTTACCGTAAATGAAAATAATTCAGAAAATACATATGCTCACAAGGAACTTGCCCAATATTTAGAACGGGCGCTTTACGTTTGTTCTGATTGCGGTCTTTCAACATTTAAAAGCAGCGGTGATGTTTTTTATTGCGAAAAATGTAAAAAACAATACAGATATTTTGAAGATACCCATATTGAAGGCATTGATTTTACATCAGAATTTAATTTTGTAAACGATTGGTATGAATATCAAAAGGATTATATCAATCAAAAAGATTTTACAAAAGAAAATAACGTTTTATATGAAGAAAAAATTGCGCTGTTAAAAGTAAACCTTAATAAAAATAAAGAAACGGTTATTGAAAATGGTTTAGTAAAACTGTATGGAAATAAAGTGGAAATCTATGAAAACGATATTCTTAAATTCACTTTTGATTTTGAAAATACCGATGCCATAACCGTTTTAGGTAAAAACATTTTAAACGTTTATTATTTAGAAAACGTTTATCAAGTGCAAGGTCTTTTTAAAGGCTTTAACGCCTTAAAATACGTTCATCTGTTTAACAGATATAAAAATATAAAAAGGGGAGAAACCGATAGCCAATTTTTAGGGTTATAACCTTTAATATATTGAAACGCTTTTTGTAAAAGCATTTGTTATAAATAAAATAAATAAACGGCACTTTTTAAGTGCCGTTTTTATTTATATTTCATAACTTTGGGTGTGGGCGTGATTGTTATATTCATCAACTACCGTTATGCGAAAATATCCGTCAGTTTCCTTTACTTTAAAGGTTGCTTTTGTTAAGTTTTCGCCACGTCTTGCTTCTGTGCGTCTGCCCTTTGTTGAAAGGCTTATTCGTTTTGCACTTGAACATTCAACCGTTACTTCATTACCGTTTCTTATTAGGGAATAAATTAAAGGTCCTTGGCTTGAATAAAATTCACCGTTTTTAAGGGCGGAAATTATTGTGTCATAATCAAGTTTATGGGCGTTTATCATAATAAAGCCACCAAACATATCTTCTTTTTTGTGGCTGTCGTCAGCCATTACGTTAAAAATCTTTTTGCCGTTTCTTAAAAAATCGTCAAAAGCCTGAATCTGATAACATTCACAGCCTGCAATAGTGCTGGCGTGATTATAAATTTCAACAAAATCAAGGTTTTCGTAGTTTAAATAATCGGTGGCGTTTTCCAATGACCATTCAGGGTGATTATAGCAAACTAAAAAACCCTTTGATTTAGCTTCTTTTATAATTGCATTTATTCCTTCTTTTGAATAAATACGGCTGTATTCACCGTCAAATTTAATTTTATCCAATATATTATCATTTGTAAAATGGTCATAAACCGAATTATAACAGGGTGTTACTACGTTATGCTGATCTTGTGCGTATAAATTAAGATGCGTAACGCGCATTAACGTGTTTTTTAAAGTGGATTGTTTAGGGAATTCCTTTATTGCAATTTCACAGGACGTTATGGTTAAAAATTCTTCATCGTCTAAATGTGAATTATCAATTAAATGCTCGTGATCAGTAAAAGCAACAACGGAATAGCCTTGCTTTTTAAACAGTTCCTTTTGTTCCTGAACAGATAATTTACCGTCAGAGTTAGTGCTGTGACAATGCATCGCCGCCTTAAAATATGGCTTGTTTTTGTTAAGTAGAATTTGCATAAATTGGGATCCTTTTTGGCAATATTGTTTGTTACAATAAATTATATCATAGAAAAATTTCCTTTGCAACAAGATAAATCTTAACTTGACAAAAGGGGTTAATTATGTATAATAATTTTTGCATACGGAGAAGTACCCAAGAGGCTGAAGGGTCTGGCTTCGAACACCAGTAGGCGGCTAATTACCGTGCGGGGGTTCAAATCCCCCCTTCTCCGCCATAGAAAAACGCACCACAAAAAGTGGTGTGTTTTTTTATCTATGTAGCAAGGGGATTTGAACACTAAGAGGGAATAAGCCGTTAAGAAAACGATTGATAATCGTTTTTAGGCTTATTGTGCGAGATGGGTACTGTTGCAAAGCAACGGTCAGCGAGCAAGAAGCCTGTGAAACAGGCGTATCCCCCCTTCTCCGCCATAGAAAAACGCACCACAAAAAGTGGTGTTTTTTTGTTTGCAGTCATATCCTTTTTGTGATATGATAAAAACGGTGGTGATTTTAAATGAGTGTTAAAGATATTGTAGTAAAAAGATTTCAGGAAATCTTAAAAGAAAGAAACGTAAAAATAAACGAACTTGCTAATATTTCAGGCGTAACACCGTCAACTGCTTACAGTATGATGGATAAAACAAGGCGAGACGTTTCAATTGTAACCATTAAAAAGTTTTGTGATGGGCTTGACATAACGCTTGGTGAGTTCTTTTCAACAAAAGAGTTTGATGAATTAGAACAGGAAATAAAATAACTTGTTTATACAACTTTTATCTTGCTCTTTTATTAAAGGCGTGTTACAATACATTTTAAGAGGTGAATAACAATGAAAAAGTACGATATTGCCGCATACGTTTGGCCTGCATACACAGGGGATGAAGAAAGAACCAGAATCTTCTGGGAAGAAGGCATTGGTGAATGGCAAACGGTAAAAAATTCTAAACCAAAGGCAAATGGATATAACTGGGGCAGGAAGCCACTTTGGGGCTTTGTCAACGAAGCTGACCCATACGTTATGGAAATGGAAATTGAAGCCGCGCTTGATCACGGTGTAAACGTTTTTATTTACGATTGGTATTGGTACGATAACAGTCCTTTTTTAGAAACCTGCCTTAATGATGGTTTCTTAAAGGCGCCTAACACTAACAAAATGAAATTTTACATTATGTGGGCTAACCACGATGTAAACTACACCTGGGATATCCGCAATTCAAAGATGATTGATAGATCAACACTTTATAAGGGCGCGGTAACCTTTGAACAGTTTAAAATTGTCGGTAAGCGTTGGATTGAACAGTATTTTAATAAAGAAAACTATTACACTATTGATGGTAAACCTGTTGTTAGTATTTACGATCTTAATAACCTTGTTAAAGGATTAGGTGGTCTTGAAAAAACAAAGGAAGCAATTGCTTGGCTTCAGGAAGAAGCAAAAAAAGCAGGGTTAAAGGGCGTGCATTTACAGTTTGTTCGTTGGGATGGCAGAACTCAAAGCATTACGGGTGTTGACGGCGAAGTTATGCAAACTACCGCTGAATTAGTTGAAAATTTAGGCTTTGATTCACTTACCCATTATCAGTATTGCCATTTTACTGATATAAGGCGCGATTATAACGTAATTATGGAAGACGTTAAAAAACAGTGGCAGGAAATTGAAGCAGAATATAATATTCCATATTATCCGCATATTTCGCTTGGCTGGGATAATAACCCAAGATTTAAGGAATTTATACCTTATATTATGACGGATAATACCCCTGAAAACATTGAAAAAGCATTAAGAGATGCTAAAGATTTTGCAGATAAAAACAACGTAAACCTTATTACCGTAAACAGCTGGAACGAATGGACTGAAACCAGTTATCTTCAGCCTGATAATATTTACGGTTACGGATACCTTCAAGCAATTAAAAAGGTTTTTAAGGATGAAGATTAAAATTATATCATTTAAAGTAAAGCGCTTTACGGCGCTTTATTTTTTTAAAAAAACTATTGACAAAACAAAATAAAAACTGTATCATTGTATTAGTTAAGTAATACAGTGCAAAAAAAGGAGAAAATATGTCTTTTACTTTTGATAATAATATGCCTATATATTTGCAACTTGTAAACGAAATAAAGATAAATATAATTTCGGGCAAACTAAAGGCGGGGGATAGAATACCTTCTGTTCGTGAACTTGCCCTAAAAAATCAGGTAAACCCCAATACTATGCAAAAAGCGTTGGTTGAACTTGAAGAAAGGGGGCTTATTTTTACTGAACGCACTAACGGTAAGTTTGTAACAAAGGATAAAGAATTAATTAAAAAATATAAAAAGGAATACGCTTTATTATTAGCCCAGAACTTTTTTAAAGATATGGATCAAATGGGCTTTAGCAAAGAAGAAGCCATTGAATATTTGAAAGGAGAACACAAATAATGGCATTATTAGAAGTAAAAAACTTAAATAAATCTTTTAGTGGTAAACAAGTTTTAAAAGACGTAAGCTTTAGTGTTGAAGAAGGCAGAATAGTAGGATTATTAGGCAAAAACGGTATGGGAAAAACTACACTGATAAAGCTTATTAATGACCTTTTAACTTTAGATAGCGGTGAAATTCTGATAAACGGAAAACCTATTGGAGTTGAAACTAAAAATATAGTTTCATATTTACCTGAAAGAACGTATTTGGATAAATCAATGACCGTTAAAAAAGCGCTAAACTATTTTTCGGATTTTTATGAAGATTTTGATAAAAGTTTAGCAGAAAAACTTTTAAGCGATTTAAAATTAGATATCAATCAAAAGCTTTCAAAAATGAGCAAGGGTATGCAGGAAAAAGTTCAGCTTGTGCTTGTTTTATCAAGAAAAGCGCAACTTTATATTTTAGATGAACCATTAGGCGGTGTTGATCCTGCAACAAGAGATTATATTTTAGATACCATTCTTAAAAACTTTAATATCGGCGCAAGCGTTATAATTTCAACACACCTTATCAGCGATGTTGAAAGAATTTTAGATGATGTTATTTTTATTGAAGACGGCAAAATCGTTTTAACGAGCCCAAGCGATGAATTAAGGGAAAAGGAAAACGGTTCTGTTGATGAAGTTTTCAGGAGGATGTTTAAATGTTAGTAAAACTGTTAAAGCACGAATTAAAAGATAGGGTAAAAAATTTAAGTGCATTTTATATTGTTTCAATAGTGTTTGCAATTTTAACACGTTTGTTTTTTATGATCGAAAATTCACTTGTTTTTGATGTTATTGCAAAATTTTGTTCAGGCGTAACCATTTCTATGATGTTTAATATTATCATCAATAACGTGTTAAGATTCTGGGTTCGCTTTAGGCAAACGATGTATGGTGATGAAAGTTATTTAACCCACACCTTGCCTGTTGAAAAAAACACGCTGTATGCTTCAAAAATGATTTCTGCTTTAATTACAATGCTCATAAGCGTTTTTGTTATTGCGTTATCAGTGTTTATTGCGTACTATTCTAAACAAAATATTGAAGCGCTTAAATTTATTTTAGGCTCTGTTGAAGCAACCCTTGATATTCCTGTGGCTAATATAATTATTACACTTGCAATCGTACTGTTTTTGCAGTATTCCTGCATAATGCAAAATGGATTTACAGGCATTATTTTAGGCCACAAAATGTTAAATGCAAAAATCGGTTTTTCGTTTTTGTTTGGCTTTATAGTTTATTCTGTTATCCAAACAATCAGCCTTGCAGCAGTTTTCGTTACAGGATTATGTGATAAAAATATAATGAATATGTTTTTAACTAATGAAACGCCTTCATTATCAAGCCTTAAAACAATAATGATTACTATCAGCATCATGTATGCATTGTTCGTAGTTATTGGATATATTGTAAACGTAAAACTCCTTAAAAAAGGCGTAAACGTAGATTAAATAAAAAAAGCATCCTTATGGGTGCTTTTTTTGATTGGTATTTATCTGAAGTATCTGGTTAATTTCCATATCTTTCAACGTGTTAATTCTTGACAGGTAAAAATATTTACTTATAATATTAACTATATATAAAATAAAGCAGGTAACCAAATGAAAAAGTTTTTAGCTATAATATTAATAATAATTACAGTGCTTTCTTTTGTTGCGTGTAAAATGCCGCAAGATGTTGATGCTGATGTATTAACACCAACTGCAACTGATACAGTAACAAATACAAATTCACTTGAAACGGGAAACACATCAAATGCAACGTCTTCAGTTACTACAGAACCAATAATAACTGCAGAACCAACAGAAACACCGTTTGTTTGGGATGATCCTGAAATAACGTTTGATCCAGATGAAATGGAAACACCCTTTGTTTGGGATGATCCTGAAATAACGTTTGATCCTGATGAAATGGAAACGCCTTTTGTTTGGGATGAGTCTGGACCAACGTCAACGGCAAAACCAACGGCAACGCCTAAAACAACTAAAAAACCAACAGGCACGCCAAATAGCAACGATCTTACAGGTTCATATAAGGCAAACCCGCTTTTTTCCGATAGCTCAAATGAAACTGAAGGTTCTTGTATTTTGATCGAACAACCTACAAATGGCAAAGCATCAAAATTAGATACGTTAGTTCCGTTAATTAACGCTAATTTTGATTCAGCAGATTCCATTGGCGATACACAATGGGGCATTATTGGTCAAGCTGAAATCAGCATTGATGATGATGGCTTTGTTGGCAACTGTTTAAAGATAACAAAAGATGATAGTAAAGATGCATCTTTTCACAGCGGTATGCTTAACATTGCACCATATATTACTGAACCTGGTGATTACACTTTAAGATTCAAGTTTAAAGTTATAGGTGCAGATAACACCAACAATGTTTTTGCAGGTGTAATCCGTACAGATTCTAAGGTAAGCTTTACCCCTGAAAGAACAAATACAACGATGAGTTATGTAGGTACAGGTTCAGCAGCACCTGTAGAAGATGATACTTGGTATTTATATACAGGGCAGGTAACGGTAGCGCCTTCAGATATTGGCGAAGGCGGAAAATGGAGATTTGGTCTTCAATCCATTCAGGAAGGTGTTTCAGAAATCTGGATTGATGAACTTGAACTTTGCCTTCTTACATATGAAGAAGATGCAACTTCTGTTGTAAAAGCAAAAACATGGGTTGCTAATGAACTTACACTTAAAAGCACGAAAAGATATGAAGATCCATTTAATGATGTTGATGTTGATCTTATTTTAACAAACGGTAACGTAACGTACACAATTCCAGGCTTCTGGGATGGCGGTACAGTTTTCCGTGTTCGTTTTGTTTGTACTTCAGCAGGCAAGTGGACGTATACCACAAAATGTTCTGATAAAACAAATAAAGGGTTACATGGTCAAACAGGAACCATTACCTGTACAGATTACAAAGGCACTCTTGAAATCTACAAACGTGGTTTCATACAAATCAAAAAAGGTACAAGATATTTTTCTTATGCAGATGGCTCGCCTTTCTTCTATTTAGGTGATACCCACTGGGGATTAGGCAGAGAAAATCTTACAATGGTTAAAGAAACTGCGAAAACCCGCGCAGAACAAGGATACACAGTATATCAAAGTGAACCTATCGGTGTAGGTTTTGATTTTACCGATGGTGTAACAACTGCTGATATTGCAGGTTTTAGGGAAAACGATAGAAAGTTCCAGGCAATTGCAAACTACGGTCTTGTTCACGTAAACGCATCACACTTCTTCCCAAGCGAAATGCAAACGTTTATCACTAACCACGGTGGTTATTCAAAAGTTGTTGCAGGCACAGGAACAAAGAAGAATAAAACATATACTTTTTATGATATTTCTAACCAAACAAAAAAAGCTTTAGAAAAGATCTGTCGCTATTGGATTGCAAGATATTCAGCATATCCTGTAATGTGGACTTTGGCCCAGGAAGTTGATAACGATAACTTCTGGCAAGAAATATCAGGCTTCAACGGTCACGAAAAGTGGGGCCTTGCAAACAACCCATATCGTTACATGGCTGAATATATGGCGAAATATGATCCATATAATTCACCTTTAACAGCACACCAGGAAGGTTCTTCAATGACAACGTCTTCAAATTCAGCATTCCGCGAAGTTGAAGCACACACATGGTGGGCAAGCCAGTGGAAACCAAGCAAATCAGGCGATTTTGAAGTTCTTAAACGCGCTGATGAATATTGGAGCAACGGTCAGAACAAACCTTACGTAGTATATGAAAGCCATTATTGTATGCTTGAAACCAAGAACTTTGGTGCACGTGCACAAGGTTATATGGGCTTCTTAAGTGGCTTCTGCGGATATGGTTACGGTGCACAGGGCGGATGGCTTTATAATGGCAGTTATAATAGTGATAAGGATGCCAATGATGGTGTTGATATTGTTACTATTGATCAGAAAGCCGCAGGCACAAGGGATTGGAAAGGCGCATTGCAACTTGAATCCTCAATTCAGATGGGATATATGCGCAGATTCTTTGAAACCGTTGTTATTGATTGGCATAAGTTAATACCAAGATTTGATGATACTGATTATTTAAGCAGATCAACAGGCGCTTATGCAGTTATGGCATCAACAAAAGATAATTCAAAAGCAGTAATTTATTTCTACAACTTCTCAGATAAAACCGTTGGTGAAACACCAAATGCTAAAAACACGGGAACCAAAACAGGTACGGTTAAATCATTAACTGCAGGTGCACAATATAACTATATGTGGTTTAATCCTATTACCGGTCAGATTACAAAAAAAGGTACCTTTAAAGCATCAAGCAAAGGATCTTGGAATATTCCTGAAAAGGCAACTTGCGATATGGTTCTTTACATTTATAAATAATTAAAACCAACGCTAAAAAACAAAAAAAGCAGTTCTTATGAACTGCTTTTTTCTTTATATGGTCTGGGTGAGAAGACTTGAACTTCCGGCCTCATGAACCCCATTCATGCACGCTACCAAACTGCGCCACACCCAGAAAACAAGCATATTATATACTTAATGTTTTATTATGTCAAGCAAAAACGCAAAAAAATTTATTTTAAAAAACAGGTATAAAATGGGATTTTACCGTTAAAAATCAATGCGAAAAGGAGAGAGAAAAATATGAAAAAAATTTTAGTTCCCATTTTAATATTTGTGGTTTTGATTTCGGGGGTAATAAACGTTAATGCGAAAAACGATATTGTAAGGATACATATCAGGGCCAATTCTGATACTGAACAGGATCAAAGTGTAAAAATAAAGGTGCGTGATGAAATTAACCTTTATCTTCAACCAATTTTAGAAGAACCGAAAACAAAAGAACAGGCGGTTAAAATTTTAAATCAACATTTAGATAAACTTAAAGAGATTGCTCAAAATGTTTCTAAAAAAGAATGTAAAGTAACTTTGGGGCAAGAATATTTTCCTGAAAGAAACTATAACGGAACGGTTTATCCTGAAGGGGAATACACCGCATTGATTATTGAAATTGGTGAAGGCAAGGGCAGAAACTGGTGGTGCGTGGCTTTTCCTAATATGTGTTATACGTCAAGTGAAAAAAAGACTGAGTATAAATCATTTTTTGTTGAAATTCTTGAAAGGTTAGGTGTTTTATGAAAAAACTAGTAGCGGTAATTCTGATTTTAATAACGGTTTCGTTAACTGTTTATGGGGCTGCCTTAAGCCAGGGCTCACGTGGGCAAGAGGTTATAAAACTTCAACAGGCGTTAAAGGATAAAGGCTATAACGTTACCGTTGATGGCATTTACGGTGCAAAAACCAGGGAAGCTGTAATTAAATTTCAAAAAGATAATGGGTTAAATCCTGATGGTATTGCAGGTGCAAAAACCCTTACAAAATTAAATTTAAACGTTCAAAGCAATAATAATTCAAGTGACGTTTACCTCCTTGCCAGGTGTATTTACGGTGAGGCTCGTGGCGAAGTTTATTTAGGCAAAGTTGCAGTTGGCGCAGTAATTTTAAACAGGGTAAAGGATGCTAATTTTCCTAACTCGGTTTCAGGGGTAATCTATCAGCCGGGCGCTTTTGATGCAGTTGCAGATGGCCAGATAAATTTAAGCCCTGATGAAGAATGTATCCGTGCTGCCCGTGATGCCTTTGGGGGTTGGGATCCAACAAACGGATGCCTTTATTACTATAACCCTAAAACTGCCACTAATAAGTGGATGCTTTCTAAAGAAGTTACCTTGGTTGTAGGTAATCATTCTTTTTGCAGATAAGGAGAGAAAATGAAGAAAATATTATATCTTTGTCTTTCAGGATTTTTAACGTTGGTGGTTTTATTATTAAGCGTTATAACCATAATTAAATCCAACGAATTAAGTGAAGTAAAAGTAAAATACGAAAACTCGTTGATTTCTTCAGTGCAAGAAGCCATAAATGATATGCGAACAATTGAAGCAGATCTTTCTAAATTATTAATCACAACCGATAATAAAGTGATTGTTCAACTATTATCTATCGTTGGCCTTAAAAGCTCTGCTTGTGCACAGGAATTATCAAAATTACCTGTTGTTGCAACAAATGCACAAAACACTTTAAAGTTTGCAAATCAATTATCATCATATTCAACTACTACGATAAAAAATTATTCAGAAGGCTTTAAATTTCCTGAAAACTTTGATAAGCAGATACAGGATTTTTATTCCACTTGCGAAAAAGTAAATGCAGAACTTAATATTTTAGAAGGAAACATTTCAAACGGTAGTTTTTCTTTGATGGATCTTAATGAAGAAAACGAAAATACTGATGGAATATTCGGAAAAATAGATGAAAATTTAATTGAATATCCTTCGGTTATTTTTGATGGACCTTTTTCTGATGGTCAGGAACGGGAAACACCTAAAACAAAAAGAGAGCCTGTAACAAAAGAACAGGCACAGGAATATATAAAAAATTTAGGTTTTGATTGCGTTTTTGATACTGAAATAGGCGGGCAAAATCCACTTTATCAGTTTAAAAACGAGAACACAATTATACAGGTAATAAAAAATGGATGCTTGTTGCATTTATTGGTTTCAGATGAAAAAGAAACCAATGCAATTTTAACAAAAGAACAGGCGTTAATTAAAGCCGAAGAATTTGTGCAAAAATTAAATTGGGGCAATGTTAAAAATATATGGCAGGAGTATTATGGCAACTTTATTGTTTTTAACTTTGCGCCCGAAATTAACCAAACGGTAATATATCCTGATATTTTTAAAGTAAAGGTTTCATTAAAAGATGGCAGTATTTTAGGTTTTGAAGGCAAAAGTTATATAATGAACAACCAAAAACGGCAAATTCCTGAAGTTCAGATTACAAAGGAACAGGCTAAATCAAAACTTAAAGAAGGCTTTTTGATAGAAACAAGCCGCTTATCCTTAATCAGCATAAACGAAAAAGAACAACTAGCCTGGGAATTTTTCGGCAAGTTTAACGATTTGGAATTTGCGGTGTATATTTCCGCCATAGATGGTGAAGAAAAAACCAGTTTTCGTATTTTATCAACGGAAACAGGGCAAATGGTAGCATAAAACAACAAAAAACGCAGAAGTTTTCTTACATCTGCGTTTTATTTTTTATGAAAATGTTGAAAAAAATTCGCATTTATGATACAATATTATCAATAAACAAAAAGGATAAATAGTTATGGCAAAGAAAAAGATACTTTTTATTTCTTCAGAGGCGGTTCCCTTTATAAAAACAGGGGGATTGGCTGATGTTGCAGGCACTTTACCTGAATATTTTGATAAAAGAAAATACGACGTTCGGGTTATTTTGCCTAAGTATGCTTCTTTAAAAAAACAGGAAGATTTAAAGTTCTTGTTTTCTTTAAACGTTCGCCTTGCCTGGCGCAATCAGTATGCCGGCGTTTTTGAAGCACAGCATAACGGAATTACGTATTACTTTATTGATAACGAATTTTATTTTAAAACAGATGCTCCTTATGGCGAAGCCAGGGGAGATATTGAAAAATTTGCGTTTTTCTGCCGTGCCGTTTTAACGGTTATGCCCCGGCTTAATTTTAAACCGGATATTATCCATTGCCATGATTGGCAAAGCGCAATGGTACCTGTTTATCTTTTTGATGAGTTTAAAAAAGACGATTTTTATAAAGACGTAAAAACTGTTTTTACCATACATAACCTTAAATTCCAGGGAATATATTCAAAGGATATTGTGGAAGATGTTTTAGGCGTTTCTAACGAATATTTTGATAGCGGCGCATTAGAACAGCACGGTAATGCCAACCTGTTAAAAGGTGCACTTTCCTTTAGCGATATTATTACAACGGTAAGCGATAGTTATGCCCAGGAAATTAAAACTGCCTTTTATGGCGAAGGGTTAAATGATTTTATTTTATATCGTCAGGAAGATCTTTACGGCATAGTAAACGGCATTGATTATAAAACTTTTGATCCAAAAAACGATCCGTTAATTTTTGCCCCGTATTCCAAGGGCGAACTAAAAAATAAATCGGTAAACAAAAAAGAACTTCAAAAAAGCATGGGCTTGCCTGAAAACGAAAACGTTTTTCTTTTAGGTATCGTTTCAAGATTAACCGATCAAAAAGGCTTTGATTTAGTTGATTGTGTGCTTGATGAAATTTTACAACAAAACGTTCAGATGGTGGTTTTAGGCACAGGGGAACAAAGATACGAGGATATGTTTAAGTATTTTGAACAAAAATATCCCCAAAAATTAAAGGTAAACCTTTGCTATAGCGAAGAACTTTCCCATAAAATATACGCAGGGTGCGATGGCTTTTTAATGCCTTCGTTGTTTGAACCTTGCGGTCTTTCGCAACTTATGAGTTTAAGATACGGTACTATTCCAATAGTGCGGGAAACAGGCGGTTTAAAGGATACTGTTATACCTTATAATGAGCATGAACAAACAGGCACAGGGTTTTCTTTTAAAAACTACAACGCCCACGATATGCTTTATACAATTAAGTACGCGTTAAAAGTGTTTGAGGATAAGAAACAATGGAACGGCATTAAAAAAAGGGCGATGAGCACCGATTATTCCTGGAAAAATTCTGCTAAGGAATATCAGAAACTTTATGAAAATCTTTAAAATTATAGCAGCTCTTTTAGCGTGCGTGCTTGTGTTTTCAGGGTGCATAAATGAAAAAACAGATAAGTTGGTAAAACAGTATGATTTTACTGCGGCGCAAAGCAAAATTTTTCCTTTTTACGTTATTGGCCAGGATGATGATTTGTGGCGTGTTGAAAGGCACGGTGCATATTCAACAAAAAATAGGGTAAATTACACAAAAGGAAGCAGTGAACTTAATTTTGTAAGATATTTAAAGGAAGAAGATACTGTTGTTTTTGCAACTGAAATAACTGTGGAAAACGGTTCTGTAATAGCAGATATCTGCCAACAAAGTGAAAATGAATTTCTGTTAATAAAAGAAAGAATAAAACTTGATACGTTGCGTCTACAAGAAAATGGCGATATGCTTTTTATTGATGAAAATGATACGTTGTTTTTTAGAAGAGATGGCATTTTAATCAGCATTGAACAAGGTGTTGCTCAATGTGAGTTTGTTGGCGAAGATACATTTTTGTTCAGAAAAAATACTGCAAAAGAAATTGACGGGCAGATGCTTTATCCTATATATTCCGCCACTGCAGAATATCGTAATCACTTAATGGATGGTAAAGAAATCATTTCTGCAGATATGGAAAACGGAAAAGCGTATATTATAAAGGAAAAACAAATAATCCAAAAACGAACCGCTTCGTGTGAAGTTGCCGATGTGTTTGTTTATGCTGATGGGGAAATCTTGTTTGAATTGCCTTGCGTAGTGCTTTCGCAGTTTAATGAAAATAAGCACATTTTCCTTTTAACAGTCAACGAAGAAAGCCCAACGTTAACTTATGATCTTTATCGCACAGATTCCTCAATGCCGATTCTTAAAGCAAAAAACATTATTGGCGGCAGATATATTTCTCTTCTAAGAGACGTTTTTGCCTACGAATATAATAGTAACGGAAAGGTTTTAACCGCAATTATAGATTTCAGGGATACGCTTGAAACTTATGATTTAGGCGAAAACTGTTCTGTTGAAAACATCTATTGTTTGGAAGAAAACGTTTACGCTTTAAAGAATAGCAATTTAGTTTTTCTTGAAAACGGAACGGAAACTAAACTGCACGAAAACGTAGATTCTGTAAAAAACGTTTTAGGCGCATTGATACTGTTTACGGGTAAAACACCACCTTATACCGTTACGGTGTGCTTAAATCAACAACAGCACCATAGCGCATATAACGTTGAAAGTAATAATGTTGTTTATAAGGATGATGTTTTATATTATTATAGTAGTGAAGGCCTTAATATTCTTGATAAATCGGGCAATGCCACTGCTATTATCAGTGCCACGGATATGGATATGGGATTTATTTCTTATGGTGATACAGTTGCGGTTAGTAAAAAAGATGATAAAACGTTACATATAGCAGGGCGTTGGGGTATGGTAAACGCTTCTGTTAAAATAAAAGCATTTTGTAATTAGTTAAGGAGGTTTAATAAAAAATGTATATTCCTATTGGGTTTATAATAGCTGCATTGATTGCAGGCTGTGCGCTATTAAGCTTTGAATGTTTTATTCCTGGCTTTGGTGTTGCGGGAATAAGTGGAGCACTGCTTTGCTTATTTGGTATTATTACCCTGATACCGTATATTGGCTGGTACGTTATATTTGTTATAATGCTTATAGCAATCATCGTATTAACGGTTATTTATTTCTTTGCAAAAAGTGCAGATAGTGGATGGAATCCATTTGTTTTAAGTGCTAAAACCAGCAAAGAAGATGGATTTTCGGCAAACGATGATAATACTGATTTAATGAATAAATCAGGTGTAACGGTTACAGATTTAAGGCCTGCTGGCATAGCGGAAATTGATGGTAAACGTGTTGATGTTGTTGCCAATGGCGCTTTTATAAAAAAAGAAACAAAAATATATGTAAGCGATATTCAAGGTCGCCGCATTATTGTAAATGAAATTAAAGGAGAGTAGAAGATTATGTTTAATGGTTTAGTTGCTGCCGCTTTAAGCGGTAATGGTGCTTTTATGGTACCGGTTATTATTATTTTAGTAGTTGCGTTTATTTTTCTTATTTTATTTTTACGCCTGTTCCCTGTGGGACTTTGGATGACCGCAGTTTTTTCAGGTGTACGCGTTGGAATTTTTCAGCTTGCAACAATGCGTTTAAGGCGCGTTAATCCACAAAGAATAGTTTATCCTATGATTCAGGCAACAAAAGCAGGACTTGATTTAAGCATGAGTAAACTTGAAGCACACCTTCTTGCAAAAGGTAACGTTGAAAAAGTAGTTAACGCTTTAATTGCTGCACAACGTGCAGATATTCCCCTTAACTTTGAACGTGCTGCCGCTATTGATCTTGCAGGGCGTGACGTTTTAACCGCAGTTCAGATGTCAGTTAATCCTAAAGTTATTGAAACTCCCATTATTGCAGCTATTGCAAAAGATGGTATTGAATTAAGGGCAAAGGCAAGGGTAACAGTTCGTGCAAACATTGATCGCCTTGTTGGTGGTGCCGGTGAAGAAACCATTATTGCCCGTGTTGGCGAAGGTATCGTTACAACAGCAGGTAGTGCAGAAAGCCATAAGGCAGTTTTAGAAAACCCAGACCTTATTTCAAGAACAGTTCTTGATAAGGGTCTTGATGCAGGTACTGCATTTGAAATCCTTTCTATTGATATTGCTGACGTTGACGTTGGAAGAAACATTGGCGCGCAACTTCAGATGGATCAGGCAGAAGCCGATAAAAAGATAGCACAGGCAAAAGCAGAAGAAAGACGTGCTATGGCAGTTGCAAAGGAACAGGAAATGAAAGCACAGGTTCAGGAAATGCGTGCAAAAGTTGTTGAGGCTGAAGCAGAAGTTCCAAAGGCAATGGCAGAAGCATTAAAAAGCGGTCATTTAGGCGTTATGGATTATTATAAGATGGAAAACGTGCTTGCAGATACAAGAATGCGCGCATCCATTGCAGAACCTAACGTAAAAGGTAAATCTGAATAATGGAAGAATTTTTTGATATAATAATTGCTTTGGCCGCTATCGGCGCGGTTATAATCCGTATAGCTAAAAAAGCGCAGGAAAAAATACCGCATCAACAAACTACGTTTGAAGAATCTGAAGATACGGTTGAAGAAGAACCGATTTTTAAATCGGAACCCTTTAATCGCACTACCCGTTCAACCGAATATGCAAAAAACAAAGATGTTTTTGTAAGTTTTGAAGGCAGTGAAAGTTATGAAGGCAAATGTATTGAACCTGATGCCAATCACTGCGCGGTTGAACACGTTGAAGATGAAGTTTTTCAAACGGAAATTTCTGATGAAACACCTGTCAGGTTTAACAGGGAAAGCCTTGTTCAAGGCATAATTATGGCAGAAATTTTATCTAAGCCTAAATGGAAAGAATAAAAAATATCCGCAGAAAATTTTCTGCGGATTTTTTTATGAAACAGATCGTAAAAAAATAAGTAGCAAAGCAAAAAATCTTAAAAAAGTTAAGGTAACGTTTAAACATAAATGATAAAATTTTAAAAAAATGCAAGGAGAAAATAGTATGAAAATTGGTGCTTGCGGTTCACTTTTAGGATTAACGTATCCATTAGCTAAAGAACTTGGCTTTGATTATATGGAGATTCCTTTTAGGGATCTTGGCAAAATAACAGATGAAGAATTTGAACAAATGCTTTTAAAAAAGCAAGAGATAGGCTTGCCGGTTTTAAAAGCAAACGCTATGCTTCCCAACGATTTTAATTTATTTGGTGAAAACGCAAAAACTATTCAGGAACTTCATAATTTCTTAGAAAAAGGCTTTAATAGGGCAAAGCAGTTAGGTATTGAAATTGTGGTTTGGGGTTCAGGCCCAAGTAGAAAATATCCTGAAAATATGGTTTATCAAGAAGTTGAAGATTACTTAATAAAAGTGTGCAACATAATTGCCGATTACAGCGAAAAGTACGGTATTTTGGTGGTAATAGAACCTTTAAATAAAGGCGAAACCAATGTATTTAATACTGTAAAAGAAACTTATGCTTTTGTTAAAAAACTTAACCGCAAAACAGTAAAAGCACTTGCCGATAGTTTTCATATGATGGCAGAAAGTGAAAGTTACGATTCTTTGTTTGATTATAAGGATGAAATTTTCCACGCCCATATTGCAGAAGCAAAGTTTGGTACAAACAAGATTAGATTAGTGCCTGATGAAACAGATGAAAATAACGTTAAAGAGTTTGTTTATATTCTTAAGGAGATCGGCTACAAAGGTGATATTTCCATTGAAGCACCGTTAAGAACAGGCGATTGGAAATTTGATATGACTGAAGGTTTAAAAGCCATAAAAAGTTGGTTAAACTAAATAAAATAAATAAAAACAGAATTTTCAAAGTTATTACAACAGAAAAATTCTGTTTTTTTGTTGTTTTTTCTGTTATTCCTATTGACTTTTTTTTATAAGGTGGTATAATTAAAGTGCATTAAAATAACGTACTGCAGGGGTGCAAAAATGAAAAAATTTGAAGTTATAACTGATATATACTTTGGTGATAACGCATTAGATAGGCTTAGCCAGCTTGAAAAGAAAAAGGCATTTGTTATTTCCGATCCTTTCGTTGTTGAAAGCGGGCTTATCCGCCATATCACCAGGCCTTTAGACCGTGGTGACGTTGACTACGTGCTTTATACTGACGTATGCGCTGATCCAACAACCGAAAAAGTTATAGCAGGTATTTCTGCAGCAGTAAAAGAAAATCCTGATTACATTATTGCAGTTGGCGGCGGCAGTGCTATGGATCTTGCAAAAGCAATCCGCAAAATCGCACAACAGATGGATAAAAACTTTAACCCTTGCTTAATTGCTATTCCTACTACAAGCGGAACAGGTAGTGAAGTTACTTCTTTTTCAGTTATAACAGATACTCAAACACACTCCAAGATTCCACTTGCTTCACCTGATATGACTCCTGATGAAGCCATCTTAGATGAAGTTTTAGTTAAAAGCGTACCTGCAAGCGTAACTGCAGATACAGGAATGGACGTTCTTACCCACGCTATTGAAGCATACGTAAGTATCAATAATAATGAATTTTCAGGCGCTTTGGCTGAAAAATCAATTGAAATCTGCGGTCAGTTCCTTTATAGATCCTATATGGATAATAATGATGCCCACGCCCGCAGAAAAGTGCATATTGCCGCATGCCTTGCAGGCCTTGCATTTAACTCAGCATCATTAGGTTTAAATCACGGTATGGCACATCAGCTTGGGGCTGTTTTTCACATTCCCCATGGCAGAGCAAATGCTATGCTTTTACCCTTAATTATTGAATACAATTCAAATATCAATCAGGGCTCACGTTCAAGGCAGAATTATGATCCCTGTGTAAGAAAGTATTGTAATATTGCACATCTGTTAGGGCTTCACGGCACTAATGAGATTATGACCATTCATTCACTTGCAAACTATCTTCGCTTTATGGCAGAAGAAATGTCAATTCCTATGCGCCTTAACGAAATTCTTTCCTGCACAAAGGAAGAATACGAAAGTCATATTGAAGAAATGGCAGTTGCGGCTATAAACGATGCTTGCACACAAACTAACCCAAGGATTCCTACTAAGGAAGAAGTTATTGCAATCTATAAAAAACTTTGGTAAAAAAATATGGATCAAAAGAAAATTGATAGAATTAACTTTTTAGCAAAAAAGGCTAAAAATGAAGGTTTAACTGAAGAAGAAAAAAATGAAAGGGAAGAACTTCGTAATGAATACAGGGCTTCCTTTAAATTAGGGCTTTCAGGAATTTTAGATAACACAGTTATTCAATATCCTGATGGAACGAAAACTCCCGTAAAAAAGAAAACGGATGCTAAATGCTAAAAAAAGGGCAACTTTTGTTGCCCTTTTTATTTTAAAACAACACCAGAAGCGCAAAGCAGGAAATGGCTAAAAGCATACAAACGATTATAAAATATTTCTTATCATTTGTCATAAAATCACTCCTTTTAAAATATTTTATCCTGTTTTAAAAGGAATATTATCAAATGGTTGAAATTTTTTA
>JAZSPY010000061.1:0-2269 GCA_045537705.1 Clostridia bacterium
ATCCAGAATACAGCGAAGCGTTCAATAAAGTTATGAACAGAACCAAGCTTCATATTCTGAACATGTTTGTTATGAAGAAAGATAAATTTGACGAGTATTCTAAGTGGCTTTTTGATATTCTTTTTGAACTTGAGAAAAGATATGATCCTTCAAAATATGAATCTTTTCATGCTCGTTATCCCGGTCGTGTATCTGAACTTTTATTAGATGTATGGCTTAATACAAAAGGATTATCTTACAAAGAAATTCCTTTTATTGAAATGCAAAACATAAATATGTTTAAAAAGGCGATGGCGTTTCTTAGTGCTAAATTTACCGGTAAAAAATACGGACAAAGTTTTTAACCATTTGAATTTACTAATATACAAAGGAAATTTTTTATATGAGTCATTACGATTATTTAATTGTAGGAGCAGGTCTTTTTGGTGCAGTTTTTTCTCATGAAGCTAAAAAAAACGGTAAGAAATGTCTTGTTATAGATAAGCGAGACCATGTTGCAGGTAATATTTATACTGAAAAACAGCACGGCATTAACGTTCATAAATATGGTGCACATATTTTTCATACCAGCATCAAAGAAGTTTGGGATTATGTAAATCAATTTGCAGATTTTAACCGTTATACAAACTGTCCTGTAGCACGTTATAAAGACGAATTATATAATATGCCTTTTAATATGAACACCTTTAATAAACTTTGGGGTGTGTTTACTCCTGAAGAAGCACGTGCCAAAATAGAAGAAGAAAAGGCAGAGGCAGGCATAACTAATCCTAAAAACCTTGAAGAACAGGCAATTTCCCTTGTAGGTAAATCAATTTACGAAAAGTTAGTAAAAGGTTATACCGAAAAACAATGGGGTAAACGTGCTACTGAACTTCCAAGTTTTATAATTAAACGCTTACCTGTTCGTTTTGTCTATGATAATAACTATTTTAACGATCTATATCAAGGCATTCCCGTTGGCGGATATACTTTAATGGTAGAAAAAATGCTGGCAGGCATTGAAGTTCGTTTAAATTGCGATTATTTTGAACACCGTGATGAACTTAATTCAATTGCTGATAAGATTCTTTTTACAGGTCCAATTGATAAATTCTATGATTATTGCTTTGGTGAACTTGAATATCGTTCGTTGCGCTTTGAAAATGAAACCTATAAATGTGCAAACTTCCAAGGCAATGCTGTTGTAAACTATACCGAATATGAAATTCCTTACACACGCATAATTGAGCACAAGCACTTTGAGTTTGGTGCATCATTAGGAAACGAAGCTCAGGGCGAAGCGGCTGAATATACCGTTGTAACTCGTGAATATCCTGATGAATGGAATCAGGAAAAAGAACCCTATTATACTGTTAATGATGATCGTAATACAGAATTATATGCTAAATATAAGGAATTAGCCGATAAAGAAGGTAATGTTCTCTTTGGTGGCAGGCTTGGTCAATATTGTTATTATGATATGGATAAAGTTATTCTTGCTGCGCTTGAAATGGTTAAAGAAGAATTTAAAGGTTAATTTAATAAAATTTAAAGACGTCGCAATAAGCGACGTCTTTTTTTGTCAGGATGTTGTATAGAATCGTTTAAAAAACACATTCTAATATTACATTATATATAAGGAGTGCGTTATGAAAATCGGAAAACAAACGTTTTTATTTAACAATGTATATTTGCAAACAGGTGCGGCAGTTGTTGGCGTAAAGGAAGGTCAAGGACCATTTAAAGATTATTTTGATCTGATTTTAAAAGATGATAGATGGTGCGAAGATAGTTTTGAAAAAGCAGAACGCAAAATGTTTAAAGAAGCATTGGAACTTGCAAAAAATAAAGCAAATTTAACCAACGAACAAATTGATATGATATTCGGTGGTGATCTTTTAAATCAAATTATAAGTGCAAGTTTTGCTTCCAGAGAAATGGAAACGGTGTTTTTTGGTTTGTATGGTGCTTGCTCAACGATATGCGAATCAATTCTTCTTGCTTCGTGTATGATTGATGGTGGATTTGCACATAACGTTCTTTGTGGCGCAAGTTCACATTTTTCAACTGCAGAAAGGCAATATAGATTTCCTTTAGAATATGGTTCGCAACCAACACCTACTTCTCAATGGACAGTTACAGGAGCAGGAGCAAGTTTGCTAACCAATACACCCACTAATATTAAAATTGTAGCAGGAACAGCAGGTAAGATTGTTGATCTGGGTATTAAAGATGCAAATAATATGGGTGCGGCAATGGCACCTGATGATGTTAAAATAAGACCATA
>JAZSPY010000023.1:0-7916 GCA_045537705.1 Clostridia bacterium
ACTGAATTTGCCGCGCCTTTGGGGGTTAAAATTCTTACGGGCAACAGTGATTTAAACAACTGTATTAAATCCGCAGGTCTTAATATTTCATACGTTAATAAGATTTATTTCCGCCTTATTTTAACAGACGATTCCGTTAAAGTTATTTTAAACGGTAATGAAATTAACCGTGATGATTTAATTAAACAAAATGACGGAACATATCTTCTTTACACAAGAGATTTATTGGCTACGGAATTTGATAACGTGTTTACATTAGCACTTGTTGATTCAAATGATTCTGAAATAAGCAATCTTCAATATAACATAAATGCTTATATAAGTTCAAAATATCAAAGCGCAACGGTTGGCGATATTGTTAAAGCACTTAATAATTACGGTGTTTCAGCAAAGGCTTACGTTGATAGTTTGTTTGATGCAAGCAACGATTTTGATATTGATGATGAAGATTCTTTCTTTGGATAAAATAAAAGACTGTCTTAAATTTAAGACAGTCTTTTTTTATTTTTAAAAATTATTTTGTACCAAATAACCTATCCCCTGCATCGCCTAATCCCGGCAAGATATAGCAATGATCGTTTAACTTATCATCAAGGCTTGCGGTGTAAATATCAACATCAGGATGATCATCCTGCACCTTTTTAACACCTTCAGGTGCGGCAACAAGGCACATTAAACGAATATTTTTTACGCCTCTTTCTTTGAGCATAGTAATTGCATCTGATGCTGAACCGCCGGTTGCAAGCATTGGATCAACTACAATTGTAATGCGATCTTCAATATCAACGGGAAGTTTGCAGTAATAAACTACAGGAAGATGAGTTTCGGGATCCCTGTAAAGACCAATATGACCTACTTTAGCAACAGGTATTAAGGAAAGCATACCATCAACCATACCTAATCCTGCCCTTAAAATTGGCACGATAGCAACCTTTTTTCCATCAATGGTTTTACCTACCATCTTGCAAAGAGGAGTTTCTATTGGTTTATCACAAAGTGGGAAATCCCTTGTGATTTCGTAGCCCATTAAAGTTGTGATTTCATTTAAAAGTTCCCTGAATTCTTTTGCGCCTGTTTGCGTTTCACGCATAATGGTAAGTTTGTGCTGAATTAACGGATGATCTATAACGTGCAAATTACTCATAATATTTCTCCTTAAAAATCTTATTAACAATATTATACATTAAAAAATATTTTTTTCAAGAGTGAAAATTAAAAAAGCCACTAAATTAGTGGCTTTTTTTGTTTAATGTATAAAATGTTTGTTTTCATCCTTATGAATTTCAAATGCGGCGCAGGGAAGATTTGTTGATGAACCTAAGTTTGCGTTTTCAATAATTGCTTCATTAGTAAAAGCATAACGAAGGGTTACAGGTTCTTTTACACCCTTAAACACAACTGTATCATCGCTGATAATCTTTCCGCGGGCTTTTCTGAATTTACCATCTTCAGCCTTAATTTCAAAGCCAACAAGTTTTTCGCCACATAAAAGTTTAAGACCATCGCCAACGTTATCAAAATGAACGGTTACGCTATCTTCATCAAAGCGCCAGCAACAAGGAATTGGACAAAGGTTATATTCAGGATCACCGATACCGTATTCGTTAGCCAATGCCGCCATTGCAAGACGTTCGCCAATAGGCTTTTTATACGGGGGATGCGCCCAGTCAGAATTTTGTTCCTGACCGCCAACGTCCATTGAAACGATCATATATGAATTATCTAAAACGTCAAGAATATTTGTTTGTGAATAACGGATATGCGGTACCCTTTGCCATTGTTCAAGGGCAGGACCAACGTGGCTTGAAATCTGAACAAAATAGAATGGGAAATCGTTTTCAAAACGCTTTCTTAATTCTTCAACGTACCATTTTAACTGATATGGATATCTTACGTTACCCCATTGTTCGCTTTCACCTTGATAATAAAGCATACCTTTAATAGCCATTTTCTGAACGGGAGCCATCAATGCATTATAGATACCTGCATACGGAATAACACGTTCTTTTGTATCGGTATATCCTAAAGGCTGTTTAAGTTCAGGCATAATAAGTTCTGAAAGGGGTGAACCGCCTGATGCTGCCTGAACAAGACCGATTGGCACACTACCGTTTAACGTTCTTGAAACATATCTTGCAAAGAAAAATCCCATACCTGAAATATTTTCTTTAACTTCAGGAAGTGATGCATCGCGCCATGAAGCAACTTCAGGCTTAATAATATCGTACTGTGGCGTTAACATATTTTCGTAAACTTCTTTTGCGTGTTCACGCCTTTGTAACATAACACGGATATTATCTTCTTTTTTAAGTGTATCAAGTTCATCTTCATAAATACCCTTACCGTTTTCATTACAATATGCAAGTGTTGTTTCGGCATTGGATTGACCGTTGATAATCCAAACGTCACCAATTAAAATATCTTCTAAAACGATTCTATCTTCACCATCTGAAACAACAAGTGTTTGTGGTGTGGTGTTTGCAGGCATTGGCGGAAGATAAACTTCAAATTCCCCTTTATTATCTACGATACCGTAACTTTCGTAGGGACCGATAACAGCGTAAATAACGTCACCTTCGTTTTTACCTTTACCCCAGATGCGAACATCACTATCCCTTTGAAGCACCATATGGTCGCTTAATGCATTTGCAAGCCTGAATTCTGACATTTTTAGTTCTCCTTAATATTCTATAAGTTGTGGATATATTTTACCGCCTGAAAGCGTTAAAATGCAATAGGTTGGCTTTTTATCTTCCCTTGGCCTACAAAGTGAGCCCGGGTTAATAAACCAGATATTATCCTGAAAGGTTATATCGGGAACGTGAGTGTGCCCGTATAACACTATATCTGCCTGTTCCTTTTGAGCCTTTTGTTTAAGGCGAGAAAGTGAATATTTAACGTCATAATTATTCCCGTGGGTAATAAAAATCCTGTTGTTTTCAACTTCTATCGTTTTTTCATATACATTTGAAAAATCGCAGTTACCACTAACAAAGTAAAAAGGACAGGTTAAAACACTTTTTAAATCTTCAATATCCCGTAACCCATCACCTAAATGTATTACCATATCGGCAGTTTGGGCAATAGGCAGAAATTCTGAAAACAGATATGAGTTATGGCTATCGCTTAAAACTATTATCTTCATAAAAGTTTAGTGAGTTCCCTTAATGCTTTACCGCGATGGCTCATTGAATTTTTTTGTTCAGGGGTCATCTGGGCAGAAGTCATATTAAATTCAGGCACAAAGAAAAGGTTATCGTAGCCAAATCCGTTTTCACCTATTTCCTTAAAAGCGATTTCACCCCAGAATTTGCCTTCGGTTTCATAACTTGTACCATCGGGCATAGTTAAGGCGATGGCGCAGGCAAAGTATGCACGCCTATCGGTTATGCCTTCCATATTTTTTAATAAAAGATCCCTGTTTGCCTGATCTGAAGCGTTATTATCATCTACAGAAGCATATCTTGCTGACATAACACCCGGTTCACCGTTTAAACTTAAAACACAAAGCCCGCTATCATCAGCTAATGCAGGAAGATGCGTAATTTCAGTAATTTCCCTTGCTTTTTTTAAGGCGTTTTCCTTAAAGGTTGAACCATCTTCAACAGTTTCGTGGGTTATACCTGCTTCCTTTAAGGTAACCATTTCATCAAAATAATCACCTAAGATTTCTTTAAATTCCCTGACCTTATGCTCATTGTTAGTTGCAAGAATAAGTTTCAAACTTTTTGCCCCCTGAATTTTGTTTTCACTTACGATATTATATGATATAATTATTTTAATTTCAATAGTTTTTTGGGTAAAAATGTATGAATTTTAACGTATTTAAACTAATAAAAGAGATAATATTTCCTTTAAACGTAAAATGTCTGTTATGTTTTAATGAAGAAACAACTAAATACAGCCTTTGTAAAGATTGTTTCAGCCAGTTAAAAGAAACCAAAGGTCAAAGATGTTCTATTTGCTTAGATAGAATAAATACCGAAGGTTTATGTAAAGATTGCTTGAAAAAGCAACCCTTTTACACAAGGCTATATTCACCCTACGTTTACGATACTAAAATCAAAGAATTGATTTTAAAATTTAAATCAGGTAATAATCAATATATGAAAGAATATTTTGCTCAGATTGCTCTTGATAATATCCCCGTAGAAATTCTTAATAAATGCTCGTTAATCACAAACGTACCCTGTTCAACCTATAAATTAAAAAAGCGGGGTTACGACCAGGCGCAGTTGATTGCAAAAACTATTTCAAAGAAAACCCTTATTCCCTATAAGAACACTCTTGCACGCTTAAACAGCGAAAAGACTGCCCTTTTAAACAAAAAGAACAGGCAACAAACCGTTGAAGAAAGATATATATTCTGTACTAACGTTTTTAACGAAACTATTCTTTTAATTGATGACGTTTGTACAACAGGCACTACTTTAAGATATTGTTCCCAGCAATTAAAGAAGGCAGGTGCCAAGGAAGTTTTCTGCTTTACCGTTGCCCGCACGGATAAGGTATAACTTGACACAACACATTAGATTATAATATAATACTATATTATGTTTTTAGGAGTTCAATTTAATGACGTTAGATGATATTTTGATTAAAGTTGATAAACCTGCAAGATACACAGGTGGCGAAGTTAATATGTGTTTTAAGGAAAATGCACCTGTTAACTTTGTTTTTTCATATCCGGATACTTACGAAATGGGTATGTCACACTTAGGTGGAAAGATAATTTATCATTTATTAAATGAACGTGAGGATACTTTCTGCCAAAGGTGTTATGCGCCATGGGTTGATATGGAAAGGTTAATGCGGGAAAATAATATTCCTTTATTCACTTTAGAAAACAAGATGCCTGTTAAAGATGCTGATATCTGGGGCTTTACCCTTCAGTATGAATTAAGTTACACCAACATTTTAAATATGATGGATTTAGCAGGCGTTCCGTTAAGAACAAAAGACAGAAACGAAACTTATCCTTTAATCGTTGCAGGGGGACCTTGCGCAACACACGCGCAGATGCTTCACGATTTTGTTGATTGCTTTATTATCGGTGATGGCGAAGAAGCTTTAAACGAACTTATTGATATTTATAAAGCCTGGAAAGATTCTAAACAAGATAAAAAAGCGCTGTTAAAGGCGTTATCTAAAAACGAAGGATTTTTTGTGCCTTCACTTTATGAACACAAAGTTATTGATGGTGCTTTAACCATTACTCCAATAGACGATGCGCCCGCAACGGTTAAAAGGCGCGTTTGCAAGGATTTTGAAAACACTTATACCCCAACAAAATTGATTGTTCCTTTAATTGAAGTTGTGCACGATCGCATTATGCTTGAAATTTTCCGCGGTTGCACAAGGGGTTGCAGATTCTGCCAGGCGGGATTTTTATATCGCCCTATCCGTGAAAGAAGCGTTGAAAATCTTATTAAAATTGCAAGAGCAGCCAAGAACGCTACGGGATATGATGAAATTTCATTAACTTCACTTTCAAGCGGTGATTACCCTAAAATTGAAGAACTGATGAACAGATTAGCCTGTGAATTCAAAGATGAACATATGGATATTTCCCTGCCTTCTTTAAGAATAGATTCATTTAATCCTGATCTTGTAAGTACGCAAATGCGTAAATCTTCGCTTACCTTTGCCCCTGAAGCAGGAACACAGAGAATGAGAAACATTATCAACAAAAATGTTTCGGAAGAAGATTTATTAAGAACCGTTCGCGGTGCGTTTAATGCCGGTTACAGGGCCATAAAACTGTATTTTATGATTGGTTTGCCCTTTGAAACTATGGATGATATTAAGGGCATTTACGAACTTGCAAAAAAATGCAGTGAAGCATATAAAGAAATTCACGGCAACACTAAAAATATGCGTATTACCGTCAGTACTTCAGTTTTTATTCCAAAGCCTTTTACCCCATTCCAGTGGATAAATCAGGATAGTGAAGAAAGCGTTAAAGAAAAGCAAAGATACCTTTCTGACCTTATCCGCACTTTAAGAGGGGTTGAATATAAGTATCACGACAGCACTGCTTCTAAATTAGAAGTTGCTTGTGCCCGCGGTGGCAGAGAAATGTGTGCAGTTTTATATTCTGCCTGGAAAAACGGTGCTAAGATGGATGCCTGGAATGAGCATTTTGATATTAACGCCTGGGAAAAAGCATTTCAGGAAAACGGGCTTTCAATGGAAGAAATGGCAGAAAGAAAATATTCAGTTGATGAAGTTTTGCCCTGGGATACCGTTGACGTTGGTGTTTCTAAAGCTTATTACAAAAAGGAACTTGAAAGAGCACAAAACGAGCAGGTTACACCGGATTGCAGAAACGGTTGTACAGGCTGTGGTATGATGGCAGTTTGTAAAAAGGACGGTGAAAAATAATGCGACTTTTAATGCGTTTTGAAAAGGGCGAAGAAGTTAAATATATTTCACACTTAGACATGCAAAGGTTATTTCAGCGTGCTTTAAGAAGGGCAAATTTACCTTGCGAATATTCTAAGGGATTTAACCCCCATCTTTTAATCAGTTTTGCTTGTGCGCTTCCTGTTGGCGTTTGTTCACTGGCTGAATATGTTGAAGTGCAGTTAACTAAGTTTATTCATCCTGATAATTGTGTTAAAATGTTAAATGATGCTATGCCAAAGGGCGTAAAAATAGTTGATGCAGTTGAATTAAACGATAAATACCCTACCGTTGCAAGCGTTATTTGTTTGGCAGAATACTCTTTTATTCCTGAAAACGATGGGGATTATTTAAAAATCATTGATGCATTAAACAAACAAGAAGAAATCATTATTGAAAAGAAAACAAAAAAAGGCTTTAAGGAAGTTAACGTACGCCCGATGATTCACCGTTTAAAACAGGTTGAAAACGAAATTAAAGCCACACTTTCTTGCAGTAACAGTGAAAATTTAAGGGCTGATAAGTTAAAAGAAATTTTAGAAAACAAAGGCATTAAGATCAAAACTGTTACACGTAATTCTATTTTTATAGAAAACGAAAATAAAATTGAGGAGCCAATTCAAATAAAATGAAAGAAATTTTAATTGATTCGGGTCTTGTTTCAAAAACCGCAGTTATATTAAATAATAACGAGCTTGAAGACGTTTTTACTGAAAACCCAAACAGTAGTTTTGGTGCTGTTGGCAGTATCTATAAAGGCATTGTTGATAACGTTGTTCCCGGTATGCAATCGGCTTTTATCAATATCGGTTTAGATAAAAATGCGTTTTTATTTTTAGATGATATTGAAAATAAGAACAACGAAACCAATATTTCCAAGCTGTTAAAAAAGGGTCAGGAAATCATCGTTCAGATAAAAAAAGAGGCTCAAGGTGTTAAAGGCGCAAGGGTTACAACTAACATTACCCTTCCTTGCCACAGCCTTGTTTTGATGCCTTGCTACGATTACGTTGGCGTTTCTAAAAAAATTGATGATGAAGATGAAAAAGAACGCTTAAAAGGAATCGTTGAATCCATAAAAAATAAAGAGCACGGGTATATTATACGTACCGATGCCCGCAACTTAGATGAAGTTGCCCTTAAAACTGAAATGGAGTATCTGGATTCCCGTTGGGATTCTATTTTAAAAGACGCGAAAACAAAGACTGCGCCTGCGCTTTTATCAGGTGAAGATAGTCTTTTAACCACCATAATCCGCGATTATTTTGATGATTCTGTTGATAAAATCACCCTTAACTGTGAAAAGGATTTTGAAGAAATCAAAAAAATTGCCCGGATTATGACGCCATCGCTTAAAAATAAGATACACTTATCTTTAGGTGATATCTTTGGTTTAAAGGGTATTGAAACAAAAATTAAAAAGCTTTTAACTCGCCACGTTTGGCTTGATAACGGCGCTTACCTGGTGATTGATTACACCGAAGCGTTAACTGTTATTGACGTTAACACCG
>JAZSPY010000113.1:0-21143 GCA_045537705.1 Clostridia bacterium
GACTGGTATATTGAACTTACAAAGCCACGCCTTTATTCTGATGATGAAACTGCAAAAACAAACGCTTGCGCAGTACTTAATTACGTGCTTTCAAACACATTAAAACTTTTACATCCTTTAATGCCCTTTATTACCGAAGAAATCTGGACAAGCCTTCCAAACAACGAAGAAAGCATTATGATTTCCCCTTGGCCTGAAACAGAAAAAGAATTTAATTTTGATAACCTTTCTTTTGACGTGGTTGTTGATATTATTAAGGGTGTTAGAAACCTTCGCACCGAAATGAACGTGCCCCAGAACGTTAAAACCGAAATTCTTGTTTTAACTGAGCTTAATATTAAAAACACAAGTGCTTACATTGAAAAACTTGCTTCTTCAAACAAAGTTACGTTTATTACCCAAAAGCCCCAGGATGAAGATAACTTTGCTTCCATCGTTTTAGGTGGCGCACAGGTTTACATTCCTATGGGTGAACTTGTTGATACCAAGAAAGAAATTGAACGATTAACAAAAGAAAAGGCTACCATTGAAAGCGAAATCAAGCGTGCTCAGGGCAAACTTAATAACGAAGGCTTTGTTTCAAAAGCGCCTCAAAAGCTTATTGATGAAGAAAAGGCAAAGCTTGAAAAATACAGCGAGATGCTTGAAAAAGTTTCTGCCCGCCTTAATTCTTTAGGTGAAAAATAATGCATCTTTTACCAACGTTAAGATATAAGCGTGTTTTTAATATTCCCATTGAAAAACTAAAAGAACTTGAGATTTCTCTTGTTCTTTTAGATATGGATAACACCACTGCTCCCTGGCGCACCGATATAGTTGCGCCGGAAATTGCCGCCTGGGTTGAAAAAACAAAACAATCTGGAATAACCGTTGCCCTTTTAACTAATTCAAAGGGATTAAATGCTGATTCTATCGGCAAAAAATTAGATATTCCTGTTTATAAAAACGCTAAAAAGCCTTTTAAAAAAGAATCGGTAAAATTACTGAAAAAACTTTCAGTAAAGCCTGAAAACGTATTGTTTGTAGGTGACCAACTTTTTACTGATATTTCACTTGCAAATAAAATAAAAGCAAAAAGCGTTTTATTGGAACCCCTTGAAAGCCGCGAATGGTGGGCTACAAAGGTGTTTAACCGTAGCCGTGAAAAACTTGTTTGGAGATTTTTGTTTAAATAATAGTTAGTTTTATATAATTTTATATATACAAAAACGCAAAAATATGCTACAATTAGTTAAAAGGAAGTGAAATAGTTGTTTAAAACTTTAAAAGAAAAGTTCCCTAACGTTCAGGGTTACGTTATTTCAAATCCTGCAGACATTTTTTATCTTACAGGTTTTTATTCAGTTGATTGCCTTTTAGTCTATTCTGAAAACCCTGTTCTTGTTACCGACAGCCGCTACACCGTTGCCGCAAAAATATCACGAGTTCCCCAAAGGATAGTTGATAATGGCTATATTTTAGGTGTTATTGACGTATTAAACCAACAAAAAATCAAAAATGTTGGTATACAAGAAGAACATCTTTTAACAAGTGATTTTCTTAGTTTAAAAGAAGCAGGTTTTAATTTAGAAAAGACAAATGGTATTTTTACTTCTTTCAGATGTTCAAAGACCGAAAGTGAAATTGAAAAAATTAAAAATGCCCAAAGAATAACCGATAAGGCTTTTGAAGAAATCCTTCCCTTTATAAAAGAAGGTATTTCTGAAAAAGAACTCAGGGCAAAGTTAGAATATATTATGCTTTCCCTTGGTGCTGATGGTTTAGCTTTTGAAACTATTGTTGCAGCAGGAAGTAACGGCGCAAAGCCACATGCAGTACCAAGCGATAACAAAATTAAATCCGGCGATTTTGTTACCATTGATTTTGGTGCAAGATTAAACAACTATGATTCTGATATGACCAGAACCGTTGCAGTTGGCGAAATTTCTAAAAAAATGGAAGAAGTTTATAACACCGTTCTTCTTGCACATGAAAAAGGCAGAGATGCTTTAAAACCGGGTGTTTCCTGTAAAGATGTTGATGCAGCTGCACGCAAAGTTATTGAGGACGCAGGATACGGTGAATATTTTACCCATTCATTAGGTCACGGCGTTGGTATTGAAATTCATGAATCCCCGCGTCTTTCAAAAAAAAGTGACGATATTTTAAAAGTTGGTGACGTTGTTACCATAGAACCGGGCATTTATATTGAAAATGAATTTGGTGTCCGTATTGAAAATATGTATGTTATTACCCGCGATGGTTATGAAAATTTAACTATTTCGGATAAAAAGCTAATAAAATTATAATAATAATTAGGAGGAAACTCAAAAATGATTACAGCAGGTGAATTCAGAAAGGGTATTACAGTAGAAATTGACGGAAACGTTTACGTTATTGTTGAATTCTTACACGTTAAGCCTGGTAAAGGCGCTGCTTTCGTGCGCACAAAGATTAAAAACGTTATGACAGGTCAGGTGCTTGAACGTACCTTCAACCCCAACGAAAAGTATCCTTTGGCACACATTGAACGAAAGGAAATGCAGTATCTTTACAATGATGAAGGTCTTTACTACTTTATGGATAACGAAACTTATGAACAGATTGCTCTTGATAAAGAAGCAGTTGATGCAGCACTTCCTTATCTTAAAGACAATTTAGAAGTTACAATTAAGTTCTACAAGGGCGCAGCTTTCTCAGTTGAACCACCAAACTTTGTTGAATTTGAAATTATTGATGCTGAACCCGGTGTTAAGGGCGATACTGCAACAAACGTAACAAAGCAGGCTACTATTGAAACAGGCTACAAGGTAAACGTTCCTTTATTTGTAAACGTTGGTGACCGCATCAGAATTGATACCCGCAGCGGCGAATATATGGACCGCGTTTAATTTTCGGGAGGTTTAAAACAATGTCAGTAGAAAATAAAGTTAGTTATCTTAAAGGCCTTGCAGAAGGTCTTCAGATAGACGAAAGCACTAAAGAAGGCAAGCTTTTACTTGCTATTATTGATGTGCTTGATGAAATCGCATATGAGATGGATGATCTTGATGAAGAAATCGTTCAGCTTGGCGAATATGTTGAAGAACTTGATACCGATTTATTAGAGGTTGAAGAGTATCTTTATGATGATGACTGTGATTGTGATTGCGACTGCGACTGTGATTGCGATTGTGATTGCGATTGTGACTGTGACTGCGATTGTGATTGCGATTGTGATTGCTGTTGTGATGATGAGTTTGAGTACGAAGAATACGTTTGCCCCGAATGCAAAGAAACAATTTCATTTTCAGGTGAATTTGATGAAGATGAATTGCTTTGCCCTAACTGCGGTGCAAAACTTCAGGAAGCTTAATCTTTTAATAAAAAACAAAAATCCGATAAGCACTTTGCTTATCGGATTTTTTTATTCTTATACTATTGCAGTAACGCTGTGTTTTCCTTTGGGGAACGCTTGCACGGTGCCATCAGGTAAGATTAAAGTGACGTTTCTTTCTGCCGAGAAAGTATAAACTGCAGTATTACCTTCTATATGCCATTCAACGTTAATTAAACCATACACGGTTTTTAATTCTGCTTTAAAGGAACCTAATTCCTTAATAAAGGTAGGCCTTAAAACAACGTGTGAAAATCCGGGTGTTGATTCACGGTAACGGATACCGCCTAAATACTCAAACATCCAGCCTACAATTGAACCAAAGGTAAAGTGATTCATACTTGAACTGTTTTCAAATTGCGTATCCTTAATGCCGTACCAGGTTTCAGGCATAGTAGTAAGCCCTTTGGTCATATCAAACCAGGAAGGATACTGTTCCCTTAATAAAAGCATCGTAACGGCATCTTTATAACCGTAATCACATAAAACGCCTAAAAGATATCTTGTGCCTACAAAACCTGTAGTTAAATGACCGTCTTTTAACACTTTTTCGTTTAACTTTTCCGCCAACAGTTTTTCCCTATGAATAGGTACCAGCCCAAAGGCAAGCGGAAGAACGATACCTGCCTGTGATTCCGTAATATAATCATTGATTTCAGGAATAAAGAACTTTTTATTAAAAGCATCAACTGAAATATCAAACAAAGATGCAAATTCATCGCTTGTTTTATAATCCCCTAAAACTTCGGCAATATTGGCAACAATCTTAAGCATATAGCAATAAAAACAGCAAGCAAAGAAATACTTGTTCATTTCAATGCCTGTTGGTGAAAACCAATCGCTGAAGCCTGCATCGCCCATATCTTTAGGCAAACCCCTGAAAGCAGTTTCAATTCTATCACGGGCAAACTTTAAAATACCTTCATAACATTCTTCCAACACGCCCTTATCACGATAAAACTGATAAAGCGTCCATGGAATAATATATTTTTCATCGCCCCAACCATAAACATCAGGGCACATTTTTCTGCCTGCGTGGGTCCAGCGGGCAAAAAACTCATCTGCATCGGAAAGATAGCAAGCGGTTGTACAGAATAGTTGTGCATCGCCCGTCCAGAAATTCTTTTCTCTTGTTGGGCAATCCATAGGACCGTTCATAATATTGCCGTACCAGGTGTTATGGGCACACCTAAACAAATGGTTGATTAAAGGATGCTCGCTTTTTAGTGTGCCTGTTTTCTTTACGGAATTGTGCATAACCGTCATAAGAATTTCAGAAACCTGTGATTTATCCTTTATACCTTCTATACATAAATATCTGAAGCCTGTAAAGGTAAAGTGTGGTTCAAACTCTTCTTCCTTTGCGCCAGAACACGTATAAAAATCAAAATTACGCATACAGCCAAGGGCTTTACCGTTAAATACTGCATCGCGGTTAAAGTGAACAGGCGAATATGCGGCAACGATAAATTCGCCGTATTCATCAAGACGTTCACAAAAACTTACTTTAATTTCCTGCCCTTTAAAAGTATTATTAAGCTTAAGATAAAATCTTCCGCAACAGTTCTCACCAAAATCGTAAATAACGCGGGTATCCCTTGTCATCGTTTTAACAGGGGCAACTTTACGCATAATGTAAATGGGCGGATAATTCCTTAAAACAAAGGGACGTAATTCAATATTACTTTCAGCTGTTTCAACCTGTGCCCAGGCACTATCATCAAAATCGGCTTTGTTCCAACCGAGGATTTCAAGGCGTGCATCATATCTTAAACCAAACTGAAGGTCGTTATCTGTTATGGGAGAAAATGCGCATTTCCAGTTTTCATCGCTTACTATCAGTTCTTTTGTGCCATCAGTATAAGTGATTTCAATTTCTGCAAGAAGCATATTTTTGTTCATAAATACTTCCGTATGGGAATAGCTGTTAAGCCAACTGTTGCCCGTTATACCGCAAATAGCATTATCACCTTGCTTGATTAACGCTGTAATATCATACTCCTGATATTCTTTAAAATCATCAGCAACGCCCTGTGAAAAAAGTTCATCATCAGTACGAAGCCCATTTAAATACATTTCACATTCGCCACGGGCACTTTTTGTTAAAACTGCCTTTTTAATAGGCTTTTCAATATTAAAACTTCTTCTTAAATAGAGGGAACGCTTATGCAAGCGCGGATGAATATCACAGGCAATCACCTGCAAGAAATATGCTGAATAATCCTGCCAATCTTCAGGCTCTTCATTTTCCCAGAAGTTTACGGGGCAGTAATGTTGCCAGGTTTCATCAGTTACAATTTCTATTCCTTCACCTTCAATAATACCTGTTATTGCAGAAGTAAAAAATCTATCATCATTAGTTTGAAATGCCCTGATATTTATTCTGTTTTCGCCTTCAACGATAAAGGATGAAACATCACCCTGAAAACGTGTTTTATTTAAGGAAACAGGTTTTCCGTTAATAAACAGATCAAACACGTTATCGCAAATAAATTTTGCCTTATATTTGCCTGTTTTTGTAACGTTAAAGTTTTTAACGATATATGCTCTTGAATATTCCCTTGGCCAGATCCATTTGGCACCTTCTATGTTTTCAATGTTTTCGCAAGTTTTTAAAAATGCATCGCTGCCAAAAATCCACTTCGCTTCTTTAAATTCTCTTTTAGTAACGGAATAACCCATAAGTTTCTCCTTATATATATTTATCTAATTTATTATACTTGTTCTTTTCTTTCTTTGTCAATATCAAATAATTGCCCTTTTTGTTGAGTAAAAACTTCTCCATTTTTTTCTATTGCTTGACATAAATTTTATTATTTGTTATACTTCTTAGACAACCAGTTTGCTAAGGAGAATATAATGAAAAGAGTTTTAAGTGTATTTTTGATATTAGTTACGATATTTACTTTTTGTGCCTGTAATGGTAACGATGTTGAACAAACACCTGCACCAACTGAAACACCTACTCAAGCACCAACACAGGCACCAACTAAAGAAGTAACACAATCGCCTACGGTAATTCCAACAATTATACCCACCGAAGAAATTACACCAACGCCAACAATCACACCAACGGCAACACCTGCTCCTACCCCAACCATTGGCCCCATTGACGTAACAAAGTTTACGCTTTATTACGTTTCAGGCTCTGTGGTAAACGTTCGTGAAGGTGCAACCACAAATAGCGAAAAGATAACCTCGCTTCCGTTAAATTCTGAGGTTAAATCATATAAAGTAATTAACGGCTGGCATTATATCAGTTATGATGATAACAGATTTGGCTTTATGCGCCAGGATTTTTTATCAAAGAATCCTATCGCAACACCCACCCCTGCACCAAGCCCAACTGCTACCCCGTCACTACCTACTTTTAAGCCTAATAACAGCACAGATATTAACGATAACGTTTTCCTTGATGCCCTTGAATACACAGGCTACAACCTTAAAAAACATAAGGCTGATGGCAATATGTGGGTATTTATTTTAGGTAAATATAAGCAAGGTTTAGGATATCTTTCAGGCCTTGGCTACGATTACGGAAAAAGTACAGGCTATGAAACCAATGCCCAGGGCAAGCCTGATATCCAAGGCTTTAAAAAGCGCGGTGGCCTTGTTTGCGCTTCCTACTTAACATACGTTTACTTTAATTATTTACCTAACGTTGCAAAAATTGATACTTCCTATCTTACCCGCCCTGAACACCCTTGTTCAGCACAATCCTGGCGCCTTGCGGCAAACGATTGGGTTAAAAAAGGATATTCAAGAAAAATCAAATTTACTGCTAAAAGATATTCAAGCGGTGTTGTTTCATTTAATCCAAGTGAAACTATCCCCGTTGGTTCAATAGTAGTATTTAAGGTTTACGGTGCAAGCGATAATTCTGCTGCCCGCCACGTAACAATTTATGCAGGTTATGCAGGTGGTTACCACTGGCTTACCCACGTTGGTAATGAACGCGGTCCTGAAATGATTACCGTAGAAAATATGGGCTTTGGTTCAACCCCCGAAATTCCCGTTGAAGTTATTACCTGCCCTATCAATTTTTCATAAAAAAATAAGCGAGATGAAAATTCCATCTCGCTTTTATTTTTAAATTTTTCTGTACCCTAACGTAATATCCATTGTTCCGCCCTTTAATAAAAACTCTTTTAACGCTTTCTGAAGCGAAGTATTTTCAGGTGCATCTTTAAGGTTTTCCCGTTTAAAACCGAAGCCAAAAACTCGTTCAATAGCCTGCGAGCTATTATCAGAAACAAATGGAACAGGCGTCCACAATTTCATAAACTTAACAACGTTTGATTCAGGTTTTAAAATCTTTTCTAAATTAGTATTTAAAAGCCAGGAATCACACATAAAATATTTAACCTGTGTTTCAGGGAAATACTTATTAAAAAAATCTTTTGCTAAAGAAAAAGCTTCTAAACATTTTTCCTCAGTTAAAGCATCCCCTTGTGGAATATGGGTTTCAATGGCGTATTCACATTCAGGAATACCTTCTAAGCTTTTTGCGATCCTGAACTGAAGCCTTCCTAAATGGAAAAGATCCCCTGTGTAATGATAAATAAGCCAGTTAAATTCACCTAAACCAAGTTCATTATTTTTAGTAAAATAATTATCAATCCAAACGTTTACGTCCTTTAAAGTTTTTACGGTAATCTCTTTAGAAACACCAAGTTTTTCATTTTTTTCCAAAGCATAAGGTGCTAAAAAAGCAAGTACGCATATAGGAAAGATGCCGTTTTCTACTTTTACTTTTTCGCCTATTTTTACCTGTTTTGCAACTTCCTTTGCTTCTTCTATGCGGTCATAGTTTTTAAGAATCTCTTTAATCTCATTATTTTCAAGTATTTCGTTAATAAAAAAATCCATAATTTTCTCCTATTTATTTATCTGTGGAAGGCGATGATCAATATCTTCACACTTTAAAAAACGCATATAGTTTTCACTATAATATTTTTGGCGGACTTCATCAGAAACGTTCATTTCATCCATAATCTTTTTATCCATTTTAAGCCACCCTTTAACCCAAGGCGGATTGTAATCCGTTGCTATGGAATCAGTTCCGAACATAATGTTATTTTCAACGTCATAACCGATATTAAAAAGTTTATATAAAAAGTCTTTTCTGTAAATTTTAGGCGTGCCCGGGGTGGTATCAATAAACATTTCACTGCCCTTTGCACTGTTGTAATAATGTAAAAACTTGCCGTAAACAGCTAAACATTCATCTATCCAAGGCCAAGAGCCATGGGCAAGTGAAAACTTAACATTTTCAAATTCAAGCAGACTTTCCCAGTTTGCAGGGCGGTTAAAACGGGAAGTATCTTTACCGCTGTAAAGTATGCCAGAATGAAACATTACAGGTTTTTTAGTTTCTTCAATAGCACCTAAAAGATCCATACAAGGCTTTTCATAAGCAGGCATGGTATCGCAGATTATTTTAAAGAAATCAATGCCGCTTTCAGCAGCATCTTTAACTTTTAATTTAACATCCTTTTCTTCAGGGTGTACCCAAAGGCCTGTATAAATTCTGTTTTCTAAACCTTTTTTCCATTTTAAAACAGTTTCAAGCCTTTCTTTATAGGGCATTTTTAAAAGAGCAGCAGTTGCTTCTTCAGGCGGGCAAGAAATAATACCGCCGCCATAAACACCTGATTGTTCCATTTGTTCAATCAAATAATTTTGATCAATTTTTTCGCTGTTGATATGTATATGCATATCAAAAATCTTCATATTTTTACCGCCTTTCTTCGCACTTTTAATATTATATATTGTTATGTTGTAAAAGTCAATTTTTTTAGAATTTTTATAAAAAAACAAATATTTGCTTTTATTACACTTATGAATTATAATATACTTAATTATTTGTTTTTGAGGTGGATAATGAAATTTAATGATTGTTCCCCTTTTGTGCGATTTGCATACCCTATCTGTTTTAAACATAACAGACCAACCGTTGCAAAGGACAACCGCCTGTTTTACGTTCAATCAGGGATTGGCACAATAGTTATTGATAAAAAAGAATATCCCTTTTCACCGGGCACCGTAATCCTTTGGCAAAAAGGCAGTGAATATTACGTTGTTTCACCTGAAGAAACACATCTTATTTCAATTAATTTTGATTATACTAACGAATTTTCTGATATTCAAGAGCCTTTAATTTTGCTTGAAAGTTCCGATAATGAATGCAAAAGAATAAAAGAAACTCAGATTGTTTTTGAAGATTGCCCCATTTTAAACAAGCCATTAGTTTGTACGGGTAACTCAGCTATTTATAACATTATAGAAAAAATATTGTTTGAAAACGCTTCCCGCCAGCCATATTTTAAAGAACGCACTTCTGCGTTATTTAAAGAATGCCTTGTTTTAATTGTGCGCGCAATATCAATGCCAAAGGATACAAGATCAGATAGCGCACTTGAAACCATAATGGATTATATTCATAAAAACTATAATACTGATATTGATAACACTTCTTTAGCAAACCTAGTTGGATATCATCCGTATTATTTAAACAAATTGTTTCTTTCTGCTAACGGAATCACTTTACATAAATATGTTATAAATTACCGTATTGCAATGAGCGAACAATTATTGCTTTCAACCAATACTTCAATAGAAGAAATTGCGTTAAAAGTTGGTTTTACTTCTTCATTAAGTTTTTTATCAAGTTTTAAAAAGAAAAACAACTTAACGCCCTCAGAATTCAGAAAGAAATTTGGTGCAACTTTTTAATGGATACACTTTTAATAAAACCTATCGCTTATATATATAACGATTACAGCCATAAATTTGGTATCCCCCGCCAAAGCGGATTAAATGATGAAATTCTTTCAACTATCTTGTTTGAAAAAGATTTTCCTTCGGAAGATGCTTTAAGGGATATTGAAAGCTTTTCACACCTTTGGCTTATCTGGCATTTTTCCGAAAACGAAAATAAGCCCTGGTCTCCTTGTGTTCGTCCCCCAAGATTAGGCGGCAACAAAAAAACCGGTGTTTTTGCAACAAGATCACCGTTCAGGCCTAACCCCTTAGGGCTTTCTTCAGTTAAACTGATAAAAAAAGAAAAAACTAACAAAGGCTGGGCTTTAATCGTTTCAGGCGCAGACATGCTTTCAGGCACACCTATATTTGATATAAAACCTTATATCAGATATACTGATTGCCACCCTGACGCACAATCAGGCTTTGCAGATGATTTTAAAGATTATGCATTAAAAGTTAATTTTGATGAAGAATTACTAAATATTCTTCCTAAAAACAAACAACAGGCAGTTATAAATATATTAAAAAATGATCCCCGCCCATCGTACCACAGCGACCCTGATCGTATTTATGGTTTAGCCTATGGCGGTTACGAAATTAAATTTATAGTAAATGAACTTTCTTTAACTGTTAAGTCTGTTGCTAAAATAAATAAATAGTAGTATAATAATAAAAAATAAAAAAAGGAATTTAAGTATGAATATTATAATTTCCGGTTGCGGTAAAATTGGCGCTAGCATTATTGATAGCCTTGTAAACGAAGGCCACGATATAACCGCCATTGATACTTCAAAGCATGCCCTTGATGAGATTTCAAACGTTTATGATATTATCGGTGTAAACGGCAACTGTACCGACTGTGATACTCTTAAAGAGGCACGTGTTGATGATGCTGAACTTTTTGTAGCAGTTACAGGTACAGATGAAACTAATATGCTTTCCTGCTTTTTAGCAAAAAAGATGGGTGCAAAGCATACTATTGCAAGAATCAGAAATCCCGAATACAATCAACAGTCACTTGTGTTTTTAAGGCAGCAGCTTGATCTTTCAATGGCTATAAATCCTGAATTTCTTGCAGCCCAGGAACTTTATAATATTTTAAAGTTCCCATCTGCTGAAAAGATTGAACATTTTTCAAGGCGCAATTTTGAAATGATTGAGATTACCCTTAAGCCTGATTCAGTTTTAGATGGTTTAAGCCTTTTCCAAGTACGTGAAAAATATGATGCAAAAGTTCTTGTTTGCGCAGTTCAGCGCGATGGCGAGGTTTTTATCCCTAACGGTAGTTTTATATTAAAGGGTGGGGATAAACTTGGTATTACTGCCACTTCAACAGAAATACTTAAGCTTTTTAAAGAACTGAACGTTTATCAAAAACAAGCAAAGGATGTTATGATTTTAGGCGGTAGCCGTATTGCCTATTATTTATCTAAAATGCTTATTGCTTCGGGCAGCAGCGTTAAGGTTATTGATAAAGATGCCGAAATTTGCAGGCGTTTTTGCGATGATTTGCCAAAGGCTAACGTAGTGATTGGCGATGGCACACAGCAGGAGCTTTTATTAGAAGAAGGTATTAAAGATACCGATGCTTTTGTTTCACTTACAGGTGTTGATGAGCAGAACATTCTTATATCCGTGCTTGCTAAAAACTTTTCAGTACCAAAAGTTATCTCTAAAATCAACCGTGATGAATTGGTTGAACTTGCAGAAAATTTAGGCCTTGATACTATTATTTCACCTAAAAAGATTGTTTCTGACGTGCTTGTGAGATACGCCCGCGCCTTAAGGAACTCATTAGGCAGTAATATTGAAACTCTTTACCGCCTTTTTGATGATCACGTTGAAGCCATTGAATTTAAGGTTACTAATGAATTTAACTGCCTTAACGTGCCTTTAAAGGATATATCATTAAAGCCCAACATTCTTATTGCAGGTATTATCCGTGAAAAGAAGCCCATTATTCCAACAGGTTCTGCCGTTATTTTACCTGGCGACAAGGTTATAATTATTGCCGCTGACAGAAAAATTCAGGAACTTTCGGATATACTTAAATAAAGGAAATTGTTATGAATTATAAAATGGTCATTCACACCACCGGTCAGATAATCGGTGTGGGCGCGATATGCTTATTGCTATCTTCGGGTGTTTCGTTTTTTTACAGCGAAACCTCGGCAATATGGCTGTTAATAACTGCACTTTTTTCAGGCGCCCTGTTTTTTGTTTCCCGTTTTTTTAAACCAAAGGATTCGGTATTCTTTGCAAAAGAAGGTCTTGTTACCGTTGCGTTATCCTGGATAATTTTATCTTTAATTGGTGCTTTGCCTTTCTTTTTAAGCAGAGAAATCCCAAGTTATATTGACTGTTTATTTGAAACTGCAAGTGGTTTTTCAACAACCGGTGCAACTATTTTAGATGATCCCCAGGTTTTATCCCACGGCAACCTGTTTTGGCGTTCACTTACCCATTGGATAGGCGGTATGGGCGTACTTGTTTTATTGGTTGCGCTTCTTCCATCGGTTTCAGGCAGAAGTATTCATATGCTTCGTGCAGAAATGCCCGGTCCCGTTGTTGGTAAACTTGTGCCAAAAGTAAGGCAAACTGCAAGATTATTATATATCATTTATATAGTACTTACTCTTTTGGAATTCATTTTACTGTTTGCAGGCGGTATGCCTGTTTATGAAAGCGCAGTTCACACCTTAGGTACTGCAGGAACAGGCGGTTTTGGTGTTTATGCCGATAGTATTGCTTCGTATTCCCCATATTTACAGTGGGTTATTACTGTATTTATGTTTATATTTGGTATAAACTTTAACCTGTTCTTCCTTATTCTTATAAAACGATTTAAACACGTGTTTAAAAGCGAGGAACTTTGGGCATATTTGGGTGTTATTTGTTGTGCAATCACTCTTATCACTTTTAATATTCGCCCGCTATACCAGAGTTTTGGCGAAGCCTTGCGCCACAGTGCGTTTCAGGTTACATCATTTATAAGTACCACAGGCTACACCACGGTAAATTCTAATTTATGGCCCGTTTTCTCAAAAACTATTTTAATTGTTTTAATGTTTATCGGTGCCTGTGCAGGCTCAACCGCAGGCGGAATAAAGGTTTCACGCGTTGTTTTACTATTTAAAGCTATTGCTAACCGTATCCGCCAGGTTGTTCATCCCCGCGCAGTTAAAGTAGTGCGTTTTGAAGGCAAAAGCGTTGACGACGAAACTATTTTAGGCGTGCTTTCCTATCTTGCTATTTACGTTTTATGCTTTATAGTGCTTTTGTTGGTGCTTTCATTAGAAGGATTTTCCTTTGAAACCAATTTTTCTGCCGCAGCGGCAACTTTTAATAATGTAGGTCCGTTCTTTGGTCAACTTGCAAATTATAGCGATTATTCCGTTTGTTCAAAAATCGCTATGTCCCTTGCCATGCTTTTAGGCAGGCTTGAAATCTACCCTGTTTTAATTTTATTTATGCGTGGAACATGGAAAAAATAAGTAGCATATATATAAAAAAGTGATGCATTATAATTGTGATAAAAATTTTACTTGCCAATTTTTATATTATCACATATAATGTATCCACTATGTTAACTGAGGTGAATTTTTAATGTATATTAAATGTCCCAGATGTATGCTTAATTATATTAATGAAGAAACTGAACAATATTGCAAGGTTTGCCTTGTAGATATGGGCAAAATTCAGGGCCAGCCTGAACTTGAACTTGATGAGGATTACAAACTTTGCCCCGAATGTAACGAAAACTATCTTGAAGAAGGCGAAGAGCTTTGCTACGCTTGCCGTATAAAGCATATGTCACAAGAAAATAAAGATGATGAAAATATTGACGATTTTGAAGAAGACGATATGCTTCCTGAAACTGTTGAGGACTCTTTAGAGGTTATGGCAGAAATGGAAAGCGAAGAAGACGAAGAAGAGGACGAAGAAGAATAAAAAAAATAAACAACACAAGTTTTTGTGTTGTTTTTTCTTTTTGTTAACATAAAAAAACCGCTAAAAAGCGGTTTTTTGTTTTATGAATTTCTGTAAGCTTCACAAACCTCTTTTGCATCGCCAATCATTTTAAGATTACCTTTTTCAAGCCATGCACAATGCTTGCAAAGGCGTTCAATCTGATCAATAGAGTGTGAAACTATAATAACGGTAGTATCATCGTTTATCATTTCATTGATTCGTTTTTCGCACTTTTCCTGAAAACGAAAATCGCCAACGGCAAGAATTTCATCAACGATTAAAATATCAGGTTTGGTCATAGTTGCGATTGCAAAACCAATACGGGCAACCATACCTGAAGAATAGTTTTTCATCGGCGTATCTAAAAAATCCTGCATTTCAGAAAACTCAACGATTTCCTGAAACTTTTCATCCATAAACTTTTTGGAATAGCCTAAAACAGAACCGTTAAGGTAAATGTTTTCCCTTGCGGTAAGATCCAAATCAAAACCTGCGCCAAGTTCAATTAACGGTGCGATAGTACCGGCAGTTTCAACGGTGCCTTTTGTGGGTGTAAGTATGCCTGAAATAATTTTAAGCATTGTACTTTTACCGCTTCCGTTAAGGCCTACAAGCCCGAAAACATCGCCTTTTTTAATATTAAAACTCACGTTGTTTATTGCAACAAAATCTTCAAACATAAGTTTTTTTGCCGCAAGGCGAAGGAAATATTCCTTTAAGCTTTCAAGCTTTTCCTTGCTCATATTAAAGTGCATTTCTATATTTTTTAACTCAATTGCGTTTCCAATATCCATAAGTTCCACCTTTTTAGATGTGAAGAATAAATTTCTTTTGCGCTTTTGAAAATACAAGGCAGCCAATTAACAACGAACATATACCAAAGGCAAGGCAAATAAGATTATGGGTTAATGATGGCACGCGACCATACATCATAACCTCCCTGAAATAATCAACCATATAGTACATAGGATTACAATTTACAACCGTTTCTACAAACTTATGGCCCTGAAGAATCTCTTTAGGATAGATAATAGGCGTAATATACATCCAGGCAGTTAAAACAACGCTGTAAAGATGCATAACGTCTCTGAAATAGACGGTTAATGCGCTTAAAACAAGGCTGAAACCGATACTGAACAAAAGACAATAGAAAACAGGCAATGGTGCAAGCAAGAAAGTAAAATTCACAAACCCATCAAAAACACCCTGTATAATCATAACCAATACAACTGCAATTAAGCTGAACACAAAATTAACAAGTGCAAACAAGCATTTTTCTAAAGGGAAAATATATTTAGGAATATACACCTTTTTAATTAAAGCCGCGCCGCCCAAAACTGAACCCATAGAAAGACTTGTTGCTTCTGAAAAGAAGTTCCACAATGACCAACCAACAAGATAGTATGTTGCAAAGTGTGGCACCTGCACCTTTAAAAGCGCCCCAAACACAGTTGAAATAACAAGCATTGTAAACAAAGGGTTAAGTACTGACCACAATACGCCTAAAAATGATCTGCGGTATTTTAACTTAAAATCCTTTGATACCAAATTATAAAGAAGAGGAGAAAATTTCTTCATATCTATGAAAAAGTTATGTTTGTTCAATTTTTTACCTCCTTCTTTTTACTGTCTTTTAAAAGAAAAATCTTCGTAATTTAAAGTAAGATGTGGATTATAATAAGGATCACCTTTTTCAAGAAAAGTTTTCCAACGTGATTTAAAGCGTTCTACTTCTGAATTATATCTTTCTGCTTTTTGGGGCGTATCATCGTTGCCCCTGCTTTTTGATTCAAAATGATACATTTCGGCATAAGGTGTAAACACAATCAAATAACCTTTTTCCCTGATGCGCAAACACATATCAACATCGTTAAAATTAACTAAAAAACTTTCATCAAGGCCGTTAACTTCTTTAAACACCTTGCTTGGAATCATCGTGCAGGCAAAAGTTACTGCAGAAAGATTCTGGCTGATGCTTGCCCTTATCATATACCCAAGTTCACCTTTTTTAAGGTTTTTGTGGCCGTGGCCTGCAACACCGCCTAATCCAACGATAACCCCTGCATGCTGAATAGTGTTATCAGGATAATAAAGCATCGCACCAACTGCACCAACATCCTGCCTTTGACTAAACATAAGCATTTCTTCTATAAAGTTGGGTGTAATCACTTCTATATCATTATTAAGTAAAAGAATATGCTCGCCTTTTGCAAACTTAAAACCAAAGTTGTTTATTGCGGCATAATTGAACTCTTTATCCCAAACAACAACCTGAATATTATCATACTGTTTTTTTAACGTTTCGTAATAATCAAATGTCTGCTGCTCAGTTGAATTATTTTCAACAATAATAATTTCAAAGTTTTTATAGGTTATTTTTTCATAAATAGAATTTATTAAGCCTTCAAGCAAAGTTTTCTGATCCTTGTTGGCAATTATAATAGAAACTAACGGTTCACCCTTAATATCATATTTAATGCGATATGATGAAGCGTAACGGTTATCTTCAACCCTGCCTTTAAGGTTTATTCTTTTAAGATGGTCTGCTAACGCCTTATGTGCGGCGTTCACAATATAAGGTTTTGTGCTTATATCCTGTGCAGTAGAATTTTTATGGCTGCGCCAGAAATATAAAACTTCAGGAATATGTACGATTTTTTCCGCCTTTTCAGTAAGCTTTAAAATCATATCGTAATCCTGGCTGCCATCACATTCTTTTCTGAAAAGCCCTGTTTTTTCAAGCAAGGTTTTTTTAAAGGTAGTTAAATGGCAAATATAATTATGTGATCTTAAGGTATCAGGCGCATAATCCGGTTTATAGTTTACAACGGTAATATTTTTAACGTTGTTTACAAAAGTGGCTTCATCAGTATAGATAAAATCAGCATTTTCTTCATTTATTGCTTTTACAACGTTAAAAAGTGCAGATGGATGTAATAAATCATCGTGATCAAATAAGGTAATATATTCGCCTGTTGAAAGTTCAATACAGGCATTGGTATTTTCTGATATACCAAGATTTTTATCAAGCTTTTTATATTTAATTCGCGAATCTTTTTGAAATTCTTTTACAGTTTCTTCAACTTCTGAATATTTTTCATCACTGCCATCAGCAAGGCAAAGTTCAAAGTTAGAATATGTTTGCTGTAAAACGGATAAAATCATTTCTTTAAGATATTTTGTAGGCGTATTATAAAGGGGCACAAGCACGCTTATTTTAGGCGCATATGAGAACTTATAGTTTTGTTCATTTATTCTGCGCGTTTGGTTTATATTATATTTAATTCTCGGTTTCTTGTTGTGTATTTTGCTTTTAACAGCATAAAAAAATGGTTTAAAACCATCTTTAAACAAAATACTTGTTGCTTTATAAATATATCTTACAACACGATTGTTATTTATAAACTTAAATAACCATACAGGCATTTCACGTTTTACTTTTTTATGCCACACGCTTTGCCTATTTTTTTCTGCCACAAGAATTATCTCCCTTAAATGAGTAAAATTCGTTATTTTAATTGTACCATATAGTATACCTAAAGTCAAATTATATCGTAAAAATAGACGTTCAACAAAACACAAAAGTGTTGATTTTATATTACTTTAATGATATACTGTTATTGTGTTTTTGTTAAGTATTGACCTTTTACAAAAAACCTTAAAAAAATAAAGTAGTCCTTCATTTAAAGGACTTAGAATAGGTAGGATTTAATTGTGAACAAAATAGGCTTTGATAACAAAAAATATCTTGAATTACAATCCCAGCATATTCAGGATCGCATTAAAAAATTTGATGGCAAGCTTTATCTTGAACTTGGCGGAAAACTTTTTGATGATTATCACGCTTCCCGTGTACTGCCCGGCTTTGAACCTGACAGTAAAATCAAGATGCTTATGAATCTTAAGGATTGTGCCGAAATCGTTATCACCATCAATGCAGGTGATATTGAACGCAATAAAATGCGTGGTGATCTTGGCATTTCTTATGATAATGACGTTATACGTTTAATTGAAGCGTTCCGCAACCTTGATTTAACAGTTTCAAGCGTAGTGCTTACCTGTTATACAGGGCAGTATTCCGCCGATATTTTTAAAAAGAAACTTGCGAATTTTGGCGTAAAAACGTATCTTCACTACCCTATCGTTGGCTATCCCAACAATATTCCGTTAATCGTTTCTGAAGATGGTTATGGCAGAAACGAATTTATTGAAACCACAAAGCCTCTTGTTATTGTTACTGCACCGGGGCCAGGAAGCGGAAAGCTTGCTACCTGCCTTTCACAGCTTTATCATGAGCATAAAAAAGGCGTTCGTGCAGGATATGCAAAATTTGAAACCTTTCCTATCTGGAATTTACCCCTTAAGCATCCTGTAAACCTTGCTTATGAAGCGGCAACTGCAGATCTTAACGATCTTAACATGATTGATCCATTCCACCTGGAAGCTTATGGTGAAATGACTGTTAACTATAACCGTGATGTTGAGGCATTCCCACTTTTAAAGGCGATGCTTGAATCTATTTTAGGTGAAAGCCCTTATAATTCACCAACAGATATGGGCGTTAATATGGCAGGTAACTGCATCTTTGATGATGAGGCTGTTTGTGATGCCGCAAGGAAAGAAATTGTTCGCCGTTATTACAAAGTTAAATGCGATAAGGTAATGGGCCTTGTTGCTGAAAGCGCAGTTACTAAAACTGAATCTATTATGCAACAGGCAGGCGTTACTGCAAGCAACCGCAAAACCGTTGATTTTGCCCTTAATAAAGCAAAGCAGGCAAATAACCACGCTGTTGCTATAGAACTGCACGATGGCACCATTATTACAGGTAAAACAAGCGAATTATTAGGTTCGGTTTCAGCAGCACTTTTAAATGCTATGAAAACTCTGGCAGGTATTGATGATGCCGTTCCGTTAATTGCACAAACCTTTATTGAACCTATCGTTAAATTAAAGAGAGAGATTTTTAATTCAGCATCCTCACACCTTAATTCAAACGAAATGCTTATTGCACTGTCTTCTTCAGCGGTAGTAAACCCACAAGCTTCAAAAGCATTGGAAGTTATTACGCAGCTTAGAAACTGTGAACTTCATTCATCAGTTATGCTTTGTGCCGCAGATGAAAAGGTATTGAAAAAGTTAGGTGTTAATTATACTTGTGAGCCTATTCCAAGAACGAAAAACACATATTGATTTAAGGCGGAAGTTTTTCCGCCTTTTTTAAAAAGAAATGAAATGTAATTTATGCCCAAGAGCCTGTAATATTGACAGGCAAATTCAAACAGGCTTTTGTAAAACACGCGAAAACTTAAAAATTGCACGTGCTTCTTTGCACCATTGGGAAGAACCTTGTATTTCTTTTAAAAACGGTAGCGGAACTATCTTTTTTACAGGGTGTAATTTGGGTTGCGTTTTTTGCCAGAATAACGAAATTTCTCATAAAAACACAGGCATTGAAATAACGGAAGAAAAACTTATTGAGATTTTTTATGATTTAAAAAAACAGGGTGCGCACAATATTAACCTTGTTACACCAAGCCACTTTACAGAAAAGCTTGCCCGCATTTTAGATAAATCGCCCCTGCCTGTTGTTTGGAATTCTTCTGCCTATGAAACGATAGAAAGCCTTAAACTATTAGAAAATAAGGTTAACATTTTTTTGCCCGATTTTAAGTTTATGGATAAGAATATTGCACAAAAATATTCTTCTGCACCAGATTATCCCGAAATTGCAAAAAAGGCGATTTTAGAAATGTTTAGGCAGGTTGGACCATATAAAATAAATAATGGCTTAATGGAAAAGGGCGTTATTATCCGCCATCTTGTGTTGCCTGATAATTTAGAAAACACTTATTCCGTAATTGATTGGGTTGCTGATAACTTTAAAAAAGGCGAAGTTTTGTTTTCGTTAATGAGTCAATACACACCTTATGTTGATTCCCCCTACCCCGAACTTAACCGCACTTTAACAAATAAGGAATACGTTTTAGCAAAAAATTATATGATTAAAAAAGGTTTAACCGATGGGTTTATCCAAAGCCTTTCTTCTGCTAAAACATCTTTTACCCCTAGTTTTGATTTAACAGGAGTTAACTAAATGTTTGAAAAAGAAATTTTAACAAAAAAGCAATTAGTAAAAATTATAATGCCTAAGATACGGGATATGTTGCTTGCTACATTGGCATTATTGCTTTTGGCAATTGCCTTTTTTTCATTATACCAACTATATCTTCCAATACTTAACGAAGATTTTTCCGATATTTATAACGAAACAGGAATGCTAATTATGACATTTGGGGGTAATTTTCTTAAGTGGATAGCTATATTCTGCATTCTTGCAATTATAGAAGTTTGGATATCTTACCTTTACACCGTTATCTGCCTTTACCGAAACAAATTTTATCTGATCGTTGCGCCATTAAAAGCAAAATCAAAAAAAGAAAAACGCCATGGCAAAAGGCATTACACCGAATATAGTTTTAATTTTGATAAATATGGTACTTTTAAAACCCCTGATGGTTACGTTTTTTATCCCTTTAGCAAATACGATAAAATGGAACCTGAAATGGCTGATATAATAACAGAACTTGGTGAAGAATTTTTCCTTTTAGTTCGTGGCGAAAAAAGAAAAAAGATCGTTCACATCTTTCACAAAAGATTATTTGATATACAGGAATATGAATATCCAACAAAAATATATGGCAGATATTACATTTAAAAATGTTGAAACCTGTCTTTTAAAGTAGTATAATGCTTATTAGAGGTGATTTTACTATGTCTTTTCACGATTGGCTTTTTAGCAATTATCCACCTGATTCAATTATTAATGGCAGATGGGGTACGCTGCATATTTTAACGGTTATTGCCTGTTTTTTAGTTATTCTTGCAATTGCTTTTATTTTTAAAAATAAAAGCGAGAAAGCCAAGCAGAACGTTATTTTAGTGTTGGCAGGATTTATTTTACTATTTGAATTAAGCAGACGGGCAATCAACCTATCCCGTGGATACGTTGATTTCAGGAACTTATTGGTAGTTCTTCTGCCACGCCCCT
>JAZSPY010000110.1:0-30686 GCA_045537705.1 Clostridia bacterium
TGAATTTTCATTATTAATTTCAAGAAGATTTGAAATGTGCTGTTTAGGAATAACGAGAATATGAACGGGTGCCTGAGGATTTATATCCTTAAAAGCTAAAACTAAATCATCTTCATAGACTTTTTGACAAGGAATTTCACCATTAACTATTTTACAAAAAATACAATCCATTTTTAATTTACCCTTTCACCCCAAAGTCCCGTTTTTGTTACCTTGGTTATTTTTATTTTTACAATTTCATTTTCAATGGGCGCGTTTTCAAACTGAACAAGTATATGTTCCTTTGTAAGCCCTGATTGAATATTGTTTTCGTTAGTTTCTGAAAGCACGGTTTTTGTTTTACCGATAAACTGTTTACGGTATTCTTCGCCTTTTTCTTTACAAACTTCGCTTAACCGATGCGCCCTTTCAGTTTTAATTTCTTTTTCTATCTGATCAGGCATATTAAAAGCAACGGTGCCTTCCCTTTTAGAAAAGGGGAAAACGTGCACCCAGGCAAAACCAACCTGTTTTACAAACGCTAAAGTTTCGTTAAACTCTTGTTCCGTTTCACCGGGGAAACCGGTAATTATATCTGTTGAAATTGATGCACATGGAAAAACTTCACGGATACGTTTAACCGCCAAAAGATATTCTTTTGTTGAATACTTGCGGTTCATTCTTTTTAACACCGTATCGCTTCCTGACTGCAAAGAAAGATGGAAGTTAGGGCAAAATTCTTTGCACTCTTTAAGCACGTTTAAAAATTCGCTTGTTATTACCCTTGGTTCAAGAGAGCCAAGACGCACCCTTTCAATACCTTGAATTTCGCAAACTTCTTTTACAACGTCTTTAAGCGACGGATTAAAATCCCATTCTTTTCCGTAAGAAGAAAGATGGATACCGTTTATTACGATTTCCTTAAATCCCATATCCCTTAAATCAAGTGATTGCTTTATAATGTTTTCTAATTTGCGCGAACGTTCCCTGCCGCGAAGATATGGGATAATGCAGTAGGAACAAAAGTTATTGCAACCATCCTGAATTTTAATAAAAGCACGGGTTTTTTCAGTGGCGCTATCAGGCATTTCATCATAGTGATCATATTGTGCCATATCCTGAACAAAAACGCCTTCTAACGCTTCTTTTATCATTTGAGGAAGCAAATGTTTTTTTGAATTACCGCAAACAATTTTAACCCCTGCAATATTTTTGAATATTTCAGGCTCTTTCTGAGAAGCACAACCTGTAACGAAGATTTTTGCATCTTTATTCAGGTTTTGTGCCCTTCTTACTATCTGCCGTGATTTACGTTCGCCTTCCTGGGTAACACAGCAGGTGTTTATAATATAAATATCAGCCCAAGAATTAAAATCAACGATTTCATAACCCATTTCTTCCATTTGGGTTTTTATGGCTTCGGCTTCGCATTGATTTACTTTGCATCCTAAAGACGTTACTGCACATTTATACATTCATATCACCATTTAAGGCAAGTATTATGCCACCTGTAACGATAGCTGCAGTTTCTGCACGCAAGATCCTTTTGCCTAAGGAAACGCTTATTGCGCCTTTTTCTTTTAACTTTTGATGTTCTTCTTTGGTGATACCGCCTTCGGCACCAATAAAATAGCCGATGCTTTTTGATTTTTTAATTACGTTAACGATACTTTCTGTTTTTTCTTCTTCATAAGCAACGATTTTTTGATCGCACTTTTCAAAAATCTTTAAGGCATTTTCAAAACTTTGGGCAGGCAAAACTTTCGGAACCCTGCTTCTGCCACACTGTTTGCAGGCTTCTAAGACAATTTTTTGCCAGCGTTCCTGCTTTTTAATCTCTTTTTTACTATCTTCAATTTTAACAACTGTGCGTTCTGTTATAACGGGAACGATTTTTGTTATACCAAGTTCAGTTACTTTTTGAATTAAAAGGTCCATTTTTTCGTTTTTTATAACTGACTGGAATAATATGATTTCTGATTGAGGCTCGTTTTCATTTTTAAGGGTTTCATTTACTTTGGCAACAGCTTGTTCACCAACCTGAATCAATGTACAGTATCTATCCATTCCATCGCCTGTGGAAACGATAATGTTTTCACCTTTTTCAAGCCTTAAAACTCTACCAATATGTTTAGATTCTTCCTTATCAAAGTACACGGTATCATCTATTATATTTTCATTAAAACAGTAAAACCTGCGCATATAATACCCCTATTATTCCATTATAAAATAAATTATACTATATAATAGGCAAAATGTAAACAGAAAATACTGTGAATGCATTGTTAAAAATTTTTTTGATTTTGTCCGTTTTTTTGGTATAACTTTATGTTTTGGTTCATAGTAATTACTGTGTTTAAAAGGTTAAGGAGGATAAAAAGTGGAACAGTTTGATTTATACAAAGATATTTCCATGCGTACAAACGGTGATATTTATATAGGAGTCGTTGGCCCCGTTAGAAGTGGCAAATCCACCTTTATAAAAAAATTTATGGATCTTCAGGTTTTACCCAATATTATGGATGAAAACGAAAAAATAAGGGCGTTAGATGAATTGCCCCAATCTGCAAACGGCAGAACTATTATGACCACACAACCAAAGTTTGTGCCTAATGAAGCGGTGAATATTTCATTAAATGAGCACACTTCATTTAACGTACGGTTAGTTGATTGTGTTGGATATCTTATTGATGGTATTTTAGGCCACGAAGAAAACAATATGCCAAGAATGGTAAAAACACCCTGGCAGAATGAAGAAATGCCTTTTGAAAAGGCTGCAGAAATCGGCACAAGAAAGGTTATTGCAGACCATTCAACTATTGGTGTTGTGGTTACAACAGATGGTTCGTTTACAGACCTTTCCCGCAGTAATTACATTGATGCAGAAGAACGTGTTATCAGGGAATTAAAGGATTTAGGCAAACCTTTTATCGTGATTCTTAATACCAGTGAACCCTATTCAGTAGAAACACAAAAACTGCAAATGGCTTTAGAAGAAAAATATGCTACACCTGTATTACCTATTGACGTTTCACAGATGGAGTTAACTGATATTCAATCAGTTTTAGAAAAGGTTTTATTTGAGTTTCCTTTAAAGGAATTACAAATTAAAATCCCCCGATGGATTCAGGCTTTAGACAGCGATCATCCGTTAATTAAAGAGATTTTATCAAGCCTGACTTTTGAAGGCAGTATGAAGAAAATGCGTGATTATTCTGCAATTTTAAAAGATTTTGAGCCAACGGAAAACGTTAATGCACTTTCTTTAAATCAGGTGCTTTTAGGGCAAGGCGCAGTTACTTATAATTTAGAAATAAAGCCCGATCTGTTTTATAATATTCTTGGCCAGGAGTGTGGCCAGGAAATTAAAGGTGATTACCATCTTATTACTTTAATGCGTGATTTAATTGAGGCAAAAAAAGAATATGACAGAATTGCTGAAGCGCTTCAACAGGTAAAAGAAACAGGATACGGTATCGTTTCGCCTTCAATGGAAGAAATGACTTTAGAAGAGCCTAAGATTGTAAAGCAAGGCGGACATTTTGGCGTAAAATTAAAAGCAAGCGCGCCAAGTTTACACTTAATGCAAGTTAATATTTCAACTGAAGTTAACCCCATAGTTGGCAGTGAAAAGCAAAGCGAAGAACTTGTTACCTATTTAATGGGCGAATTTGAAAACGATCCGCAAAAAATTTGGGAAAGCAATATGTTTGGCAAAAGCCTTCATTCGCTTGTTATGGAAGGGCTTGATACCAAGCTTAATAATATGCCTTTTGCAGCAAGGGCAAAGATGCAAAAAACTATGGAACGCATTGTAAACGATGGCAGCGGCGGTTTAATCTGTATTTTACTGTAAAAATAAACGCTATAAAAACAGCGTTAAAACAAAATAAATTAGGCACTTATGCTTATATGCGCATAAGTGCCTTTTTATTTATTAAACTTAAATATTCCGTTCTATTTTTGCTAAAAACATATACTCATCATTCTGAACACCTTTTACTAAAACAGTTTTTTCATTTGTTTGAGTAAAGATATCCGTAAAGGTATTAACAAGGATTTCCTTATGAAAATCTATCTGAAAACTCTTAATATTTAACGGATTTCCATTATATATTGCATCAAGCACGTAATCACCGTATTTGGCATTATTTACGTGTAAATTAGGATCGGTATGAGAAATTTCACTTTTTACCGTACTTGTTTTTTTACCTTCAAAATCCCCAACGCGCACTAACTTTTCAGAGAAATTTACTTCTTCACAATAACCCTTTATATTTACATAAACGTTATCAACTTTTGTAAGTTTACGAGTATTTTTATCAATTACTGCCCATTGGCTTGTGCCTTTTATTAAAATTTCACCTTGCTCGTCTTGAATTTGATATTCCCTTTGAAAATCAAGACGTTTTTGTTTCAGTGGCCAGGTTGAAACCAAAACCTTTTGATATAATTCAGGTGCTTTAACCACCTGATATTTTACTTTTAAAACAACCCAGAGTGCGCCTTTTTGAGCCATTTCAGAAAAACCAACCCCTAATAATTTAGCGTGTTGCCCTGCAACTTCCTGAAACAAATCCAGTACAGCACTTGGTTTTATCTGTTTAAAACAATCAAAATCGGAACCCCTTAAGGTGTATTCTTTTACAAAAACGCTATCAACCAATTTTATAACCGCCTATGATTTCTACCTTTCTTGCGCCGCCTTCAACAGTTATCTTAATACTGCCATCAATTAAAGGAATTACTGCTTTTGCATTTTCAGGTGCAGTATAATCGTTATTGAGATATATTTTCTTATTAGTTTCATCAATATCGTTAATGCCAAGGCAATCACGGAAAATAAAGCGTACAACGTGAGAAGCAAAAGCGTGGTTACAACTTGATCTTGCGGTATCAGATTCCCAAAGGGTACCTGTTCTTAAAGCCATATAATCAAAGTAATCCTTGATTTCATTTATAACCTGCTTACGATATCCGTTAAAGGAAAGAACTTCCATTCTTAAATAGTTACCGATAAAAGCATTTGCAGGATATACGCCCGGATGGGTTTTTTCACACTTATGGCCTGCACCAAAATCATTTGCGATAATTTCAAGTAACTGGGGATATTCTTCCTTTGTTGCTACACCTGAGAAGAACGCATAATACTGGCAAACTTCAGTAATATCCTCAGGAATTACCCTGTTACCGTTTTCTTCAATTATCTGGTGATCACGGAAGAACTTACCGTTAAATGAAAGTTTTTTAACAGTTTCTTTAATACCATCTGCCTTAATTGACAAGGCTTCATCACTATACATTCTTGCCATTGCTTTAAGCATAGCATAGTACAGCATATTTGACGGGAAGTTTACATCCTGCGTCCACTTGTTTGCCTGTGAATGTTCAAGGAAAACCCAGGATTTAAGATGTTCTAAAAGACCATCTTCGTTAATGAATCCTTTAAAGTATTCTTCTAATTCATAAAAGCGGGGGCGGGCAAGTTCAATAATATCCTTATCCCCTGTTCTTTTAACGTATTCTTCAAGTTCAACAACCAAAAACATCGCCCAGTTAGGAATATATGCATGTTTTTCAATATCCTGATCAGTAAAAAGAATATCTGATGGATAGCACATAGGAAACATTCCTTTAGGTAATTTACCAAAATCAGTTGCATAGAAGAAGTTTTCTAAAAATCCTTTTTCAACAAAGGAATGACCTGTTAAATCTTTTTCTGTTCTTCCGGTAAAAAAGCTATCACAAAGCCATCCTGCACGTTCACGGCTTGGGCAATCCATAAAAATATCCGATGCCCCTTGTTCAAAGTTATGAACTGCGGCATCATAAATGCGGTTTAATGCAGGATCATCACTTGTAAAGGAAGCAATTCTGCCATTAGGGTTAATATATTCCATTAAACCGATATTTTCTACTTTTACCTTACCTTTAACTGAAAGCACCTTTAAATAATGAAAGCTTTTAGGATCAATACAAGTAAAATCATAACTGCCTTTTTTAAAAACAAAAGGAATTACGTTAGTTGTGCCTGCATAGTGGTTGGTAGGAACAATATCTTCATCACAAAGAATTTCATCAAAGATAAAATAAACAGTGCTATTCTCTTCACATTCAGCTTTAAAAGTTAAAAAGCCTGTGTTTTCATAAGGAAGCTTAAGGTTTATAAATTCACTTTCCTTAAGGTTAAAGCACATATTAAGAGCATCTTCTTTTAAGTGGTTGATTTCAGTTGTTTCCATTTGTGCAACATAATCACGATAAGTTGCACCAACAACTTCACTATCAAACATAAAGTTTTCAATGTGGCCTTTACTGCTTGATACATTGATATCTTCAATATTTGGAATACTCATTTTACCTTTTGCAATCAATTTATCAAAAGGTTTAACGTTAAGTTGTGGGTACGGTGCAGTTCTTGGTTTAACTGTTTTTTCGCCTAATTCAAAAAGTTCAAGGTTTTCGCTATATTCTAAAGGAAGGTTCCATGCTTCAATACAGGGGCGCTGAAATGAATAGCGTTCGGTATTTTGAACTTTGGATAAAATGCGCTTTGCGGTAAAATCGCCGTTTTTGCCTGTTGCAAGAATCACATTGCCATCCAAAATCAATTCTGCCATTAAAAATGCTTCTTGAAGCACGTATTCAAAAGAAACTTGACCATAGGTAAGCACTTGAATCTTAATTTCGTTCTTTTCGCCGCGGTTAAGCTTGTGGGTAAGGTCAATTTCATCTATACGGTAAAAGCCCTTACCTGCCCTTTGTGGACCGTGTGCAACGATTTTTCCGTTTACAATCAATCTGTAAAGAGCATCGGCGCAAATTTTAATGCTTGTAAATTTGCCCAAAAAATCCATATTGGCTGAAAATTCAAGCATAATATTCTTTTCATCTTTATAATCTTTTGCCCAAACGGGTTTTGCCATTTTAAACATAATACTTTCTCCTATTATTCTTTTATGGCGGGAACAACGATTAAATCTTCGCCATCAGGTAATTCAAAATAATCTGCACTAGTGGTAACGGCAATTTTGCGTTTTGATTTTATTAAAAAATCTGAAAGATTTTCTAAATTGGAAAATCCGTATTTACCATTTTTATAATGCATTGGGATAACGATTTTAGGATTAACCTTATCAATTATCTGCCATGCTTTTTCAATATCAACGGTATATGTTCCGCCAATAGGAATCATTAAACAATAACAGTTTTTAATAAAACTTGCCTGCCTATCATCAAGCACGTGGCCAAGATCGCCTAAATGCACGTATGTTTTATCCTTAACGGATATTATATGAACAATGTTTTTGCCCCTATCCTTACCTAAATTTTCATCGTGAAAAGTTTGCATCATAGTTACTGCAAAGGGGTTATCTTTACCTGAAACCTTTCTTTTTACACCTGATACTGCATTATGATCAAAATGATCGTGGCTGCAAAGCACCATATCGGCACTGGTTTCAACGTTTTTATAACCTTCAACATCCTTAAAAGGATCAATAACCAATGCGTAACCATCTTTTTCAAAACGGAAACAGGAATGGCCAAAGTACGTAATTTTCATTTTTTTACCTTCTTTTAAAAAAAGTGTCGGTTTTTAAGCCGACACTTTTATTTTTATTCAAGCACAGCTTTAATACGGCGTACACCTGCAGATGAGCTTTCTTCTTTTTTGATTTTAAATTTACCAAGTTCACCTGTTCTTTGGGCGTGTGGTCCCCCGCAGATTTCCTTGGAATATTCACCCATTGTATAAACCTTAACTACTGTATCATATTTACTTTCAAATAATCCGATTGCACCTGATGCTTTTGCATCTTCTAAAGGCATCTGTTCGCAGATAATTTCAACGTCAGCCTCAATTGCTTCATTAACAAGTTTTTCAACTTCATCAAGTTCTTCCCTTGTTACTTTTCTGCCAAAGGTAAAGTCAAAACGAAGGCGTTCGGAAGTAATGTTACTGCCTTTTTGATGAACGTCAGGATCGTTTAATACTTTACGAAGCGCAGAATGCATAAGGTGGGTTGCAGTATGTAACCTTGCAGTTTCTTCTGTTTGTTCTGCCAAACCGCCCTTAAAGCGTTGTTCTGAACCTTGTGATGACTTTTTCTGATGCTCTTTAAAGCATTCTTCAAATCCTGCCATATCAACGGTATAGCCTTTTTCCTGTGCCATTTCGTTGGTGATTTCAGGCGGGAATCCAAAGGTATCGTAAAGATGGAAAGTGGTTTGACCATCAACAACTGTTTTGCCCTGTGCGTACATATTAGCAGAAACTTTTTCAAATTCCTTTAAGCCTTGTTTAAGGGTGCGTGTAAAACGATCTTCTTCAAGACGAAGCTGCTCAATAATAAATTCGCTGTTATCTTTAAGTTCAGGATAAACATCCTTATACTGTTCAATATAAACCTTTGAAATTTCAATAATTGAATTAACGGGCATTTCAAGGCTATTTGCAAAACGGATTGCACGGCGGATAAGCCTTCTTAAAACGTAACCCTGGTCAACATTTGATGGTGTAACTGCTTTAGGATCACCTAAAATAAAGGTTGCAGTACGAATGTGATCGGCAATAACGCGGAATGCTTTTGTAACATCATCACCTTCACCGTATTTTTTACCTGAAATTTCTGCAATTTTATTTAATGAAGCGGTGAAAAGATCAGTTTCATAAACACTTTTAACGCCCTGAAGCACGCCGATAGTTCTTTCTAAGCCCATACCTGTATCAACGTTCTTTTTCTGAAGTGGTGAAAGCGTACCATCAGCGTTGCGGTTATACTGCATAAAAACGTCGTTCCAGATTTCAAGGTATTTACCGCAATCGCAGGCAGGTGAACATTCTTCACAGCACTTCGGCTTGCCTGTATCAATAAACATTTCGGTATCGGGACCGCAAGGACCTTGTGCCCCTGCCCACCACCAGTTATTTTCTTTGGGAAGGTAGAAGATATGATCTTCTTTAACACCGTTTTCCATCCAATATGATGCGGCTTCGGTATCCTTAGGACTATCTTCATCACCTGCAAAAACGGTAAAATAAAGTTTTTCTGGATCTAAGCCAAGCCACTTAGGTGAAGTTAAAAACTCCCAGGAAAATGCGATGGCTTCCTTTTTAAAGTAATCGCCTAAGGACCAGTTACCAAGCATTTCAAAGAAAGTAAGGTGTGATGCATCGCCAACTTCATCAATATCGCCTGTACGAACGCACTTCTGCACGTCAGTAAGCCTTGTACCCTGCGGGTGTGGCTGACCTAAAAGGTAAGGCACCAAAGGATGCATACCTGCAGTTGTAAAAAGTACGCTGGGATCGTTTTCAGGAATTAACGATGCGCCCTGAATAACGGCGTGTTCCTTAGATTCAAAAAAGCTTAAAAATTTGCTTCTTAATTCATCTGATTTTATCATTGAAAAAATTTCTCCGTTTCTATGTAATTTATAACATATAAATAATTATATATAATACTTCCCGTTATGTCAACCTATATAACCCTTTTAACAGGTCAATTTCTCTTTTATATCCATCAATTTCGTTAGGTGTTTCAAGCAAAAGAGGAATATTTTTAAGTTTAGGATGGTTGATTAAATTTTCAAAGGCTGTTAATCCAAGATAGCCTTCGCCGATTTTTTGGTGCCTGTCCTTATGGCTTGAAAATGGATTCATACTATCGTTTATATGTATGGCTTTAAGCCTTGATAAACCTACGATTTTATCAAATTCATTTAAAACACCGTCTAAATCATTTAATATATCGTAGCCTGCATCAAACACGTGGCAGGTATCTAAGCAAACGCCTAATTTTTCATTTAACTGAGTTTTATCAATAATTTGTTTTAATTCTTCAAACTTTGAACCTACTTCACTGCCTTTTCCTGACATTGTTTCAAGTAAGACGGTAGTTGTTTGTTCTTTAAATAAAACGCGGTTCAAGATATCAACTATTAAATCAATACCTGTTTCTATTCCCTGCCCAACGTGCGAACCGGGATGAAAATTATACAACTGACCAGGCGTATATTCCATTCTGTTAAGGTCATCCTTAAACACCATATAAGCAAAATCGCGGGTTTCTTTTTTATCAGAGCAGGGATTTAACGTATATGGCGCGTGGGCAAGAATTTTGCCAAAGTTATTTGCTTTTTGAAATTCTAAAAACGCCTGAGTATCGCTTTTATCAATTGGTTTTGCGCTTCCGCCACGTGGATTACGGGTAAAAAACTGAAAGGTATTTGCACCGATTTCCTTAGCGGTTTCGCCCATACTTAAATACCCTTTTGAACTTGATAAATGGCAACCGATATAAAGCATAAAAAATCTCCTATGAAAACTATACTTTTATGCTTTTAGTATACCATATTTTTCTGCTTTTTTGCAATAATTTTTTCCTTGATTTTTCCAAATATAAGCACGATAAACGGCACTAAAAACAAGAAAATAAGATTAAGCGGAATAAACAATTTTTCTGATAAAACTTCTAGTTCGTGATTTGTTCTGCCCATTACTCCAACTAACGTTGCGCAAATGGTAAAAAAGGGCAAATTAAATTCACTGTGGTTTTGTGAACGGGTAAGATTTGCAAAAAGTTTTACCGTTGCACCGCCAATAAAGGATATAAGCACAAAATCAGAAAGTATCCATAAAGTGATTACAAAGGCTTCAATGTGTTGCAGAAATTCACCTAAAGATATTTGCTTTACAACTGCAAAAAACGGGTACGGTAATTTTTCAATAATATGTGGACCCAAAGTTCCTATTACCGTTATAAAAAGCCAGATAGAAAAAAGAGTTAACGCTATTGTACTGATTACAGCGTGCTTTTTAAATGATTCCCTATCGTTGATTTCATCTACAAAAAACAAAATGAAACTTATATATCCAAAACTTGCCAGATTAAAAACCGAAACGTGTACAAGGCTTGTCCAATCGTTTACGGGAACAAGTACTTTTACTTTTATATCAGGCGTTAAAATTGCAAGCATAAATATAGCAACAACCGCAATTACAGGAAGTAAAAGTTCGTTCATTCTTGCTAAAACGCTGATTCCGTTTCTTAATGAATATACGATTATTCCCACAAGAATTATAACAAATACGTCCATACCGATTTCAGTATAGATGGTACTTGCAACACGTTGGGAATAATAGCGCATCTGAACGCTTGTTAAAAGCACGCCCCATACAATATACAAAACCGCTATAATTTTACTGAAAACTTTACCAAAGGAATATTCAAGATGCTGATAAAGATTTCGGTTATCCTTTATTAGTGACCATAAAACAAACATATAAACAAGCATAAATATTCCTGAAAAAATCGGTGCTATCCAACTTGCCTGGTCGCCTTTACCTGAAACAAAAGAAGAAAACAACCGTACTGCAGGGGAAAAAATCATACCTATAACGATCATTATGCCCTGGCGCATTGATATTTTTCTCATTTAATTCCCCCTAAAAAAATATCTGCAAGTGAAAATTCAAACATCAGGCTAATTACCCCTAAAACAAGCATAACTGCACAAATGAATATATATGCATTTATGTTTCTAACGTCCTTTTTTGCAAATATTTTTACTATTGCCCATATTAAAACGGGTATAAAAAGAAATTTAATTTTAATCGCCCCCTTGTTTTACAGGCTTGCCTGAGGTTTTAGAAGGATCTGTTTTAGATTCAACCGTTATATTATAGGTAATATGTGGAAAAACACTGGACCAATTATTCATATATTTTTCTGCCTCCTTTGGCATATTATTGTGAAAAGTATCGCCAAAGGTAGCAACATCACAACCGTTTGTTTTTAAGAAATCCATTGTTTTTACAGTTAATTCCTTTGCCCACTTGTTTTGATTTTCAATAATTTGTTTATTAAGCTCTTGATCAAACAAACGAATATCGGAATCCGCCTGGAGTATTTCGGATTTAAATTTAAGCTGTATCTGATAAACACCGTCTTTTAATTTTATTTTTGAACTGAAGCCTTTTATTTTTAAGGTAATGTGTTTTTCTTCAACGTTAGTTATCAAAACGCAGTTATTTACTGCCGAAGTTAAAAAGTTTATGCCAAGGGATTGTTCTTCATTTGCATAGTTTATAAGTTTATCCTTATTAAAAAGACAATAGCCCTCAACTGTTAAGCTGCCCTTTTCAGATTGAATATACGGTAAATATGCACTACGAAAAGGATCTTCAAGCATTTCTACTAAAGTTGAAAGTTCAACTGCCCCTGAAGTTGAAGTACTGTAGTTGGATTCAAGCATTTTTTCAATACGTTCAGAAATGTGTGTTTCATCATTTTTACTGTTCTCCACAACGGTTTTTGCCTGTTTTTCTTTTATAACAACCACAGGAATATCAAATCTTAGTTCATCGCTTCTAACAAGATAATCTACTGTATCAATGATTCCGCTTTTTGCCATTTCTTCCCCTAACAAAACGCAACTTACCTGCCCATAGAATATCTTTTTTTCCGTTGCGGATTCTATTAAGTTTAAGCCTTGCGCAAGAGTTGAACATTTTACCGAAATAATTTCGGATCCCGGTTTTTCTTCTTTTTTAGAAGTTGGCACCTGTATGCCTGCAGTTACTATCAGCCCTTCTGCCTCTTTATCTATTGCAAGAAGTTTAACAAAACTTAATTCATCAATTTGCTCACTTTCACGGCAGGAGCAAAATAAAATGGGTATTAAAAGTATAATTGCCAGTGCTTTTTTCATTGTGATCTCCGTTTATTTTTTACGTTTAATTCATCAGGGCGCATTTTATTCATCATATCAGGCACAACTATCACCGTATCCTTTATACGCACTTTTTTTACACCTGCAAACGGTGCAAGATAAGGGATACCAAAGCTTTCTAAAGAAGCAAGATGTGCAAGCAGAACTACTGCGCCCATTACTACGCCAAACAACCCAAATCCTGCCCCTAAAAGCGTTATTATAATACGCCAAAGCCTTAATCCGTTTGAAAATTCCTGATTAGGCATTGCAAAAGATGAAATGGCTGAAATTGCAACTATAATTAAAGCAGCAGGTGAAACAAGGTCTGCCGAAATGGCGGCTTCACCTACCACCAGTGCACCAACAATGGAAACCGCCTGCCCTGAACTTTGCGGCATATGAAGTCCTGCTTCAACAAGCACTTCAAATAGCGCAAGCATAGCCAGAACTTCAAACACCACAGGAAAAGGCACGCCCATTTTTGCCTGTGCAATAGAAAGGGCAAGTTTAGATGGAAGCATTTCGTAATGAAAAGTGGTTAAGGCAACGTATCCCCCCGGCAGAAGCACTTCAACGGATAAAAGAAAATATCTTAAAAGCCTTACGATTGAAGCAAACACGAAATTACCTGAATAATCTTCGGGAGTAGACATAAGTTGCGCAACGGTTACAGGCAAAATATAACCAATCGGCAACCCATCAACTAAAATTGCGCATCTTCCGTTTAAAAGATTTTTTGCAATTTTATCAGGTCGTTCAGTTATTATGGTTTGAGGAAAGAAAGATTTAATATTGCTTTTTAAATATTGTTCTATAACCCCCGGTGTGATTATTCCATCGTTTTTGATGGTTTTCAGTTTTTCTTTAACTTCTTTAACAAGCTTATCCGAACAAATACTTTTTATATATACCACCGCAACACTTGTATTAGTTTGCTTGCCGATAACCGTTTGCTCAATCCTTAAATCCTTATTGACTATTTTTTTGCGGATCAGCGTAGTATTTGTACGTAATTCTTCAATAAAACAATCTTTTGATGCTTTTACCGCGTTTTCTTCACTAGGCTGATCAACAGAACGATCCTTTGTTTTTCTTATATCAAATAAATATGTTTCATCTTTATATATTACTGCTGTTTTACCACGTAGAAGCCCTTCTATTACCTGATCTTTATCTGTTGCTTCTTCAGCATTACAAAAGGAAATTTCACCGTTTTCAACGGCATAAGATAGTTTTTCAACATATTTTAATTTCTCAATGATAAATCTTGAAAGCGCAACGGTATCCACCATACCTTCAATATAAAATACGGTGCAAATACTGTTTTTGATTTTTAATATTCTTTTTTTAAAATCTATATTGCCTGAAAAAACGTTGATTATATCCTGGGGCTGAATGGGTTTTTGATTTAACATAAATTCACCTGTTTTTTATAACGATTAACAAACCATCATATTTTTCCATATTTATTTTTATGAAAATTTGAAAAAATATACTTGTTGACTGGCAACTTTTAAATTGGTATAATATTCAAAAAGAATTTTTGGAGTGTAAAATATGACGTTCTGGTTAAGATTATATAAAGATGGTAAGCTGATTTCTGATGCAGTTTGCCCTGTTGATATAAAAAAATCGCATAAGCAAATTTTGGAAGATTCATTAAAAGAATGTTGTTATCAGCTTGATATTCCTAATCCTATGATTATGAAAAAGCATATAAATGATATTAAAAATTACAGTTTAACAAGGTTTTTGCCTGATGATTTTCCTGAAAGCGTTGATTTTGAAAAAGCAGAAATAAATATTTTTGACGAATCAAAGAAAAAATGAATTATATTTTCACTTTTTGTGCATAATAAAATGCGAAGGAGTGATAAATATGGCAATTGATAAAACTGCACTTGCAGTCACCATCATCGGTGCACTTAACTGGTTGCTTGTAGGTTTATTTTCTTTTGACCTTGTAGCTTTTATCTGTGGCGGTTCAGCAACAGTTGCAGCCAGAATAATTTACGCAGTTATCGGTATTACAGCCCTGTGGTCTATTACTTTACTTTTCCGCAGAATCAAGCCTGTAACCGAAGCTTAATAAAAAATATCCCCTTATTTATTCTAAAAAAAGAATAAATAAGGGGTTTTTATTTTTTTAGTTGTAGCGGTTCAGTTATTCAAAAACGTCTGCCGCTTTTTTTAAGAACTTGCGGATATCAATAAACTGTGGGCAATTACCTTCACATTTTCCGCATTTAATACAATCAGAAGCCTTTATGCCATCCTTTATGGCTTCAGCATAAACGCCTGAGCCATCCTCATTACCCTGGTACATATTAACTGCTTCAAATATCTTTGGAATATTGATTTTTTTAGGGCAAACTTCCGTACAATATTTACAATTTGTGCAAGGGATCTGTTCTGTTTTAAGGATAATTTCTTTCACCTTTAAAACGGCATCCATTTCCTTTTCAGAAAGCGGTTTAAAATCTTTCATAAAGCCAACATTATCAATCATCTGCTCCATATTGCTCATACCTGAAAGAACCATTTTTACGTTTTCAAAGCTTGCGGCATAACGTATGGCATAACTTGCAGGCGAATTATTGCCTAAACTTTTAAACACGTCTTTGGCTTCATTAGGAATATTTACAAGCCTTCCGCCTTTAACAGGCTCCATTACAATAACAGGCTTATTGTGTTGAACGCAAACTTCGTAGCAGCCAAGGCTTTCTACTGATGGATTATCACTGTCTAAGTAATTAAACTGCAACTGAACAACCTCTATTTCAGGATGTTCGGTTAAGATTTTATCTAAAAAATCAGGGGTATCGTGGAATGAAATGCCTACCATTTTTGCAAGGCCTTTTTTCTTATATTCAAAAGCCTTTTCATAGGCTCTACATTCCTGAAAATGCCCATAATTTCTGCGATGCTGGGTATGCAGAAGAAGAATATCAAAATATTCTACGCCTGTTTTTTCAAGCATTTCATTAAAATAGCCATCAATATCTTCTTCCTTTTCAAAGAACCAACCTGAAATTTTATCAACAAGGATATAATCTTCTCTTTTATATCTTTTAGTAAGACATTCTTTTATTGCCGTTTCGCTTTTGCCTTTTATATAGCCGTGCGCCGTATCAAAATAATTAAAGCCATTTTCAATAAAGTAATCAACCATTTTTGAAAATTCCTGAAGATCAACCTCATCATCCTTCATTGGAAGGCGCATGCAGCCAAACCCAAAGTTTTTATTAAATACCATTTTATTCACCCTGTTCTATGTTTTCGCCCACCGTCATTTTATCAAAATCCGCAATATAAGTTGCGTGGTGCGAACCCATCTCATCATTGTACATAACACTTATTATGATTTCGTTAGCCTTGTTTGATGGAAAGAATACGCTGTTAACCGCCTGGGCAATACCTTTGCATTCCATCTTTTCAATATCATAACACATTATCTCATAATAAAATTCATCATCGCCTGTTTCAACGGTAAAATACAGTTGGTTACTATCCCAGCCAAAGAAAAACTCGGTAGTAACAACGTCTTCAAGCACGGTATCCCAGGCATTTTTTTCTAAATCAATAATACGAAGATCTGAAACTGCGGTTTCATAGTTTTCTGTGATTACAGCAATCTTTTTACCATCAGGTGAAAGAGCAAACTGTGCGCCTTTATGTAAATTTTCAACTTTACCATCAGCAATATTTAATTTTACAACAGCTTCATATTCATCAACAACGTCACAATAATACAAGTATCCGTTATGGTAATACAAATCACTTTCAAGGTAAATATCTTCTTTAAGCGTTGTTATTTTATCTGTTGCAAAATCGTAAATTTGAATTGAATAAGTTTCGCTTCCGCTTAAACAATATATTTTTGTTCCCGTTTCGTTTATTGCTACGCCCATAATAATTTCACCAAAGGCGTTTTCTTCTTCATTTATAACGGTAACTTTGCCTGATTTAACGTCAACCGCTGTTACAATAGATGCTTCTTCTGATTGATCAACAAACACAAGCCTGGTGCCATCTTTTGAAAATACAGGTTTGATAACAGTAGAAAAACCTGTTTCAGTTATAAGATGCTTAGCACCGTTTTTATCTGCAATATAAAGTTTTTCTAAGCCTTCTTCAGTTTTTGCGAAAAGTGCACCGCTACCATCAATATTCCAAACTAAAAATCTTGCATCGGAATAAAATAAGGGTAACGTGGTTTTAGCGCCATCAATACTTAAAATGGATTCCCCTAATAATGCTTGTGAATTTGAGTTTTCACTATAGGTTGGTATTTCACCTGCTTTTAAGGAAATCAATCTGATATCTACGCCTTCAAGGGTGCTTGTTAAAAGTTCATCACGCCTTTGTATAGCCTGTTCCTCAGTTTTAAAGCGCTGGCTTATCATAATAACGCTGATATTATCATCACAAAGAATAGGCGTAAATCCATAATCGGTTTTTTCACCCATCTGATATTCGTAATACATATCACAGGCAAGGTACCAGCCATCTTCTTGCTTATCCTTTTTTTCAGGCATTAACGAAATTGTTAAAACGTTATCCTGTTCAATCACTTTATACTTTACTGATTTTGATAAACCAAAGTACAAAGTTGTATCGGTGTTGTTATTAGAAGGGCTCATCTGAAACATTCCGTTAATTAAAAACGTTGAATCTTCGGGCATACCCTCAATCATATAATCCCAATACACCAAATCCTTTAAATTTATCTGAAGCCTTAAGGGTGATTGTATAAATTCAACGTTATATTCAGGCACTTTGCAAGGTGTAGTTTCTTCTAAAAAACTGCCTGAAACAAAATGAAGGTTAATATTAAGGGCGCCATTATCTTCTGATAAGGTTATCTGATTAAGGTTAGCATTTTTTTGTTTTTGCCCGCCCGAACAAGAAAATGTTGTTTTATTAAATTTATTTTTGCTATACTTGTTGCCTGAAGTAAAAATCAGAATTGATGAAAGGATTACCGCAAGCACAAGTAATAAGGCAACAAAAAACCAAACAACTTTTTTATTTAGCTTTGCCAAGGTATTTCCCCCTCCTTAAAGCACAGATTTAAGTACATTAAATATTATATTTCCATTAAAAAACAATCTTCCTAAAAGTGAATTTTGTATCAAACTATTAAAATCTTCTAAAGGAAGAACGGACATTAAAATAGGTACAATAGCAAATACAACCCAAACGAATATTGCCGCCCATAAAATACCGATTGCACCACCTAAAAGTTTATCGCATTGTTTTAAAATAGGCAGTTTTACTATATAATCAATTAAGCCAATAACAAAGGTGCAAATAAGTTTTGTTGCAAAAAAGATTATTAAAAAGCTTATAAGACTAAGGCTTAAGTTTATAAGCGTTTGGTTAAAGTAATCGCTTAACGTGGTGATGCCTTGTGAGGCAAATGCACCGTTTACAATATTATCAAACATCATATTTTCAATGGGTTTTGGAAGATTAGAGGTTGAAATAATCTCCTGAATCTTTTCAAAACCAAGTTCGTGCACCGAAACGTTTGCAACGGACATATCGCTTAACTTTTCTGCCCCTGCAGTATAATACAATAACGTATTATCAAAATTTGTTTTTTCTAAAATATAAGAAGCCAAGCTTGAATATGATGCTACTGCAATTATCCAGGAAACAACGTATGATGCCAAATGAAGCACCGAAACAAGAAATCCTTTATACCATCCAAGCACAAAGCCTACTAAGAGAACAAGGATAATGCCTAAATCAACTATATTCACAAATAATCCCCCTGTTTTATGCTAATGAATAACGGTAAATATCATTTCCCGACTGCACCATAACATAGCCTTTACCCTGAACTATATTGTCAATACGCACAGGGAATCTGTACTTTGTTACTTTACCGTTTTTTGCTTTATATTTATACATATAATAATTGCTGAATGCGTAATAATGCTTCTGACAAACTGCGCCAAAAAGCACTTTTTCTTCACATTCAAGATCAAAAATGCCTTTTTGGTTGATTGCCTTTATTCTGCCATTGTTCAACAAAAGCATATTTACACTTTTATCAACTGTATCGCTGGCAATAACATCATAACCATTTACGTTATAATCCTTATTAACCGTGCCTGTATAATCACAATCACGAACCATAATTCTTTCAGTGCCTAAAATATAGCAGATGTTTTTATTAAAAATTGCATCGTACATCATCTGCGAATCATCAGAAAATGCAACAGTTTGTGTTTTACCTGAATCATATTTGTATGTTGAAAGCTGATATTTGGGGTGAAGCCCGGTATTTTCAACGGTTATTACCCAAACACTGTTATCTTCATAAATGCCAAACCGAATATTTGTGTTGTTTACGTTTGAAACAATGCGGTCAATTTCTTCACCTGTGCTGTTTAAAATTATGGTATCATCAGAATTGCTTAATGATACTGCAATAAGCTTTTCGCCTACGGCAACTGAAGAAATATTTTTATTAAATTCCTTTGTAAAAACAAGGATACCTTCTTTATTTATCACCTGAAGCTTTTTGCCCTTTGTTATGCCAACTTTACTTGTGCCTGCAAAAAGTTGCATATCGTTATCGGCACCTGAAAAGCCCCACATAATTTCGTTACGATCATCAACATAAAGCACCTGATCATCTTTAATATAAACTGCACCGCCGCAAAAAGCAGCAAAAACGTTTTCACTTTTAAAAGGCATAAGTTCAACATGCGATTTTTTTATTTTCTTTATATCGCTTGAAAACAATGAGCAAATAAAAATAATAATAAGTATTACTGCAATAAATCCTATTACCTGTGGTAAATAATTTGCTATATCAAAGCGCCTGCGCCTTTTTACTATGTTCATAAATTGTACCTCATTATATATATCAAAAGTTTATATATTACTACATAATATAGATTATACCATATATTGCATATAATTACAAAGAAAAATTTAAAAGGAACTGCAAATTCATTACAGTTCCTTTGTTTTTTATTTAACTTTGCCGAAAATTATTTTGCCTGCATTTGTTTGCAGCATACTTGTTACAACGATTTCTACGTTACTATCAACGTAATCGGCACCGTTTTCAACAACTATCATTGTGCCATCATCTAAATAGCCTACGCCCTGGGTAGGATCTTTGCCTAACTTTGAAAGTTCAATTGTTAGTTCATCACCTGCAACAACGGTTGGTTTTAATGCATTTACAAGCTCGTTAATATTAAGTATTTTTACGCCTTGAACAGACGCAACCATATTTAATGAATAATCGTTGGTCATAACACAGGCGTTTAATTCTTCTGCTAAACTTATAATTTTACTATCAACGGTTTCAGCTATAAAATCTTTATCTATAACCTTAACGCTTTTTAATTCCTTTAACTTTTTAACCGTATCAAGCCCTATTCTGCCACGGGTACGTTTTTTATTATCTTCCGAATCACTTAAACGGGTAAGTTCATCTAAAACAAAAGTTGGAATTATTAACGGTTCAGGTAAAAATCCGGTTTTAAAAATATCAAAGGCTCTGCCATCAATCAAAATGCTGGAATCTAAGATTGTTCCGCCTTTGCCAGCTTGTTTTTCATCTTTTTCGCCCTTTTTGCGTTTTTCATAAAAATTAACGTCATCACGGCGCATAAGGAACACGCGAACGCCAAGAAATCCTGTACATATGTATATGAGTGCATTTATGCAAGTAACAAGCAATTGGTTACTTAAGTTACGAAAAATCTGGCAAATAAGGAATGCGCCAAGCAATCCCACCAATAATCCTAAAAGCGCAAGAAACAGATCCTTTATAGGCATTTCTTTTGCAGTTTTAGTTATCTTTGAAAGCAGTTTTGATACCCAATTTGAAAGAGGACCGCCTAAGAAATAAAAGGCAACTGCCATCAAGGAAACAAAAGCAATTTCACAAAAAACCCTTACCCCTGTAGGCAGAACGATATTTATTAAATTAAAAAGTTTTTCTATTAAGGTAAGGCTCCAGTATCCTAAAGCCCCGCCAATAGGTACAAACAAAATCTGAATAATTTTTTTGATCATTTTTCCTTTTTCGCAAATGCAAAAGAAAGTGCTGTAAAAACGTTATCTGCAAATAGCAGATTAACTCTTTCTTCTTTTTGCAAACTCCTTTTATTTCCTTTTGGTAATATTATATTTTTAAAGCCAAGCTTTACACATTCATCAATACGTTGTTTAACGTTATGTATTGCCCTTAATTCGCCTGTTAAACCTACTTCACCTAAAATCACAGTATCATTTAATATGGGAACGTTTTTATAGGCAGAAGTTATAGATGCTAAGATAGGTAAATCAAGTGCAGGCTCTTCTATCCTTAACCCCCCTGCAATTGAAACGTAAACGTCCTGATCATAAAGCTTATAGCCTAAACGTTTTTCCAAAACTGCAATCAGCGTTACAAGGCGATTATGTTCAATACCCATACCTACACGCCTTGCGTTATTAAACCCTGAATTGCCTGTTAAAGCCTGAATTTCAACCATAACGGGCCGTGTGCCTTCCATTGAGCACATTGTGCAAACGCCCGCAACAGCCTCTTCCCTTTGCGCCATAAAGATTTCTGAAGGGTTAATAATATCCATCATACCCTTTTCTTCCATCTCAAACACACCGATTTCGTTAGTTGAGCCAAAGCGGTTCTTTTTTGCCCTTAAAACGCGATAGGCAGAATTAGGTTCACCTTCAAAATACATAACCGTATCAACGATATGCTCTAAAACCTTAGGGCCTGCCAAAGTGCCTTCCTTAGTAACGTGACCTACTGTAAAAATGGTTATACCGTTTTCTTTGGCAACACGCATAAGGCGAGATGCACATTCCCTGACCTGTGAAACGGTGCCGGGCGCAGAAGTTAAATAGCCTGCGTAAACCGTTTGTATTGAATCAATTATAGCTATATCAGGCAGATTCTTTATTAATTGCGCGCAAATTTCATCAATATCAATTTCGGTAGAAATATAAATGTTTTCGCTGTTACAATTAAGCCTGTTTGCCCTTAATTTTATCTGATAACTGGATTCTTCGGCAGAAACGTAAAGCACTTTTTTATCTTTTGCAACAAAATCGCATACTTGTAAAAGTAACGTAGATTTACCAATACCCGGATCACCGCCGCAAAGCACGATGCTACCGGGAACTATTCCACCGCCTAAAACCCTATCCAGTTCCCCTGAGCCTGAAGAAAACCTTTTAAATTCATTATTTTCAACCTGGCTCAACTTTAAGGCTTCTTTTTTTAAGGTTACTTCTTTTTTAGTTTTATTTTGAACCTGTTGCACTTGTTCTTCCATAGTGCCCCAGCTATCGCAGTTAGGACATTTGCCAAGCCATTTTGCAGATTCATTGCCACAATTTGAGCAAACAAAAACTGTTTTTTCCTTCATTGATTACTCCATAATGCTATACATAAAGATATCATCGCCGCCATCGGTTTTATCTTCCCACACAATTAACGTGCCGAATGCCTGTGGCATAATGGCGCTTCTGGTTGCAGAAGAAATTTGCAATAAGATATCGGATTTATAATAGTAAGCATACACTATCTGATTGGAAACAAAAGAGATAAAATCTTTGCCAACTGAATACTGTGTTATATTATCCCACAATGCTTTAGGTTCGTGCGCACCGCTTTTATATGCAAAATAAAGTGTTGAATCAGGGGCATTGTTTTTATCTATCCACACGAAAATATCATCGTTACAGATAGGTTTATGAACATAGGTTCCTGTTGCAAATACCTGTGTTTCAAGTATTCCTGAATCCTCTTCATCAATTTCCTCTTCAGTTTCTTCTTCTAAAACGTCATCATCTTTAACGCCAAGATCTTCAAAAACAACGTAGTGAATTGCGCTTTTTGTGTTAGTTTCATCTTCCGGATCATTATCTGCCCAAAGTACCATATCCTTAAATATATACGGTGTACTGATAGCATAATTGGTATCTTCAAAAAGCTTAAGGGACATATTTTCGTCCGTTGTAAGATCAACAAAATAAAGCTGATCTTCCTTATCGCTTATTTGTTCCATCCAAACAAGATAGTTACCATAAAGCCCAAGACGTGGCATATGGTTTTCCGCTTCCTGAACAATGGCAACCGTTTTTGCCTTTATTCCGTTTATATCAACACGGTTCATCTTATAAATTACGTTTTTGCCTTTATGATCCGTATCAACCCAAACTATCCAGTTTTCAGAAAGGTAAGTTTCAAAAATCTCGCCATCACTTAATTTGCTTTCAGCAATTTTTTCTGCTTTGCCTGTTATTGCATCAAAAAGATATAATTTATTTAAAACCGCACTATCTAAAGATCCCGATCCTGCGCTGAAAAGCATTTCGTGACCGTATATACTTGGCTGATTGATACGTTTTTCTTCTATAACCATTTTCTTTGCGTGCATAGAACGGTCAACGCTTACTAATTCAACTGTAGGATCAGGCGTTGGCATTGCGCCCTGGTGCCCCGTGTGGTTATGATTCATTATTCCTGTAGAAGCAAGTATATTAAGCACTATTGCCGTAATAAGCAATACTGCGGCTATGGAATAAAAAACATAATCCCGTTTTTTACGCTTTTGTACTTCTTTTGGATCTTCGCCATCTCTGTATTTAAACTTTAATACATCTGTAAGTTGTGAAAATTTCATTTTAAACTTCCTCTTATTTTATAATGATTATTGATGGTGGAAACAGCATTAAAAAGCTGTTTCCACGCCAAATCAGCGATTTGGCTTTAAATTTTTAAATAAAAATTTATCAACATTCATTTCAACGTTCAACAGTCATTATTAAAGTTACCGTTGCCTGTGCGCTGATGCCTTCGCCCCTGCCAACAAAACCTAATTTTTCTGTTGTGGTTGCAGCAACGTTTACCCTGTTTAAACTAATATTGGCTGTTTTTGAAATATTTTCGTTCATCTTTTCAATGAAAGGTGCAAGTTTAGGCCTTTGTGCCATTACCACAGCACTTATATTTACAACCTGATATCCGTTTTCATATAAAAGATTTACTACGTGCTGAAACAATTTCATACTGCTGATGCCTTTATATTTTTCATCAGTATCAGGAAAATGCTTGCCTATATCCCCTAATCCTGCAGCGCCTAAAAGGGCATCCATTATGGCGTGCAACAAAACATCAGCATCCGAATGGCCTAAAAGACCTTTTTCATAAGGAATTTCAACACCGCCTAAAATTAAAGGTCTGTTTTCAACCAACTGGTGCACGTCAAACCCTAATCCGCTTAAATAAACTTCTGGCATTTTCACGTCTTCCTTTGTAGTAATCTTTTTATTGAAGTATCCGCCTTCTACCATCTTAGTAGAAAATCCTGCGTTTTCAAACACTGCAGCATCATCGGTTAAGTTTGTGCCTGCCTGATTATAAGCATAGATAAGCTCATCCAAATTAAAGCCCTGGGGTGTTTGTGCTGCCCACAATGTTTCCCTTTGGGGTGTTGACTCAATTGTTAAATCGGCTTTTGTTATTTTTATAGTGTCAGTTACCTTTACCCCTGCAACTGCGCCCATGTTTTTGCTTATACCATCAATAACATTATTGATTATTTCTTCAGTTACAAAGGGCCTTGCGCCATCGTGCACAAGAACTTTTTTAAACTTATCTTTGTTCTGAATAAGACCGTTTAAAACTGATTCGCCCCTTGTTTTGCCACCAATACAGTAGGAAACTTTATCGCCAAACATTTCTTTTAAACGATCAATATCTTCATTTCTTGTAATAATGCAAACCGAATCAACCCTTTTTGCATTTAAAAACTGTTCAACTGTTTTTTCAATGATAGTTTTACCTTCTTCCAAGGGAAAGAATATTTTATTTTCGTTAAGGCCTGTGCGGCTGCCTGATCCTGCGGCAGCAATCAATGCTAATATCATTGAACCTCCTCAAACATAGGTTCGCCAAGTTTTCTGGCAACCACGTCATCAGTTAATAAAATTTTAAATTTATGCACTTTTTCGCCAAAGGTGATTGCAATAATATCCCCTGCTTTCACCTGGTATCCCGCTTTTTGCTGTTTACCGTTTACCTGTACCCTACCTGCATCGCAAGCATCATTTGAAACGGTGCGACGTTTAATTATTCTTGATACCTTTAAATATTTGTCAAGGCGCATAAAACTACCCCACTATAATATAGATATATAATAGTATAACATATTTGTAACAATTTGAACAGAGTAATTTTTGTGTAATTTTTGAATATTCTTAGTGCATTTTATTGAAATAAATGATATAATATTTCCATTAAGCTTAAGGAGTTTAGTATCTTTAGTTTTATTACGGGAATTTTTATTAAAAACCATAAGGAAATAAGTGATAATTCTGTTAGGCAAAAGTACGGATTTTTATCAGGTTTTATGGGTATAATCTGTAATCTTCTGCTCTTTATTATAAAGCTTAGCGTTGGTATTATGATAAACAGCGTTGCAGTTATTTCTGATGCGTTTAACAACTTTTCGGATATGGGTTCAACTGTGGTTTCCGTTGCAGGCATCAGGTTGAGCAATATGAAGCCTGACCGTGAACATCCCTTTGGCCACGGCAGATTTGAATATATTTCGGCTTTAATCGTTTCGTTTATTATAATGCTTGTTGGCTTTGAACTTTTAAAATCTTCCGGCGAAAAAATATTTAACCCTGTTCCTGCAAGCGACATTAACTGGCTTTTAATTGCACTTTTGGCAATTTCAATTCCCGTTAAGCTTTTCATGTTTGGTATGAACAACTTTTTAGGTAAAAGAATATCTTCACCTGCCTTAATTGCTTCCGCCATTGATAGCAGAAACGATTGTTTTGCAACAGGCGTTGTAATTCTTTCGGCGATAATTGACGGCTTAAAGATTCTGCCTTTTTCCATTGATGGCTATATGGGCATTGTTGTTTCCCTTTTGATAATGTATGCAGGGTTTTCAGTTGCAAAAGATACCATCGGTTTATTGCTTGGCAAGGCCCCTGAAAAAGAAACTGTTGACCAGATACATAATTTGCTATTAGAAACCAACGAAATTATTGATATACACGATTTGATCGTGCACGATTACGGACCCGGCAGATTATTTGCTTCAGTTCATGCAGAAGTTAAGGAAGATGCCGATATTGTTGCCGCACATGAGGCAATTGACAAAGCAGAAAAGCATATTTTTGATATTACCGGATGCGAAATAACCATTCATATGGACCCTATCTGCACCGATAATCCTATACTTATAAACGTTAAAAATCTTGTTAATAATATTTTTGAACAGGAAAACCTTGATTGGTCTATTCACGATTTAAGAATGACCGATGGTGAAAACAACATAAACGTTATTTTTGATATGGTTGTTTCCTTTAATGCCAAAGATGAGGAAATATTAAGGCTGACAAACCTTATAAAAGATGCTATTAAAAAAGAGGATAAAAGGTTTTCCGTTGTAATACAAATTGACAGGGATTTTGTAAACAGAAATTAATATTTGACAAATCTACATTATTTGGTAAAATATATATGTAATTAACTTTTAAGGAGTTTTTTATTATGGAAGGCGACAGTAACGGGCGATCTTGCCGTTTCTGTATTAAAACAAAATTTAGCACACCTAAACCGTGTTTTTTGGTATAGGTGTGCTTTTTATATTTTTAAGGAGTAAAAAATGACAACTGAAATAATTTTAATGGTGATATGCTTAATGCTTTCGGCATACTTTTCCGCAACGGAAACGGCATTTTCATCCATAAACAGAACAAGGCTTAAAACTTTGGCCGAGAAAGGAAACAAAAAGGCTGAAAGAACTTTAACTTTAGCCGAGAATTACGATAAGCTGATTTCAACCATTTTAATTGGCAACAATATTGTAAACATCGCCCTTGCTTCTATCGGTACAGTGCTTTTTGTAAAGATCTACGGTGATATAGGTGCTACTGTTTCAACTGTAGTTATTACTGTTGCAGTTTTAATCTTTGGTGAAATCACGCCAAAGAGCATTGCAAAAGATTTTCCTGAAAAGTTTGCAATGTTTTCAATGCCTTTTATCCGCATTTTAATCTGGATTTTAACACCACTTTCCTTTATCTTTTCATTATGGAAAAAGCTTGTTGGCAAATTATTCAAAAGTGATGATGATGACAAGATGTCTTCTGAAGAACTTTTAATGATTGTTGAAGAAGCTGAGCAGGAAGGCGGTATTGATACTGATGAGGGCGACCTTTTAAGAAACGCCATTGAATTTACTGAAATCAGGGCAGAAGATATTCTTACCCACCGTGTTGACCTTGAAGCAGTACCCCAGGATGCCGATAAAGAAGAAATCGCGCAGAAGTTTTCCGATACAAGATTTTCGCGTTTGCTTGTTTATAACGAGAATATTGATGATATCGTTGGCGTAATTCACTTAAAAGATTTTTATAAGGATAACGGAATTATTAAAGATGATATTTCAACAATTATGTCTCCCCCATTATTTATCCATAAGTTTGAAAAAATTGATGATCTTTTAAAGCAATTGCAACAGGCAAAAAGCCATATTGCAGTTGTTGTTGATGAATATGGCGGAACCTTAGGTATCGTTACAATGGAAGATATTTTAGAAGAACTTGTTGGCGATATCTGGGATGAGCATGATGAAGTTGTTGAACAGTTTACTAAGATAGATGAAAACACTTACCTTGTTGATTGCGCCACAAACTTTGAAGAATTCTGCGAGTTCTTTGAATTAACAATTGAATCTGAATCCATCTCATTAGGCGGATTTATTATGGAACAGCTTGGCAGAATTCCCACACAAAACGATAAATTTTCTTTTGAACATTTGGATTTTATTATTGAAGAAACTGATTCACGCAGAGTAATTTCAACCAAGGTTATAAAAAACGAAAAAGAAGATAAAGAAGACGAAGAATAAAAAAGTTCCCCGAAATTTTCGGGGAATTTTTTATTTTGTATATTCTTTAATTTTAGTTGAATCAAGATGCTCGTATTTCTTTAACACGGGATAAAGCTGCTTTAAGATGGTTTTAACTCCGCCCTTTATATTACTTTCAATATTAAGGGGCATTAAAGGTTCGTGCAAGCTCATTCTTAATAAAAACCAACCATCACCTTTTTCCTTATTAAATGAAATGCGAATGCCTTCGTGATTGTCAGGTGCTAAAATCCAGTTTTCATTTGCGTTTGCGTAATTTTCTATTGCTTTAATAATGCTTTCACCGTATGATTTAAAATCTTCTAAAGATATATTCATACGGATTTCTTTTTGTTCAAGTGGTTCTTCCAAACCTAAAAGGAGATCTTCTAACTTTTTATTTTGTTCCTTTAACTGTGCCATCTTTATTAAAAGTTTTGTTACAAGGTATGCCCCATCATCAAGGAAATAGTTTTCTTTTAATGCAGCGTGGCCGCTTGTTTCAATGGCAATAGGACAATATGTGCCTTCTTTATTTAAGCGAATGGCTTCGTTAATAACGTTTTTATAACCACGTTTAAAGCGGTGATGCATACCACCGTGGTTTTCAATAAACTTCTTTAAACCGTCTGACGTAATTGAATCCGTTACAATAATTGCGGGAGTTTTTTCTTCTAACAAAATTGCGGAAATTAACGCAATAAGCTTGTTACGGTTGATTTCACTGCCTTTAGAATCTACTGCCCCTGCCCTATCAACATCAGTATCAAAAATAATGCCAAAGTCGGCTTTATTATCAAGCACTGCCTGTGTGATAAAGCCCATAGCCTCTTCGTTTTCAGGGTTTGGAATATGATTTGGGAAAGTACCGTCAGGCTCTAAAAACTGGCTGCCTTTCGTTTCTGCGCCAAGAGGTTTTAACACTTTTTCAACGTAAAAACCGCCTGCGCCGTTACCGGCATCAACTACCACCTTAAAGTTTTTAAGGGGCTTTTCATAATCTTCTTTACTGTTTACTGCACTGCGCACTTTTTGAACTAAAATATCAGCGTACTCAGATAAAAAATCATATTCAATGATTTTGCCTTCCTTTTCAGGTAAAGTTTTATCTTCCTGAGCATTTAATAAAATTGCTTCAATATCCTTGCCTTCGCATCCGCCTGCTTTTGTAAAGAACTTTAAACCATTACGGTCATAAGGCAAGTGGCTTGCGGTTATCTGTATTGAGCCATCACAGTTTAAAGAAGGCACAATATTTGTCATAAACATTGCAGGGGTTGAGATTAAACCGCAATCGTAAACGGTAAAGCCTGCGCTTTTTAAGCCGTTAATAACCTGCGTTTTAATTCTGTTTGCAGAAAGCCTTGAATCGTGGCCTACTGCCACCTTAATATCTTTGGGCACTTTATTAACTACACTTTGAAGCCAAACGCCAAAGCCTTTTGCTATTTTATAAACTACTTCATCAGTAAGGTTAATTTCACCGTTTTCGCTTTTAATTGCGATACCGCGAATATCTGAGCCGTTTTTTAATTGTTTCCATTCTTTATTAAGCATAAGTGATCCACCAAATATATTTTTTATGGTTTTATTATATTTTAGTTTAGGTGTTTTGTCAAACAAAAGCCCTATAAATATATGTTGTGCGTTATTGTATTTTATGTTAAAATGTACATTAGTTTTTTAAAAGGATGTTTTTTATGGATAAAATCAGGCAAAACCTATTCCCCGTACTTGCGGCGATAATTTGGGGGCTCGCGTTTTCTGCCCAGGCAGACTGTGCTTTAAAAGGAATGGAGCCTTTTACCTTTAATGCGTTAAGGGCAATTATTGCAGTTATCGTATTATTTTTTGTTTCAATTCTTTTTTCAAAGGGCTTTAAAAACATTAAAAATCAATTATCAGATAAGGAATATTTAAAAAACCTTATCTTAGGCGGGCTTTGTTGCGGATGCGCACTTTTTGTGGCTTCAAACTTACAGCAAGCGGCTTTTTCGGAAGAAACTGAAAGCGGTAAGGTTGGTTTTATAACTGTTTTTTATTTAATGCTTGTGCCTGTTTTTGCTTTATTTTTAAGAAAAAAATCTACCTTTAACGTTTGGATAAGTGTTGTGCTGGCCTTAATTGGTATGTACCTTTTGTGCATTGAACAAGGCACGGGTTTTTATATTAACGTTCACGATTTATTTGCCTTTGGTTGCGCCATAGTTTTTGCAATACATATCTTAACAATTGACCATTTTACCAACAAAGTAAACGGTGTGCATTTATCTTTTATGCAGTTCTTTTTTGTTTCACTGTTTTCCTTTATTTGCGCATTCATTTTTGAATCGCCTTCTTTAACAGTTGCTTACAGTTGCTTGTGGCAAGTTTTATACGTTGGCGTGTTTTCTTCAGGTGTTGCTTACACCTTACAGATACTTGCCCAAAAAGGTTCTAACCCAACAGTTGTTACCCTGTTATTAAGCCTTGAATCCGTTTTTGCGGTTATCTTTGGGGCAATTATTTTAAACGAGGTTTTATCTTTAAGGGAATACCTTGGCTGCGCTATTATGTTTATTGCAGTAATTTTAGCGCAGATTCCTGTAAAAATAAAAAACGGTACGCATTAAACGTACCGTTCTTTTTGTATTAGTCTAAATTAACTACGGTTTCAAGCTGTTGTCTTGTTCTGAAACCAATGATTGTTTTTTTAACTTCACCGTTTTTGAAAAGAAGCATACAAGGAATGTTGTTAATGCCAAATCTTTCTGCAAGATTATTGTTTTCATCAACGTTTACCTTTGCAACAATAACGTTTTTGTTAGATTCAGCAAGTGCTTCAAGTTCAGGCTGAACCATCTGGCAAGGTCCACACCAATCGGCATAAAAGTCAACTAATACAGGAACTGTTGCTTTTTCAACTTCCTGACGGAAAGTGCTTTCCGTAACGTGTTTAATATTTGTCATATTTCCACCCTGATTTTTGCCCCATTAGGCTTTATTTAGCATGTCAATTATCATATATAATCTAAATTCTGTCAAATGAATTCTTTAATTCATACGATAAATTTACAGTTTATACATTTT
>JAZSPY010000043.1:0-2256 GCA_045537705.1 Clostridia bacterium
CCAAAAAACTGATAGTTGGTTACGTACTTGGTATATTTCATTTGTTGGGGGCCGTGTAAAACGTATATTTTTGCACCAAGCCTTTGCCCTATCTTTAAGCACGAAGTGAAAATTTTTAAAGCATCTTCTTGTTGCCTTTTGGATTTAGAAAAAAGTTGACCTTCAAACTGCGAGTTCAAAGTATGTATTGAATGAACGTTTACGTTGCCTTGCACCTTTTTTAAAGTTTTGCCAAAGTTTTCATCGTATTCTGAAAAAGAAGAAAGAAAAACTTCTGCGTTTTCAACACCGTTTTTATTGAAAAAATCAAGCGCTTCTTCGGTATACATTTTACCGTAAAGGGATGCGGTTGAAATACCTGCTTTCATATTTTTTACCTCAATTTATCTAAAGTAAGATCAAAGCCGCCTGCAAAGTTATCCATAAAATATTTAACTTCCGGAGAATCAATCTTATCAATATCCTGCTTGATTGAATTCTGGGCATCAATAAATTCCTGATTGCCTGCATTAACTTCTTCAACGCATTTTAAATATGCGCAGATTCTATCGGCATATTTAACAAGCTTTTTTTCTTCCTGATCCTGAATATTTAAAATGGGTAAAAAATCTTCTTTAAATTCTTCAGGCAGCATTTTGCAAATTTGTTCTGTTGCGATATTTTCAATCTGCTTATATGCGGTTTTGATTTCGGCATTATAATATTTTATAGGCGTTGGAAGATCGCCTGTGATGATTTCGCTTGCTTCGTGATACATTGCTTTTACTGCAACTGAATCGGCATTATAGTTTTTTTCATAAAACTTATTGCCAATTAAAGCAAGCATATGGGCTATCATTGCTGTTTGAAGGGAATGTTCCTGTATATTTTCCTCCCTTACAGAACGCATAAGCCCCCAACGGCGAATATACTTCATTCTTGCCATCAATGCGAAAAAATTACTCATAATAAATACCTCTAAAAAATTCTTACGTATATTATATCATATTTTTGCTTGACTTCAACAATTTTTCTGCTATAATTTAATAAAACTGTATATCGGCTTGGGGAGTCCTTTTAAAAGGGCTGAGATTGCAAAACGCTAAACCCATTAAACCTGTGTAGATAATCCTACCGTAGGGAAGCTTATTAAGACTGAAAGTTTCAGCCGTATATCCCTATGATATACGGTTTTAATTTTTCAGAAAGGAAGTGTTTTTTATGATGCTTCAAACTTTGTCACTTAGTTCCTATTTTAAAGAGATGCTTGATAAGTTTTTGGAACTTAATCTGCCTTTAACGTTAGTTTCAGTGTTAAGCGCAGTTTTAATTGTTGTTCTTTTAAGATTTATCAACAAAAAAACCGGTGGGCTTAAATGGGATACCAGAAAGTTAACTTACGGTGCGGTATGTATTGCTTTATCCTTTATACTTTCTTATATCCGTTTATGGAAGATGCCAAACGGTGGCTCGGTTACTGCCGCAAGTATGCTGCCTATGCTTGCTTACGGTTATATGGCAGGCCCTGTTTGGGGTTTAATTGCAGGTATTGCTTATGCTACCTTGCAGTTTTTACAGGAATCTTATTTTCTTTCCCTGCCCCAGTTTTTGTTTGATTACATTTTCCCCTTTGTTGCAATCAGTGCGCTGTCGGGCGTTTTCAGAACAAAGAATAAAGCCTTAAACCTTTATCTTGGTTTTGCCCTTGCAGTTTTAGTAAGGTACTTATGCCACGTTTTTGCAGGTATAGTTTTCTGGGCGGAATATGCACCATATAATCCTATTTTATACAGCTTTGTTTATAATGCCTTCGTGTTTATTGATGCTATCCCCTGTTTTATTTTAATCGCGATACCTAAAATACAGGCTCTTTTTAAAAGATTACCTAAAAAATAAAATTTTTACCCCGTTTTTACGGGGTTTTTTGTTGCTTAAATTCGTTTTTTTCTTTATAATATTAATATATCTATATTAAAGGTGTTGTTTATGAAAACAAAAACGTTATTAAAAAACTTTTTCCCCTATTATAAGCCTTATATTCCCACGCTTATTTTAGACCTTTTTTGCGCGCTTTTAACAACGGGGTGCGAAATCGTGTTTCCGTTAATTGTGCGTGAAATTACAGGCAGGGCAACAAACGCCCCTGAAACCCTTACTTTAAGTTTTATCATTACTGCAGGTATTATTTATCTTGCGTTAAGGCTTATTGATACCTGTGCCAACTATTATATGGCTTCTATCGGGCATATAATGGGCACAAAAATTGAAACTGATATG
>JAZSPY010000142.1:0-1990 GCA_045537705.1 Clostridia bacterium
CCCAACGGGTCCACAGGGGCCACAAGGCGTTCAAGGAATACAAGGTGTTGTTGGTCCAACTGGCCCACAAGGTATTCAGGGTGTTCAAGGAATTCAGGGTCCAACAGGCCCGCAGGGTTTACAGGGTATTCAAGGTGTAGTAGGCGCTACAGGTCCAACAGGGCCGCAGGGAATACAAGGTGTTCCTGGTGAAATCGGTCCTACCGGCCCCCAAGGCTTACAGGGTATTCAAGGTGTAGCAGGTGCTACAGGACCAACAGGTCCTCAAGGCTTACAGGGTGTTCAAGGCGTAACCGGACCAACAGGACCAACCGGACCCCAAGGATTACAAGGTATCCAAGGTGAAGTAGGCGCTACAGGCCCCACAGGACCTCAAGGCTTACAAGGTATTCAAGGTATTGCTGGTGTAGCAGGAGCCACAGGACCAACTGGTCCGCAAGGTATTGCAGGTAGTGTAGGTGCAACAGGTCCTACAGGTCCCGCTGGTGATGCAGGTATTATTGAAGCTTATGGCGGATTGTTTGATACAAGTGTTGAATCATTAGATCTTACACCGGGCACACCAACCTTAATTCCATTGGCAAGTGTAATGCCATTATTAAATGTTACAGCAGGAACCAATACACTTACTATTGAAGAAGCAGGCGTTTATGAAATCAATTATATGCTTTCAGGCACCGCTGCACTTGGTAATACAGGTGATATTACTTTCTCTGTTCAAAACAACGGTGTTACCATTCCAAGCGCTGAAATCACACAGCGTGTTACAACCAACGATAGTGTTCAGATGACAGGAAGCACAATTGTTACTCTTGCAGAAGGCGATGTTCTTTCACTTAATCTTGAATCAGAATTAACAGCAACTTTCAACCTTAATGCCGATACTAACGCAACTCTTTCAGTTAAAAAGTTAGCTGACTAAAAAACAATCTCCGCATTTTTTGCGGAGATTTACATATAAATGGGGGTGTTAGTATTAAGATTTGTGTTTATGCTATTGCAAAAAACGAAGAAAAGTTTGTTAAGCGCTGGGTTGAAAGTATGAAAGAAGCCGATGAAATCTACGTTTTAGATACAGGTTCAACTGATAATACAGTAAAAGAGCTTGAAAAATATGGGGTAAAGGTTTTTCAAAAAATAATAAAACCATGGCGATTTGATGAAGCGCGAAATCAATCTTTAGCGCTTGTACCTGATGATACCGATCTTTGCGTTTGCACCGATTTAGATGAAATTTTTGTTGCCGGTTGGCGCAAAAAAATGGAAGAAGCATTTAATAATGGTGTAACCCGTTTAAGTTATAGATACACTTGGTCGTTTAATACTGATGGTAGTGAAGGTGTTGTTTTTTATATTGATAAAGCACATAAAAGGCAGGGATATTCCTGGAAAAATCCCGTTCACGAAGTTCTTGTTAGTAAAAAAGAATACACACAAATTGTTGAAGGTGTTCAATTAAACCATTATCCTGATAATTCTAAATCAAGAGGGCAATATCTTCCTCTTTTAGAATTAGCTATTAAAGAAGATCCAAAAAACGATAGAAATATGCATTATTTAGGCAGGGAATATATGTTTTACAGAAAATACGATCTGGCAATATATACATTAAAAAAGCATCTAAAAATGAAAACTGCAAGGTGGAAAGATGAACGCTGTGCTTCAATGCGCTATATTGCCAAGTGTTATGAAGCGCTAAATAACGTAAGCGAAGCATATAAATATTATTTGTTTGCTATATGCGAAGCACCTTATTTAAGAGAGCCATGGTTAGATGCAGCGTATTTTGAATATTACCGCGAAAATTATCTTGGCTGTGCTTATTTTATTGAATACGCCTTAAATATAAAAGAACGAACAAAAACGTATATAACCCAGGCGAATTGTTGGGATTCAACACCGTACGATATTTTATCCATTGCTTATTATAAAATGGGCGATATAGATAAAGCAATCTTAAACGTAAAAAAAGCCATCGCAATATCTGATA
>JAZSPY010000125.1:0-4566 GCA_045537705.1 Clostridia bacterium
TCTGAAAGAATATAAAGACGCAAACTGCCGCTTTTGACCAGTATTATGCCGGTGCACTCGTTTCCGTCATGTATATTTGCACCTTTCAAAAAACTAACTTCGCAGGATGAAGATAAAAACGCAGCTTTATCCTCGTTACTCAAACCATCCCAAAACGGAAAGCTCATTTTTAACAATTCCGTAAGTTGCTTTTCATCCATTTCTCAATTCTCCAAAAAATCAAAGCTTTTTAAAAAATCTGCTATTTCTATATGCGATTATATCACGTTTTTTGGCTGTATGTCAATATTTCAGGCAGGTTTTTAAACGAATCGTTCTATAATGTGACCAAGTCACAGAAACGTCAAAATATACGTGATATAATTGAACCATAAAGAATATACTTTGAATTATCGGAGGATAAATAATATGACTAACAACAACAAATTTTACATCTGCGAACGTTGCGGTAATCTTGTAGGAATGATAAACGAATCCGGCGCGCCCCTTATGTGCTGCGGTCAGAAAATGACGAAGCTTGAAGCGGGTACCGTTGAAGCAAGCCGCGAAAAGCATATCCCGGTTGTAAAGGTTGAAGGCAACACTGTTCACGTAACCGTAGGCTCGGTTGAGCATCCCATGGCAGAGGAACACAGCATCCTTTGGGTATATCTTGAAACCGACAATGGCGGACAGCGCAAGTGCCTTGAGGTTGGCAAAGCTCCCGAGGTAACCTTTGCTATTGTCGACGAAAAGCCGGTTGCGGTATATGCATACTGCAATCTCCACGGTCTTTGGAAGACCGATCTTTGATATTAATACAACGGTAAGGAGAAAAATAATTATGATTGAACAGGAAAAAACTAAGATTTTGGTCGTTGATGACAGCCAGGAGGTGAGAGAAAAATTAAGCAATATGCTTAAGGAAATGCCTGAAGTTGAACTAATCGGTACTGCTGCCAATGGAATGTGTGCCATTGATATGATTTCTAACAAAAAGCCCGACCTTGTGCTTTTAGATATAATTATGCCCCAGCTTGATGGTTTTGGTGTTATGGAGTATTTGGTTGAACATAATATGATGCCTGAAATTATTGTTATTTCAGCATTAACACAAGAGAATTTTATATTCCGCGCCCTTAATTTAGGTGCAAAATATTACATTGCCAAGCCCTTTGAATCAGAAAGCATAAAAGGACGCATCCGTGACGTTATATCTCTTAAAAAAGGTATTTCACCGCTTTCGGTAAACAAAGAGAATCGCAGCGCTACTTCAATTGATGAAAAGATTTCAAGCGTGTTTATTTCAATTGGTATTCCCGCCCATATAAAAGGCTACCACTTTTTGCGCGAAGCCGTTAAAATGGTTGTTGAAAACCCTGATTCCATTAACCGTATTACAAAGGAATTATACCCCGGTATTGCAAGAAAATTTAATACTTCTTCAAGCAAAGTAGAAAGGGCTATCCGCCACGCTATTGAAGTTGCCTGGACAAGAGGCAAAATTGAAAATATCAATGAACTTTTTGGTTTTAAAGTTTACGGAAAAAATGATAAACCCACCAACGGCGAATTTATCGCTTTAATTGCAGATAAACTTACTTTAGAAAATTTGGCTGCAAAATAAAAATAAAAAGGAAGGTAAAAACCTTCCTTTTTTTGTTATTCCGTTGGTTGAGGAGTTTCCGTTGGTTGCGGAGTTTCCGTTATTTGCGGAGTTTCCGTTGGTATTTGAGTTTCTGTTGGCGGCGGAGTTTCCGTTGGTATTTGAGTTTCTGTTGGTGGCGGAGATGCCAGCGAGTTATGATCAACATTACAACTGTTCATATTAACAACAGGTGTTCCTGCAACGGAAACAAAATACTCATAATAATTATAGTAAACGTAATTAAACATACCTTTTTCAGGTATTAAAACAACCGTTTGTGCTTTACGTTTTTCCGTTGGGCAGTTTTCGGTTGCCAATGCGCCTGAATCGGAGCATATTTCAACAGATTTATGCATATCACAAGTTTGCATATTTCCGGGTGCGCCGTAATCAGTATGCTTCTGCGTACAAGCAGCCGTTGCAAGTTTACCTGAAACAAGGCAGTATTCCACCTGTTGAATGCCTATAGTTGCAGGATCAACGTTGCTGAAAGCCTTATTAGGTTTACCTTTATGTATTGCATTCATAACCGCTGAAAACAGGGGACCTGCATACTGGCTTCCCTGTGCGCTTGAGTGAAGCGGCTTATAGGCATCTGAGCCTACCCATACGCAACAAGTATAATATCCTGTAAAACCTGCAAAGAAAACACCGCGGGAATCAGAGTTTGTACCTGTTTTACCATAAACCGTTTGCCCTGAAACAGCTATTCTGTTAGCGATACCGCCTGTAGCAACATCACGCATCATAGATGCAACTTGCCAAGCGGTGCTTTCAGAAAATACTTTGTGTTTTTCCTGTGCACTTTGCTTATCAATAATAGTGTTTCCGTTTTGATCAACAACTTTAGTAAAGGCAATAGGTTCAATATAAGTACCAAGATTTGCAATAGTAGAAAATGCCCCTGCCATCTCTAGTGGCGTAATACCTGAACTACCTAACGCAAGCCCTGAACCTGTTGCGCTTATATGTTCAGAAGCAACACCTAAATTTTTAAGAGTATTTACTGAATTTTCAATACCTACATCATATAAAAGTGCCTGTGCAGCAGAAGTATTAAGGGAATTTACAAAGGCTTTGCGCATAGTTACCCTACCGGCAAAGGTGCGGCTATTGTTCATTGGATAACCGTTTACAGAATCCCATCCGTTTATTTTTAACGGTTCATCATAGAATACCGAGCCTACACCTAAACCGTTTTCAATGGCAGGCGCATAAACTGCAATGGGTTTTATTGATGAACCAACAGGCATTGTTGATTGGTATGCCCTGTTAAACTGCAAGGAACCTGTAGGTGCTTGCCTTCCGCCAACAAGGGCAACGATGTGTCCGTTATGGTAATCCACAACCGCAACTGCGCACTGTGGCTGTGTTAAACGGATAACTGTGCCATCAGGATTTCTGCCTGAAACAGTATATGAATCAGATTCATAGCGCATTTTAGGATAATTTTTAAATCCGTAAACTGCTTCTTCTGCCGCTTTTTGTTGCTGGCCATCAACAGTTGTATAAATGGTATAGCCTGAAACACGGATTTCTTTTCTTATTTCGCTACGATTTTTAGCGTTATCTTCTAAATTACGGTCTTTTAAAATTTCACTTACTACGCTATCAATAACGTAATCTGTAAAATAAATCATTCCCGTTTCTTGAGAATACGGTGAATTTTCTAAAGGTTTTAACGTATCATTTCGGGCTGCCTGATACTGTTCTTCATTTATTAAACCGTTATCCCTCATTTCATAAAGCACAAGGTTTGTACGGTTATTTGTTCTTGCAGGATTATTACGTGAATAGAAATTACTGCGCGCATTATACCTTGAAGGATTTTGTATCATACCTGCTAAGCAAGCACATTCCCTTAAAGTAAGTTCATTTAATTCCTTGCCAAAGTAATCCTTTGCGGCAGTTTTAACACCGTAACATGATCCGCCCATATAAATGGTGTTAAGATATGCTTCTAAAATATCTTCTTTTGAATATTTACGTTCTAATTCTAACGCAAGTGAAGCTTCCTGAATCTTTCTTTTATATGTCTGTTCAAAAGAAAGAATCGTATTTTTAATTAACTGCTGGGTTATGGTTGAGCCACCTTGCATTGAACCGCTTGTAAGGTTTGATAACGCAACTGAAAACAAACGCTTAAAATCAATACCCATATGCCTTTTAAAGCGAACGTCTTCAATAGCGATAACCGCGTTTTCTAAAGCATCGGGAATTTCATCCAAACTCGCCCATTCACGATTTTCTAAATTGTAATAGTTTACTAAAACATTACCTTTGGCATCCATTAAAACCGTTGCCTGATCCTGTTCTTTAACAACGCCAAAATCAAGTTCAGGAACAGTTTCCAAATAGGATTTGGACATACCAAGCACAAAACCTACACCTGAAACGCAAATAACAAGCAAGCCTATAAGGAACATTTTAAACGTTACAAATATAAGGTTGATAAAGTAATTACCGCTTTCGGTACGATTTGTAAAAAACCTTGAAGCTGCTTCTATCTGTTCACGTTTTTCTTTTTGTGTTTCTTCATTTATTTGCTTTCGTTCCGGTTTTTCGTTTAATAAAGAACTTCTGTTCTTTTGCCTTGCTTCCCGTTTTTGTTTTAAAATTTCTTTTTCTTTTAAAGAAATTTCACGCCTTTTACGTGTTTTAGGTTCATCTGCCTGCGTTGCCTGCGCCTCTTTTTGCCTTTGTTCAATTAACTGACGGCGGCGCCTTAAAAGCTCCTTTTCTTCTTCCGTTAAAGGACCGCTTATACTAACCCCTAATTTTTCACGATGTTTTTTAATAAACTCAATTTCCTGCGGGGTAAGTTGGCGCTTTGGTTTGTTTGTTTGCGGGGAACTTTGATTTTGTGTATTTTTTACAGGTGCTTTATTAACACTTGAAGCGTTAGTTTTTTTATTGTCTTTCGTATCCTGAATCTGCTT
>JAZSPY010000032.1:0-2764 GCA_045537705.1 Clostridia bacterium
ATGTAACGTTACAATCTTCAGCAACCTTAATGATTTCTTTCATACTCTTAATACTCTGATTCCAGTATGGCATTTTTGAATCGCCCATATCATCAGGCGTGCCCCATCCTGCATAGCTTACACCTGAAAGAAGTGTTCCGCCACCAACGTGCATTTTTTTAACGATGTTCTGAAGATATTCAACACCGCCCTTGCGAATGGTTTCGTTTAAAGAAGAAACGTCATAACGGCGGTCAAGACCTAAGCTGTAAGTAAGTTCAATGCCTTCATCATCTGCTAATCTCTTTAAATCACGAATGTGATCATCTGTCATTTCTAACAAAGGTTGAGCCTGAAATTCTAAAACGTCAAACCCGATTGCCTTTGCTTTTTTAATGTACTTTTTGTGATCTGCTGCCCAATTCTTTTCCCAGAAGTTCATAAAAATGCCTAATTTATTCATAATTAAAATCTCCTTTAATTAAAGTTTAATTTCAGTGTAGCCTAAATATTTGGTTAATGCTTCGCGGATTGCGGTGGTATAATCGCCTTCGGTAATAATAGCGTGATGCCTGAAACCTTCTTCTGCCATATGTTTTAATTTTTTCTGAAGTGATGGGATTTCAACAACACCGTATGTACCAAAAAAACGACGGTCAAGTTCCGTTTCAAGCACTTCTGCTTTTTCAACAAAATAACGTGTTTCACCGTTTTCGGTGCGCATACCGCATAAGGTTACGGTGCAAGGCTTAATCTTGCCAACGTTTACACCCCAGGAACAGTTTTCGCCCTGAGTTTTAGTAAACATTTTATGTTCTTCCATATGCCCTTTTCCTGTAAGAAGATCAGAAGGCATCGGTCCACAATGGAAAAGTATACATTTATTAGGATCAGAACCGTAGTTATTATTTATATCAAGGCAGCCAACACCCGTGTAAGATGCCATAGCAAGTGCAAACATTGCAACTGCATTAGTAACGTCAGTTTCGCAAACTACGGGAATCTGCCTTTTATTTAAGATTGCCATTACTGTGCAAGGTGCAATCTTATATTCATACTGAAGCTCACTCCAGCAACGGATCGCCATAACGTCAAGCGCCATTTCTTCTTTTAATTCTTCCATTGCAACACCAAGTTTGCACTGATTAAGCATTGCGTAAGACGGCATATCGCTTATATCGGAAATGCCTAAGATTTCCTGTTTCCAATAATCAAGGCGGGGATCATCATCCTTAATGGCTTTAACTTTATCAAAAATCTGAGTCATATCTAAAGTTTCAACGTCACAACCCCTTGATTCCAAAGCGCCTTCATCAAAGCGAACGCTTTTAAATGCGGTTGTTCTTGCACCAAGAACGCCAAGGCGCATATGCTTCATTCTTTTTACAATACGGCAAACTGCCATAAACTGCTTTAATTCTTTATTAAATTCATCGCTTAAAGGATGAACGGTAAAACTTTCTGTTTGAACGATTTTTGCATTCATTTGTTTTAATACTGCGCATAAACCAAGTTTACCGCAGAAAGCATCCCTACGTGAAGCAAAATCTAATTTATCAAGTTCATCAGGATATGCCTGTAATAAGATAGGTACGTTTATATCCTTAATGGCTTCTTTAATACCGTTTTCATCGCCAAAGTTAGGTAAACAGATAATTAAACCATCGTATTCCCCCTGGTGCGCTTTTAAAAATTTATTAAATACTTCCCCATCAGGTCTTAATTCAACTGCACCGTATTTTGTAGCATCTTTATCAAGCATTAAAACTTCTGCCCCTGCTTTTTTAATAGCCTGAGTCATTTCTTCCCTTGCTGAATCAATTACCGTGCTTGGAAAAAATCCACGGTTAGCAATCAATACTGCTAATTTCATCTATATTGCTCCTTTAATTTACTTTATCGTTAAAGTGATTATATCATATTTTTATTCAAATGTCAATATTGAGAATTTATAATTTAAAAATTTTCTTGACAAAATCCCGTTTATTATATATAAGATAAGTATACGTATTGTTTTTTTAGGAGTGCGATAATGCCTGTAACTTTAAAGAATATTGCTGAAGAACTTAATCTTTCGGTTAATGCAGTTTCACGTGCTTTAAGGAATATGTCCGATATAGGCCCTGAAACCACGAAACTTGTTCAGGAAACTGCACAAAAACTTGGTTACCGCAAAAATTTAGCGGCAAGTTATTTAAAAACTGCAAAATCAATGATGTTTGGCATAATTGTGCCTGATATTTGCAACCCTGTTTTTTCATATATGTATAATGGCATTGAAAGGATATGTAATCAAACCGATTACACCTTAATGCTTGGAAATTCTAATGAAAATTCAACAAAAGAAAGCAAACTAATTGATAATATGGTTGCCCACGGTGTTGATGGCATTTTTATAGTGCCAAGTAAGGAATCTGATTTTTGTTATTCACATATTGAACAAGCCAATATCCCCTACGTGCTTTTGCAACGAAAAGGCGAAAATCAGACAGAAAACTTTGTGCAAACCAACGATTTTGAAGGTGGTTTTTTGGTGGCACAACACTTATTTAATTTAGGGCATAAAAAGTTTTTACTTATATTCCCCGATATGCAGATTTCTTCTGCAAGGGAAAGATATAACGGTTTTTGCGCGTTTTTAAATGAAAATAACATTGATAAATCTAACATTGAATTACTTGTTTGCGATAGCACAAAATCAGGCGGATATGAAGTTGCAAAAAGTTGGCTTGAAAAACAAAATGGCAAAAATTTAAGTGCCAACGCCATATTCTGTTTCAGCGAT
>JAZSPY010000031.1:0-2638 GCA_045537705.1 Clostridia bacterium
CGAATTTAAGCGCGATCCCTTCTCCCTTATTCCTGTAGTTCTCGGTCACGAGGGAACAGGAGAGGTTGTGAAGGTTGGTAAAAACGTAACAAAGGATAGCGCAGGTAAGCCCCTCAAGGTAGGAGATAAGGTAGTTACCTGTATGATCTTCAAGGATAACCCTGATATTACAATGTTTGATCTTAACAAACAGAACGTTGGCGGGGCAGACGTTTATGGTCTTCTTCCTGATGATGATATCCACCACAACGGTTGGTTTGCGGATTATATCTTTGTTCGTAAGGGCTCGTCAATCTTTAACGTAAGCGATCTTGATCTTGATTCAAGAATCCTTATTGAGCCTTGTGCAGTTCTTATTCACGCAGTAGAACGCGCAAAAACAACAGGTATCTTAAAATTCAACTCCCGTGTAGTTGTTCAGGGCTGCGGACCAATCGGTCTTATCTGTATTGCAATTCTTCGCACAATGGGTATTGAAAATATCGTTGCTGTTGATGGCGATGAAAAACGCCTTGCTTTTGCTAAGGAAATGGGTGCTGATAATTCAGTTAACTTTAAGAACTTCAAAGGCCAGGAAGAACTTGCAAAGGGTGTTGAAGCAGCCTTTGGCGGTTACTTAGCAGATTTTGCATTCCAGTGCACAGGCTCACCTGTGGGACACGCAAATATCTACAAATTCATCCGTAACGGCGGCGGCCTTTGTGTACTTGGCTTCTTTATCAACGGCGGTGATGCAACAATCAACCCCCACTTTGATATCTGCGCCAAAGAAATCACAACAGTTGGTTCATGGGTTTACACTTTAAGGGATTATGCAACAACATTTGATTTCCTTAAACGTGCTAAAGCTATCGGACTTCCTATGGAAAAGCTTATTACACACCGCTATCCTCTTGAAGAAATCAATGAGGCACTTAAAACAAACCTTGCAATGCAGGGCCTTAAGATAGCGGTTATCAATAAGTAAGAGGGTAAATTATGCAGGCAGTTGGAATTATTGAGGTTTACGGTTTAGCAGCAGCATTTGTAGCTTGCGATGCAGGTTGTAAAGCAGCTGATGTAATAAGTGAACCCTTTGATAAAAATAAACCGGGCAATCCTGAAGGCCTTAAGGTACCGTTAATCGTGTGCGTTAAGTTCCGTGGCCAAGTAGCTGCAGTTGAAGCAGCAATTGAAGCCGCAAAGGAAGCAGCCCAAAAGGTTTCAGGTGTAATTTGCACCCACGTAATACCCAATCCTGAAGAGGATACACAAAAAATGTTAAAGCTTAACGCTTTTGATAAAAAGTAATTTATTGACGGAGGAAAATTAATATGTCACAGGAAGCATTAGGAATGGTAGAAACCAGAGGTCTTGTTGCAGCTATTGAAGCAGCAGATGCTATGGTTAAAGCAGCAGAGGTAGTTCTTATCGGAACTGAAAAGATCGGTAGCGGACTTGTATCCGTTATGGTTCGCGGCGATGTTGGCGCAGTTAAAGCAGCAACAGAAGCAGGCGGCGCAGCAGCAGCTCGTTTAGGTGAGGTTGTAGCAACACACGTTATTCCTCGTCCTCATGGCGATGTTGAAAAGATCCTTCCCAAAATCTAAGATATTAAGAGGTTTATTATGAAGTCTTTAGGACTTGTTGAGGTAGAAAGCGTTGCGGCAGCAGTTGACGCCCTTGATATTATGTGCAAAACTGCAGACGTAGAGTTTGTTACCTGGGAACGTAAATTAGGCGGCAGGCTTGTTACGATAATCGTGCAAGGATCAATTTCTGCCGTAGCACAAGCAGTAGAAACTGCAGTAGAAAAGTGCATTAAAAATGTTGCAGCCCACGCTGTAATAGCAAATCCACATAGTGAAACTGCAAGAATTGTTGAACTTTCAGCACAAAGAACTCGCAGAATCTATGCGGAAAGGCAAAAACAAAAAGAAGATGAAACCTACTTGCAAGAGGTTTAATTTAGGAAAGGCGGTATAAAAAATGGCAGAAGCTAAAAAGACAACAACTGCTAAAAAAACAACAGCAGCAAAAAGTACAACTGCTAAAAAAACAACTGCAACTCCTAAGGCAGCCTCTGCAGCAAGCAGGGCCGCTAAAAGAGTGGCACAAGTTAAAACAGAAGCCAAAGAACAGGTTGCACCTGTAAAGAAGGCTGAACCCAAACAGGAAATTATTAAGGAGGAAAGAAAAATGACTCAGGAAGCATTAGGCATGGTTGAAACCAGAGGTCTTGTTGCAGCTATTGAAGCAGCAGATGCTATGGTTAAAGCAGCAAACGTTGTTCTTATCGGAACAGAAAAGATCGGTAGCGGACTTGTATCCGTTATGGTTCGTGGCGACGTTGGTGCAGTTAAAGCAGCAACTGAAGCAGGCGGAAATGCAGCAGCCCGTTTAGGCGAAGTAGTAGCAACACACGTTATTCCTCGTCCTCACGGCGATGTTGAGAAGATTCTCCCCACAATTAAGTAATATAACCTAAAAAGGTTAAATTTAAATTTTAAATAAATTAAGGAGGAAACACAAATGTCACAGGAAGCATTAGGTATGGTTGAAACCAGAGGTCTTGTTGCAGCTATTGAAGCAGCTGATGCTATGGTTAAAGCAGCAAACGTTGTTCTAAGTCGGAGGCCAAGCGGGTCTTAGGAAGACA
>JAZSPY010000138.1:0-3477 GCA_045537705.1 Clostridia bacterium
AGTTATACCCCGAAGGCAATGCTGAGGCACGCATAAAACTTCGTGGCAAAGGCTATTTGTATATTTTCTGCAATAAGCACGGTTTAATGAAGCTAAAAATATAAATAACTCTGTTACTTTTAACAGAGTTATTTTTTTGCCAAAATGCAACGAAAATTGATATAATAGCGCATAATATCTTTAGATTTTGGGTTGATTTTTTACAGAAAATATGATAAACTTAAGTTTAAGATTGTTTTTAATTCTGGAAAGTAAAAAAAGGAGAAAACAATATGGATCGTGTGTTAATAATTGCAGCGCACCCTGATGATGAAGTTTTAGGTATGGGTGGCACAATCGCAAAATATGCTCTTGCCGGTGCCGAGATTGCGCTGTTAATCGTTACTGACGGTAGTTCTGCGCAGTATAATGAAAGCGGTGATATTTCCGCTATTATTGAAAAGAAAAAGAAGGAAACACAAAACTGTGCTTCCGTTCTTGGAATTGGCAAAATTTATTATGGCGAACTTCCTGATATGAAGCTTGACGTAACACCACATATCCAGGTAAATGCCGCCATAGAAAAAGTTATTGCTGAGTTTAAGCCTAATATAGTTTACACGCATTTTTATGGTGACGTGAACAAGGATCACAGATGTGTTTATGAATCAACACTGGTTGCGTGCAGGCCTGTAGCCAACCAAATCGTAAAAAAATTATTTGCATATTCTGTTCCATCTTCAACAGAGTGGAATATTCAAAATGCGAACAGTGCTTTTATGCCCAACTGGTATGAAGATATCAGCGGGATTTATGCCCAGAAAAAATACGAAGCTTTTTCTAAGTACGATACAGAATTACGTGAATATCCACATCCACGTAGCATTGAATATTTACAAAAGGCCGATATCGCAGAAGGGCTTCGCGTTGGTCTTGATGCAGCTGAAAGCTTTTTGCTTTTAAGAAATCTTACATAGGTGAAAAAATGTATCTGTTTTTGAAACGTTTAAGTGATATTATACTTTCATTTTTAGCAATTCTTGTATTTTTGCCTTGGTGGATTGTGATTAGTATCATAATTAAAATACAATCGCCTGGTCCAGTAATTTATAAAGCCAAGCGTGTAGGTAAAAATGCAAAAATATTTACGCTTTATAAATTCCGTACAATGTGCGTTAACAGCGGAAAAGTGCGTTCTACTACTTTAAGATCTGATTCCCGCGTTTATCCGTTTGGTGATTTTTTAAGAAAAACTAAGTTAGATGAAACACCGCAGTTTTTTAACATTCTTAAAGGCGAAATGTCAATAATCGGTCCACGCCCTGAAGATGAAATTAACGCAGGCGATATTTATACAGGTGAATTTGTTGAAATTTTATCTGTTAAACCCGGTCTTAGCAGTCCTGCAAGCCTGTATGATTTTACCCATGGCGAAAAATATGAATCAGAAGAAGAATACAACAAGCACTTTTTACCGCAAAAACTTTTTCTTGAACTTTGTTACGTTCGTAAAAGAAATTATTTATACGATGTAAAAATTGTGTTCCAAACCGTATTAACCATTCTTTTGATAGTATTTGGTAAAGAAGATTTTAAAGTGCCTGATGAATTAAAAAATTTAGATGAAGAGGTAATAAAATGAGCAAAAGATTAAAAGTAGTTGTATTTACACAAGAAGATAGGTTTTTTATTCCCTTAAACATTATGAAAGCATCTAAGGTATGCGATATTGTTGAAGTAGTTGATAATCAAAGCAAAAACTCATTTGATAACCGTTTAAGCGATTTGATTAAGTGGTTTGGCTTTTTTCAATGCGCACTTATGGGCTTCCGTACAATAGGCAGAATTTTTGCAGGCATTTTTGATACTATCAGCGGATATAAGCTTTATAACGGAACAACTTCCGTAAAAGCAGTTTCCAAAAGAATCGGTGCAGAATTTAAAGAAGTAAAAAATATTAACGATCCTGAATATGTTCAGCATATCCGTGATCTTAATCCTGATTTAATTATTTCATACTCTGCGCCACAGGTTGTTAAATCTGAACTTTTAGGTATTCCTAAATACGGGATTATCAACGTTCACGGTGCGCTTTTGCCTAATTACAGGGGGCTTTTACCATCATTCTGGTACCTTTATAATGATGAAAAATTAGGTGGCGCAACAGTTCATTTAATGAGTGATAATATTGATGATGGCGCTATCGTTGTGCAGGGCAGTGTTGATATCTCCGATTGCAAAACAATGGTACAATTAATGAAAAAAACAAAGCTTCTTGGTGGTGAACTGATGGTTCAAGCTATTGAGCAATATGCTAACGGCACAGCAACCACAAGGCCAAATAACACAGAAGAAGGCAGTTATTTTACATGGCCAACCGTTGAACAGGCAAGGGATTTCAGAAGAAGAGGAAAAAGACTTGTATAATATAAAAACCCACCTTAAAAGGTGGGTTTTCTTTTACATAACACTTGTTGAAACTAAACCTTTCCATTCGTTATCAGTAAACAGTTTATCTCCAACAGATAAAAGGTCTTCTTCTAATTCGGGAATAGAAGTAATTTTTCCTTCTTTAAATTCAATAAGCCTAGATAAACAGGATTTCATTCTTTGGATAAGTCCGCCAAGGCGTGCGTCATGAATTTCAAAGCCAAAGGGTTTATTTTCCTTATACCATTGATTACGGAATGCTAAATAAAATTCTTCTGTGCGCTTTATCATTTTTTTGTAATCAGAAATAACACCGTCTAAAAGCTCATTGTTTTTATAAGCTTGGCGGGTTCGCGAACAGATGTCCTGTTTTATTGCTAAAACGTTGCAAAGCTTTGATAATGTATCAAATAAATAAGAGTATTCGCCTGTGCGATTTACAGCATATTTAAGTTTTCTTGCAAAACTAACGTATTTATCTTTATATTCAGGCTTTTCTTGGCTTTTAAATATGGACATAAAGCAGTCGCCATACAAAAAGTATTTTGAAGGATTTACTGCACTATCAACCTTTTCAAGTTTGTTAGGCAAATCAAGTAACATAAAATCGTCAAAGGAAACGCCAACACATTCTTTGAATTTCTGTTTAATATCAGATATTTTAGTAATACCCTGAACTAAACAAGCGGCATAAGAGAGGCTTGGTAAAACGCTAAAAGCGGAACATTCGGCGCCGTTATCGCCCCACATAGTAATAAAAATATCTTTAACACCGTTTTTGTTACAGGCTTTTATTGCAGGCTTTAAAGTAGAAAGTGAAAAATAATTATTAGGTGTAAAGCCTGTCCATTTCCACGCGCCACCTGCAAAAATAACGTTATCGCTTAATTGATGGTGTCCCTTTAACATTCGGTTATAGGTATTAAAATCGGTGTGATAATAATCCCAATAAACAAGAGTTAAATCAGCAGGAATCTGATTTTTTATAGATTTATCAAACTTTGATGAAGCTTCATAATACTCACCGCCGTTTGCAATACGGTAGAACATATCACTCCACATCATTGG
>JAZSPY010000007.1:0-13638 GCA_045537705.1 Clostridia bacterium
AAAAGGAGAAAATTATGGATACTGAAGTTTATTTATGTACCATAGAACGCACAATTAAAAAAGAATGGGGTACTTACGGTGTTCTTTTTAAAAATTTTAACGTAGATATTCACAGGCATGAATATTACGAAATTAACATAATTTATTCAGGTACAGGTGTACATAGAATTGAAAACGAAAGTTACAATGTTAAACGTGGTGACGTTTTTATGATCCCGCCCTTTAAAACTCACGGGTATTCCGAAGCAAAAGGGTTAGACGTTTTTCATTTGTTGTTTCATCCTGATTTTTTAAACGAACATCCTGAAGCAAAAGAAATTGATGGCTTTGAAATTTTTACCGAAATTGAACCGCATTTAAGGGCAAACACAGGTACTTCAAGATTTTTGCACCTTGACGAACAAGAACTTGTTGGTATTCAGTACGATCTTAAATACGTTGAAAATAAGGATAAATATTATAGATATGATAATCTGATTCCTTTAAAACAAGCAGCGGCATTAAAGGTTTTATACGAACTTTCTTTGCTTATGCATAAGCAAACGTACAATAGTTTGAAGAAAGATTCAAAATACGAGCAACAGATTTTGCAAGCGCTTGAATATATTCACAAAAATTGTGATAAAAGCCTTACAATAGAAAATCTTTGTAAGGAAGCCTATATGTCCCGTTCAACATTTTTACGTAACTTTTTCCTTGTAACAAAAACAACGCCTCATCAGTACATAAGCCAGTATCGTAAAAGTAAAGCACAACAATTGCTTTTAAATAAAAACCTTTCTAAAAATGATATAGCGCAAATCTGCGGCTATTACGATACTTCCCATATGAATGCATCAATAAAATAAAAAGACTGTCTGAAAATTCAGACAGTCTTTTTTTATCCCAACATAACATCAAGCATCATCATACAGCAAAAACCAATCAGCGCGCCTAACGAACTTAAGTAACCACCGTTTTTTTCGCTTTCAGGCACTAATTCTTTTAAAACAACAAAAATCATTGCGCCGGCCGCAAAAGAAAGTGCAAAGGGTAGAATGGGTGAAAAAAATCCAATAAGCAATGCGCCTAAAAATGAACTTATAGGCTCAACCATTCCTGAAAGTTGCCCATAATAAAAACTTTTAAATGTGGAAAAACCCTCTCTTCTTAACGGAAGCGAAACTGCCGCGCCTTCAGGAAAATTTTGCAGGCCTATGGCAATGGCTATAGAAAGAGGCATAATTAAATTAGTTAATGTTAATTCCTGACCTTTTAAAGCACCAAAGGCAACACCGATAACAAGGCCTTCAGGAATATTGTGCAGGGTTATTGATGTAATAAGCATGGTGCAACGCTTTTTTGCATTTGTGTATTCTTTACTTTTATTCATTTTTATTAAAAGCATATCGCAAAAGATTAAAGTAATCCCGCCGGATAAAAAACCTAATGAAGCAATAAGCCAGGGTGCTTTAGGGGCAAGTTCAATTGCAGGTGCAAGCAGTGAAAAAAAGCTTGCTGCAATCATTATACCGGAAGAAAAACCAAGCATCATATTTAAAACTTTGTCATTTACCTTTTTAAAAAAGAAAACGGTACTACTGCCTAATGCAGTTAAAAACCAGGTGCCAACAGCACATAAAAAGGCAAGAAGTAAATAATTCAAAAAAATCACCACCTGTATTCATTATTATTTTATGAATTAAAGGATAAAATGGTTAATTTTGCATATGTTAGTTGATTTTGCAAATACTAACCAAAATATTTAACGTAAAAACACAGGCGGAGGTTAAAATGAAAAGCACGCTGAATTTAAAAAACTACGTAAAAAAACAGTATTCACGATTAGAAATACTGTTAAACAAGCCACTTCCTAAAAACGATGAATTACAATGGATAAGCGATAATAAAAACCGTATTTTAGCTTTAAGTTCAGCACTTATCTTAAACGTGCCAAAATGTTATTTAAAAATAGGTTATAAAGAGCCACGAGCATTAGAACTTGCCAGGGAAATTGTCAAGCAAACCAAAGGCAATATAACTGAAGAAACCATTGAAATATTAAGTAAATTCAACCTTTCTTTTGAAGAATACGATCTTATTCCTACGTTTTTTAAAATCACGCTTTTTGAGATGGTTGAAGATATTCTTTTGGGTAAAATAAGCAAAGAGTTTACGCCTTTTGTAGTAAAATCCCTGATACTTTTTGATCATATAGATTTTTCTATTAAACGTGAAAAATGTTTAAAACAAGAGGAGCTTTTATTAAAAAACAAAGATTATGAGTTTTCAGATGAGGCAACCAAAGCCCTGTATCGCAAAAGAATAGGTAAATTAAGCCTTTTAAGTAATATTTCTGAAGAAAAACTATGCGAAAAACTTAATGAAACAAGCGGTACGCTTACAGATAAACTGTTTTCAAATAAAGAATTATTCAATATGAAAATAGGGGTGAACGAAAAGGAGCCTTCGGTTAATTTAAAATTAACCTTATATATTTTATCTGCCGTTGGTTTAAGTGTGTTTTTTATTGGGCTAATATGGTTTTTACCGGCCACAGTTTTACAAAAAACAGTATTAAGTATAGTGTCTTTTTGCCCGCTTTTAGTGTTTTTTATAAACGCTATTAACCGTAGTATTTTATTCCGTTGTACTCCTCAAAGACCTATGCGCCTTAAAAAAGAGTTTGCAGATATTAAAGAAAATAAAACAGCTGTAGTTTTAACCGTAATGCTTGAAAACGAAAAAAGCGTTACAAAAGCACTTAAAACCATTGAAGAATACTATTTTGCAAACTATCTTGATAACGGTGTGTATTTAATATTGGGGGATCTGAAAGAAAGCGATAATTTAAAAGAACAAAGTGATGAAAAAATAATTCATCTGTTACAAGAAGGTGTACAACAACTTAATAAAAAGTACACTTCCGTATTTTCTGCTGTTCTAAGAATAAGGGAAAAACGTGATGATAAATTCAGCGGCTGGGAAAGAAAACGCGGTGCCATTGAACAACTTGTAAATCACATTGTTTCAGGCGAAGAAAACGCCTTTGTTTTAAAGGAAAATCTTGAAATTTTAAAGGGAACAAAATATATCTGTACCCTTGATGCAGATACTATTGCGCCCCCTGAAAGTATCGTAAAATTGTTAGGGGTAATAACTCATCCCAAAAACAAAAATTATGGTCTTGTACAATCAGGTATTGCATCTACTTTAAATAATCAAACGTTGTTTTCTAAAATATTGGCTTCCTCAGGCGGTATTGATGCGTATAACTATCCCATTGGGGAAGTATATAACGATTTCTTTTTCTCAGGATCTTTTTGCGGAAAAGGTATTTTTTCAGTTGAAGCCTATTATAAAAAAGTAACAGGAAAAATACAACCAAACACCGTGCTTTCCCACGATCTTTTGGAAGGTGAACTGTTAAACACGTTAATAGCAAATGACGTTACTTTTTTAGATGAATTTCCCCAAACGCCCATATCCTATTATAAACGCAGGGAACGATGGATCAGAGGGGATTGGCAGTTAATTCCCTGGTTGTTTTCATCATTGAAACCCATATCAAAATGGAAAATATTTTATAATTTAGTGCAATCACTTTTTCCGTTTTTTGTCTTTTTGCAAGTTTTAACAGCACCGTTTTTTTCATTATGGGCGTTTTTAATATGGGGCGTAAGCATTTTAGAACTATCAATGCCCGTAATTTTTGCATATCTTGATAGTTTAAAGTTTGATAAGGATAAGCACGCATTTTTTGATAATCGCACTAACAGGCGAAACAGTTTAAAACATTCTTTGATAAATAAATTGTTTTTGCCCTACGAATGTTATTCTTCATTTTTAGGTGCATTTAAAGGAATGTGGCGCAGATTTATAAGCCGTAAAAACGTTCTTGAATGGTCAACCTTTTCTTCTACCAACAAAAAAAGCGGTAAAAAAGAGTATTTTTTGTTTTTTGCTTCTTCAATAGCGCTTGCAGCTGTGTTTTTAGCCGTTTGTATCTATAAAGGAATAGGTATCATTATAGGATTGTTTGCCTTTTTGATCTGGAGTTTTTGCCCGATTATTGCATACAATCTTGGTTTGAAAGTTAATAAAAAACAGCCCGAACTTCTGTTAGAAGAAACTCACAGTTTAAAATTGCTTTTTATGCGAACCCTTCGTTTCTTTTTTGAAGCACTTAACGAAAACGAATATCTTATGCCTGACAATTTACAGTTAAAACCATATAAAGGCTATGCAAAACGAACTTCACCAACTAATATTGGTTTTGCACTTTTAAGCGCAGTATGCGGATTAAAATCAGGGGCATATTCGCCATCACTTTTTGCAAACAACCTTTTAAAACAAATAGAAAAAATAAGAAACTTGCCCAAATATAAAGGACATTTATATAACTGGTACAATACCGAAACAGGTAAAACATTAGATCAATACGTTTCCACAGTTGATAGCGGAAATTTTTTAGCAGCGTTAATTACCATAAAAGGAACGCTTGTTTTTGCAAAAGAAAGAAAAATTCTTCAAAAAGCGGAATGTAACGGAATCGGCGATGCAATTTCTTCAATTTTAGATGGAATGCCTAAAGATTTTAAAGCGCACTTAGAAGATTATGCCGATGATTTTTATCACCTTAACGGCAAAAAAGCAAGAAACAGGGCGGAAGATTTTTTAAATGAAGGTATTATTTCAACTTGTAATAACGTAGAGTTCTGCCAAACGATCATTAAAAATTGGTTAATGGATTATGATAGTCTTAACTTTTCAAGCAAATTGTTTGATAAAATTGAAAAGACTAACGAATTTAACCTGCGTCCATTAAAAGAATATCTGCAAAGTTTTCCTTATTCTGTTAAAGAAACCCTTGAAATAACTGATTTTGAACAAAAGTTAGAAGGTCTTGTATGGAAAGCGGGCAGAGAAAAATATGCGGATATTTTAAAAGACGTGCGCAATGAATTCAGAAAGATTTATAGTTTTGCTTACGGCATAAATCAGAAGCTTGAGCAGATTGAACGTTTTGTTGATGAGTATATTGAAAATGTAGATTTTGCCTGCTTATTTAATGAAAAGAAAAAACTTCTTAGTATCGGCATAAATGCAAAGGAAAACAAAAAAAGCGCCAACTGTTACGATATGCTAATGTCAGAAGCGCGCTTAACAAGTTTTATCGGTATTGCCCTTAATAGATTACCTGCAGAACATTGGTTTAAACTTTCAAGGCAGTATACCAGAATAGATAATAAACCCCTGTGCCTTTCCTGGAGTGGTACAATGTTTGAATATCTTATGCCTGATATTTTTATGCTTCCGTCAAAGGAATCAATGCTTTATAATTCTTCCTATTTGCAAGTTTTAGCACAAATGAAGTATAAAGCAAAAAACGGAATATGGGGTATAAGCGAATCAGCATTTAATAACCTTGATAGATCAAGGGAATATAGTTATAAAGCCTTTGGTATTCCGATAAGTGCAATAAGTAACCAAAGGTACGAAAAAGTTTTTTCACCATATTCAACGCTTTTAGCTATGGAATATGCTAAAAGGGAATGTATGGATAATATTATTCGTTTGGTTGAAAACGGTGTAATGGGCGCACAAGGCTTTTATGAAGCGATAGATTATAAACGCTTAAAAGGTGAAAATGGCGCAGTAGTATATTCCCATATGGCGCACCATTCAGGAATGAGCCTTTGTGCATTAACCAACTATTTTTACGATGGTTTTATAAGAAAAGCTTTTTCTCGGTCAAATTATATCAGCGCATCAAAGGTTCTTTTAGAAGAAAAAATGCCTATCGGTATTTTGCCAAGAAAGAACACCGATAGGGAAGAAACCCACAAAGTTATTATTGGGGAAGAATTTGTTAAGCAGTATACCTATCCCCAAAAGCAAAGCACACAGATGCTTGTTTTATCAGGGGGCGAAATACGAATTGAAGCAACCACAAAAGGAACCCTTAAAATTTTTAATGGCGAAACGTTTGTTGGGCAGGGCTATCTCTATTTAAAAAATGAAAAAACAAGCAGTATTTCTTTTGAACCGGTAAAAGATAACACAAAGGAATATAAAACTGTATTTAAACCTGAAAGCGTAACCTATATTTCAAAGGATAAATTTCAAGAGGCAAAGTATAGCATTTATGCCATAGAAGATACTGATGAAGCGCTGTTTTCAGTAACTCTCAGTAATAAAACGCAAGAGGTACAAACGCAAAAAATCGTATTTGTTCTTGATATTGCCCTTAATACTATGGAAAACTACCAGGCGCATCCATATTTTAATGGACTTTCTATAATTTCTGAAAAAAGAGAAAACGAATTAGAAACACTTAATAAAAAAACAGGAAAGAAATGTATTTTATCTTCAATTAACGGTGAAAATATCAGATTTCAAACTGATAAAACCGAAACCGTTGGCAGATATAACGATTTTTTCAGGCCCAAACTGTATTTTGATGGTTTTATAAAAAATTGCCCCATAACCCCTGTTGTTGCAATGGAATCGGAAGTAATATTAAATGGTGGCGAAACAAAGGAAACTTGCTTCTTATTATCCTTTGGTGATCCTATAATCAAAAATCTTGCAACGGTAAACTTAAAAAAGGAAACGGCATCTCTTTATGCAAAAGGTGATATCAGTGCCTTTGATATAAAAAAAGAAGAATGGCTTTTATCTTTAAAAATTGCAGCATTAAAAGAAGCAGGAACACGGGCAAGCAGGGATTTATCTTTGCCACAAACTCTTTGGCAATATTCAATAAACGATAAAATACCGTTAATTGTAGTTTTTGTGCCTAAAGATTACCTTAAAGAAAAACTTAAAGCGCTGCTAAAAAGCGTAAAACTTTTATTAGATAAAGGCTTTAATATGCAGCTTCTTTTAATTGAAGATGCTTCCTTTGATTATCTTGATGAAGCGTATAATTCAACGGCGGCTTTAATAAAAAGTTTTAATTTTTCCGGAACCGTTCATCATCTTAAAAAGAACATCATTAAGGAAGAAGATCTTAAACAGCTAGTAGGCGCAAGTTTTCTAAGTTATTCTTTAGAAGACGATATAGAATCCATTGAAAAAGTTGAACCATACGTTGATGTTAATATTCCTGTTAGCCAGGAAAACAAATATCCTGTAAGCAAAAACGATCTAATTTACGGTGAGTTTGATTCAGGATTTGGCAGATTTATAAACGATGGCAAGGAGTATTATATCTATGGTCAAACGCCGATGCCCTGGTCAAACGTTATAGCAAATGAACAATTTGGTACCTTAATTACCGAAAGCGGCGGGGGATATACTTTCTTTAAAAATTCCTGCCTTAATAAACTAACACCCTGGTATAATGATGCTATTTCTGATCCTGTTGGCGAAGGTTTATATTTAAGGGATAATCAACTTAACAGGTTCTGGTCAATAACAAGAAATCCTGTTCATGCTCTTGATGAAAAGGACGTTATCTATGGTAAGGGCTATGGCATTTACAGATATAAAGGCTATGGTTTAAACCAAAAGCAAACGGTGTTCGTTCATAAAGAAAAACCTATAAAAGTAATAAACGTTTCCATTGATAATATAGAAAAACGTGATATTTCAGCCTTCTTTTTTGCTAAAGCAGTGTTGGGGCAAAACAAAGAAGCCTCCCGCTTTGTAAAAGTAAGCCAAAAATACGGTATGCTATGCGCGCAATCAAACAATCAATATATGTTCATATATGCAGATAATGCGCAGTACTGCGGTTCGCACGCAGGATTCTTTGGTAACGGCAATACAAGTGATCCTGATAGTTTAAAGCAAGGAACATTTATTGAAAACGATGATAACCGCCCCCTGTTATCCTTAAAAGTAAAGGCAACAAATGATTTTAACATCTTTTTAGGTGCGGCAGAAAGCGAAGAAGAATTAAAAGAGATAAGCGAATATCTGAAAAATGCAAAAATTGATATGTGGCTTATGGAAGTTAAAGATTATTGGGAAGAAAAGATAGGCGCAATAAAAATAAAAACACCTGATAGAAAACTTGACATTTTGTTTAACAACTGGCTTTATTATCAAACGGTGTCATCACGTATTTTGGCACGATGCGGCTTTTATCAAGCAGGTGGCGCATATGGGTTCAGGGATCAATTACAGGATTGCCTAATGCTTATGATTTCTGATCCCAAATATGTAAAAAAGCACATTTTATCCTGTTGTAAGCATCAGTTTAAAGAAGGCGACGTTCAACATTGGTGGCATCCTGAATTTACCGGCGTTCGCACTTTAGTAAGCGATGATCTTTTGTTTTTGCCATATATTACAGGCATCTACCTGTCAAGAACAGGGGATAAAAGTATACTTGATATATCGGTTCCTTTTCTTGAAGGGCATAGTTTAGGCAATCGTGAAGATCTTTATGAAACTGCTTGGCAAAGCAGTGAATCCGCAACGGTTTATGAACATTGTGTCCGCGCCATAAAACTTGCTTTAAAGCGAACAGGCAAACATAATCTGCCCTTAATTTTAGCAGGTGATTGGAATGATGGCTTAAATAATCTGGGTAAAAAAGGCATTGGTGAAAGCGTATGGCTTGGGTGGTTTTTATTCAGTACCATCAGTTTATTTGCGCCCCATATTAAAAAACGTGATAAAGAGTTTTATGAAAAACTTATTGACCACGCCAAAAAACTTGTGCATGAACTGAATACTGTTTGTTGGGATGGCGCGTGGTATAAAAGAGCTTTTGATGATTGGGGCAGGGAAATAGGTTCTTCCTTAAGCGAATGTTGTAAGATTGATGCAATTTCACAAGCCTGGTCAGTTATTTCAGGTGCAGGTAAAAGCGAATTAACAAAAAAGGCTATGGAAAGTTTAGAAAAGCATCTTATTGATTATCAGGGCAACATTGTAAAACTTTTAACACCACCGTTTTTTAAGGAATATAATGCAGGATATATCGGCGATTATATTGAAGGCGTAAGGGAAAACGGCGGTCAGTATACCCACGGTGCTTTGTGGGCATCACAAGCGTTTTTCAAAATGGGTGAAAGCGAAAAAGGTACCAGGATAATTGATATGATAAACCCCATCAGCCGAACGTTAAATAAAAGTTTGGCTGAACAGTATAAAATTGAACCCTACGTGATTGCAGCAGATATCTATTCAAATAAAGAAAACTACGGTCGCGGGGGATGGAGTTGGTATACCGCTTCATCAGCGCTTTATTACGATACCGTTTTAACAAATATGTTAGGTGTGGTTTTTGATGAAGGCAAAATAAAAATAGAACCTCATATACCAAGTTCTTGGCAAGAATATTCTGTTAAAATTGAAACGGATAAAATAAAAACAGAAATAAAAGTAATAAACCCTGAAAGTAAATCAGATACTGTTCAAAGCGTAACCGTAAAAGAAAAAGAAGATAAAACAGAAATCCGCGTAGTAATGTAAAAAGCCGTCAATGACGGCTTTTTCTTTTGTTGACTATTTTCTTAAATAAAAGTATAATTATAGTATATTAAAAGCAAGGAATATTCTATGAACGATAAATTTTTACCCGTTACAAAAGAAGAATGTGATAAATTAGGCTGGGAAAGGCCTGATTTTGTGTACGTTTTGGGTGATGCCTACGTGGATCATCCAAGTTTTGGCCCTGCCATTATTTCACGTATTTTAGAAAGTAACGGATATAAAGTTGCGATATTAAGCCAGCCTGATTGGAAAAATATTCAGGATTTTAAACGCTTTTCGCGCCCTCGTCTTGCTTTCTTAGTTTGTTCAGGCAATATTGATCCAATGGTAAACCATTATACCGCTGCCCATAAAAGAAGAAATACTGATGCTTATTCGCCGGGCGGCAAAATCGGTTTAAGACCTGATAGGGCAGATATCGTTTACTGCAACTGTATCCGTCAGGCGTATAAAAATGCCACTATCATTATTGGCGGTGTTGAAGCAAGCTTAAGGCGATTTGCCCACTACGATTGCTGGGATAATAAGGTAAGAAATTCTATTTTAGTTGATAGCGGTGCCGATTTGCTTCTTTATGGTATGGGCGAAAAAAGCATCATAGAAGTTGCCGATGCCTTAAACAGCGGTTTAAGTATAAAAGATATTACATATATCAAGGGCTCTGCATATTTAACTGAAAGTCCCCAAAACGTCTATAACGGCAAAATAATTGAAAGCTTTGAAGAAGTTAAACAGGATAAAAAAGCATACTGCCGCGCATTTATGGCGCAGTATAATGAACAAAACCCCTTTAATAGTAAAACGCTGATTCAAAAACACGGAAAAAGCTTTGTTGCGGTTAACCCGCCAAGTGAACCTTTAACCCAAAATGAAATGGATGCGGTTTATAATCTTCCTTATACTCGTAAACCACACCCAATGTACGATTCTTTAGGCGGTATTCCTGCGATAAAAGAAATTGAATTTTCCATAACTGCAAACCGCGGCTGCGTTGGTGCTTGCTCGTTCTGTGCAATTACCTTTCACCAGGGCAGAATACTTCAATCACGTAGCGAAAATTCTGTTATAGAAGAAGCTAAACTTTTAACTACCTTACCCGGATTTAAAGGCTATATTCACGATGTTGGCGGTCCTACTGCAAACTTTTATAAAATGGGCTGTAAAAAACAGATGGAATCAGGCGCCTGCACAGATAAACAGTGCTTGTATCCTTCAGTTTGTCCTGCCTTTAAGCCTGACCATTCAAAATATCTTTCACTTTTAAGAAAGTTAAGAGATTTACCAAAGGTTAAAAAGGTGTTTATCCGTTCAGGATTAAGATTTGATTGTATTTTAGCCGATAAAAAGCATGGTAATGAGTTTTTATATGAACTTTGCACCCATCACGTTTCAGGGCAGTTAAAGGTTGCGCCTGAACATATTTCTGATAACGTTTTAAAATATATGGGTAAGCCCGGCGAAAACGTTTATAACGAATTTTGTGATAAATATAAAAAAGCCAACGAAAAAATCGGTAAAGAACAATACCTTGTTCCGTATTTAATTTCAGGGCACCCTGGCAGTGATTTAAAAGAAGCGGTTAAATTAGCCGAATATTTACATAAACATCACATAAACCCCGAACAAGTACAGGAATTTTACCCAACACCGGGAACGCTTTCAACCTGTATGTTTTATACTGAAATGGATCCCCGTACAATGAAACCTGTGTACGTTGCAAAAGATATAAAAGAAAAAATAATGCAAAGGGCATTACTTCAGTATAAAAAACCCGAAAATTACGAAACCGTAAAAAAGGCACTAATCAAAGCAAACAGGCAGGATTTAATCGGTTTTAAACCAAACTGCTTAATAAAGCCAAGGGTAATAAAGAACGATTTTACAAAATCAAGCAAACCAAGGAGAAAAAAATAATGGCATATAAATCAGGATTTTGTGTTTTGTGCGGACGTCCCAACGTAGGCAAAAGCACTTTAATGAATCATTTTGTTGGGCAAAAGGTTGCGATAGTTTCACCTAAAGCCCAAACTACCCGTAACTGCATTCGCGGTATTTTAACAGGGGATGATTATCAGGTAGTTTTCCTTGATACACCGGGTATTCATAAACCTAAATGTAAACTTAACGAGTTTATGGTTAAAGAACAAAAAGAAGCGGCAATCGGTGCTGATTTTACTTGCGTTATGCTTGATATAACACAGCCTATCGGCTCAACTGATGAACATATTATTGAAGAATATGCTTCTTCAGATATTCCTTGTGCAATTGTTTTAAATAAGATTGATCTTGTTTCAAAAGAAACGGTGATATCTTATTTAACCCGCCTTGCAAAGTACGATTGTATGATTATTCCCGTTTCTGCACAAACGGGGGAAGGGGCAGATGAACTTTTATCAGTTATAAAACAGCATCTTCCCGAAGGGCCACAGTATTTCCCTGAAGATATGGTATGCGATTTCCCCGAAAGATTTTTAGCTGCAGAAGTTATCAGGGAAAAAGCGCTTTTAAACTTAAATGAAGAAATTCCACACGGCATTGGCGTAAACATTTATCAAATGCAGGAACAGGCTAACGGCAACATAAGAATTTCCGCAGATATCATCTGCGAAAGGGATTCCCACAAAGGTATTATTATCGGCAAAAAAGGTGCTATGATAAAAACAATCGGAACAATGGCAAGGGAAGAATTAGAAGCACTTTTAGAAACCAAAGTGTATATTGAACTCTTTGTTAAAGTTCGTGATAACTGGCGCAATTCAAATACCGCATTAAAAGATTTAGGATATACTGAATAAAATTTTATTCACCGCAAAAAATAAATTGGGGTGAAAAAAATGGATGATAGAATTGATCGCGCACTAATGAAAATGTTTTTAAAAACAGGTGATCCCAAGTATTATACTGCACGTGGGATTTTTAGGGAAAGGAGCAAAAATGGGGGAGCAGATAAAAACTCAGGCAATAGTCCTTAATAAAGTTGATTTTAAGGATAATGACCGTGTTTTAACGCTTTTTTCAGCACAGGAAGGCAAGATAAGCGCATCTTGTAAAGGCGTAAAAAAGCAAAACTCCAAACTTCGCGCCTCAAGTGAAGTCTTTGCATTTGGCACCTACGTGTTAGCTGAATCAAAAGGCAGATACACCGTTACAGGCTATGATTCCATTGATTCATTTTTTGAGCTTCGTGAAGATTTTGATAGGTTAACTTTAGGTGTTCTGTTTTTAAAAATATGCGAAAAATCTATTTCGCAAGGGGAAGGAAATTATGAGCTTTTTTCACTTTTAATAAATTGCCTTCATAAATTAAGGGAACCTTCCGTGCACCCTGGGTTTGTTGCAAGCGTTTTCTTATTAAAATACGCCTGCATTATGGGTTATCAGCCCCAAACGGATGCTTGTTCAAAATGCTTTGATAAAAACGACTTACTCTTTTTCAGTGCAAGCGCAGGGGGAGTTTTATGCAAAAACTGTAATGATATTGAACACGTTGCAATAACAGGCGCTTGCCTTAAATATATTCAAAAAATATGTTACGGTGAGTTTGGTGACGTTTTTTTGTTTAACCCTACCGAAAAACAAATTAAAGAACTGTTCCTTGTTTCATCATATTATACCGCGTATTTCTTTGATGAAAAATTAAAAATTATGGATTACATAAAAAAATACCAGATCGTATAATCTCAAAAGCAGAATTTTTTCTGCTTTTTTCTTTTCTTATATAATATAATACGCCAAAAAACAGTTGCAAATATTTACTAATTGCATTATAATAATCTACGAATGTAAATTTGTGCATTTTTTAGGGCAATAAGCCCATTAAAATTAGGAGGTTATAGAGATTATGAGTCACAAGTTTGTATACCTTTTCTCAGAAGGTGACGCAACAATGCGTGAGCTTCTTGGCGGTAAGGGCGCTAACCTTGCAGAAATGACCAAGATTGGTCTTCCTGTTCCACAGGGTTTCACCGTTACAACTGAAGCTTGCACACAGTACTACGAAGATGGTAGAAAGATTAACGATGATATCCAGGCACAGATCATGGAATTCATTGACAAAATGGAAGGTATCACCGGCAAAAAGTTCGGCGATAAGGAAAACCCCCTTCTCGTTTCGGTACGTTCAGGTGCCAGAGCTTCAATGCCTGGTATGATGGATACCATTCTTAACCTCGGTCTTAACGAAGAGGTTGTTGAAACAATGGCTGC
>JAZSPY010000079.1:0-6752 GCA_045537705.1 Clostridia bacterium
ATTTTATATTGTATTATTGACTTTATCTGCGTTTTTAATTATAATATAATATATATGGAGGTTTTTATGAAAAAAGATAAATTGCTTCTTATTTTTTTAAGTGCACTTGCTGTTCTCTTTTCAGTTTTAAGTTTTTTTGCACTAATAAATTATAATTTGTTATATTACACTTTTGGAAAATATACAATTTTCTCTTTTATATTTTTTCCTTTTTTATGCCTTGTGATTTTTATAATTTCAACCACACTGATTTTTAAGAAAAGTAAAATCGCTTTTATAACCCCTGTTGCTATTGCACTAATTGGTTGTATTCTTGCTTTTGTACTTTCAAACGATGCGTCAAATTCAAAAATTCAAGCAGATTTTCTTAAAAATGAGAATTTATTTAATGATCACGTTGAACAATTAAGCAACAAAAATGTTGGTATTTATGATCTTAATGATAAACAGTTAAAATGGGTTCTTCCAACAAATAAAGTATCTGTTGAATCTGTCGGTAATGATAAAATGGTATATTTCTTTATTGCACTTGATGCGCCCGATAGATACGAAGGATATGTATATGCACCTGACGGATTTCCTGAATTATGGGATTTTTTAGGCGAATTTACCGATCCACTTGATTTAGATAAAACCTGGTATTATATGTTACTACCTAAAGGAGATTAATTATGATTAAAATTGAAAGAACAGACGTTATGAATTTTGAAAATGCTATTCGTGGCGCAAGAAATCCTTTGAACAGCTGGGATAGAACTGATAGCGAATATGATCAAAATGGTAATTTTATTTTAGGACCAAACGATCTTGGATTGGCCGTTAAATTAGCAAATGCAGGAACAGATCACAGAAAATTCATGCGTATGATTTTTGTTAGTGTTGATATTACTGCCCCACTTTATTGGTGGAAAGAATTTGATACATACAAGGTTGGTACTGTTGCTAACAGTTGTTCTACAATGCATAAAATCCATTCAAAAGAACTTACTCGTGAAGATTTTTCATTTGATAAATTAAATGAAACTTCATTAAAGCATATGGATAGTCTTTTAGAATATATTGAAGAAGTTCGCCAGAAATACCTTGAAACAAAAGATAAAGAACTTTGGTATAACTTAATTCAATTATTACCTACGAGCTTTAATCAAATGCGCACAGTTACAATGAACTATGAAAATTTACGTAATATGTATTTTGCAAGAAGAACACATAAACTTGATGAATGGCATGTTTATTGCGATTGGATTAAAACATTACCGTATGCAAAGGAGTTGATTCTTGGTGAAGAAAACTAATGATATTTTATACGTAACAATTCCATGTTACAACGAAGAAGAAGTTTTACCTGAAACTTCAAAACGAATTAAAGAGAAAATTAAAGGTTTAATTGATAATAAAATTATCAGTGAAAAAAGCCGTGTGCTTTTTATTGACGATGGATCAAAAGATAAGACCTGGCAAATGATTAAAGAATTATGTGAAAGCGATGAAATTTTTTCAGGAATTAAACTTGCGCATAACCGTGGCCATCAAAATGCTTTAATTGCAGGTTTAATGACTGCAAAAGAATATGCCGATATGGTAATATCAATGGATGCTGACTTACAAGACGATATTAACGTTGTTGATAAGTTCATAGAAGAATATTATAACGGAAGTGATATCGTTTACGGCGTTCGTTCTTCAAGAGAGACAGATACTGTGTTTAAACGTTCCACTGCCCTTGCATATTACCGTATTCTTCAAAAAATGGGCGTTGATATTGTTTACAATCACGCTGATTATCGTTTAATGAGCAAACGTGCTTTGCAAGGTCTTGAACAGTTTAAAGAAGTTAATTTATTCTTACGCGGTATTGTTCCTTTAATTGGATATAAAACGTCGGTTGTTGAATACGAAAGAAGCGAACGTTTTGCCGGCGAAAGTAAATATCCTTTAAAAAAGATGCTTGCCTTTGCAATTGATGGCATAACGTCATTTAGCGTAAAGCCAATCAGAATGATTACGTCTCTTGGTTTTATACTTTTTGTAGTAAGCCTTATAATGTTAGTATACAGCCTTGTTACTAAATTTTTAGGCAATGCAGATAGCGGTTGGACATCAGTTATATGCTCAATCTGGATGATTGGCGGAATTCAGTTATTATCATTAGGTGTCATCGGTGAATATATCGGTAAAATATATAACGAAACAAAAGCTCGTCCACGCTTTATAATTGAAGAATTTATAAATAGATAATAAAAAAAGAAGCCCTTTTAATTAAGGGCTTCTTTTTTTAAATTACTTTATATCCTTCTTTTTCAATCAAAAGTTTAATTTCTTCATCGGTTAATTCGTTATTTAATGTTAGAACTGCAGTTCCTTTTTTGTGGCTTACATCTGCACTTACTACTTGTGGTAAGTTTTCAAAAAGATTTTTTACCCTTGCTTCGCAGTGTGAACACATCATTCCACTGATTTTTATAGTTTTCTTCATTTCCCTTTTCTCCTTATTAAAATCAATAAAATTTAATCGTAACGCATTAAATACAACACAAAAACTTGATAAACTCATTGCCGCTGCTGCAACCATCGGATTAAGTTGCCAACCTAATAACGATGTAAATAACCCTGCAGCCAACGGAATACCGATTGAATTATAGAAAAATGCCCAAAACAGATTTTCTTTTATATTTTTAAGTACCTTTTTGCTTAAAAACAAAGTATCCGCAACTTCACGTAGATTACTGTTCATTAAAACAATATCAGCAGAATTTATAGCAATATCTGTTCCCTTACCTAAAGCCATACTAACGTCTGCAACCGCAAGTGCAGGAGCATCGTTTATTCCATCACCAACCATTAAAACTTTGCCTGTTTGTTTTAATTGTTTGATAATAGATGCCTTGTCATCAGGTAATGTCTTTGCAAAAACGTTGTTAATTCCGATATTTTCAGCAATTCTATTTGCAGTAAGCTCGTTATCCCCTGTTAGCATATAAATGTTGTAGCCACGTTGTTTAAACTTTTGAACTGTTTCTTTAGTATCTTCTTTTAGTGTATCGGCTACTGCTATTGCACCTAAAAATTCATTATCAAGCGAAAAATATAATACTGTTTTGCCCTGATTTAAAAGTTTATTTATTGATGTTTGAATTACTTCATCTAAATTTAGATTTATAAATTGAAGATTTCCCGCCCGTAGTATCTTATTATCTACAACACAAGAAACACCTTCGCCAACGTGATTATTAAACTCCGTTGCCTGAAATGGTGTAATTTTTTGTCTTATAGCTTCATTATTTATTGCAACAGCAAGAGGATGCTCACTCATTTTTTCAACAGTAAAAGCATATTTTAAAAGCTCATCGTTATTAGAAATAATATCTGTTACAACGGGCATACCGTTGGTAAGAGTTCCTGTTTTATCAAACACAATTGTATTAACTCTTCCTGCTTCTTCAAGGGATGCTGCAGATTTAAATAGAATGCCTTTCTTTGCACCAACGCCACTTCCAACCATTATTGCAACAGGTGTGGCAAGCCCTAATGAACAAGGACAACTTATAACAAGAACAGATATGGCTCTTTCAAAAGCAATACTAAAATTATTTTCAATAAAAAACCAACAAATGCCTGTTATTAACGCAATTAAGATTACCGTTGGAACAAAAATTCCAGCAACCTTATCTGCTGTTTTTGCGATTGGCGCTTTTGTAGCTGTTGCCTCTGTTACCGTTTTTATAATTTTTGATAAAACTGTATCTTCGCCGATATGTGTAACGCGACATTTAATATATCCGCTTTTATTTATTGTTGCACCAAATACTTTATCGTTTATTCCTTTTTCAACAGGAATACTTTCTCCTGTTAGCATTGATTCATCAATTACGGCATTTCCTTCTATTATAATGCCGTCAACGCTTATATTTTCACCGGGTTTAACTATAAAAATATCGTCAATATTTACTTCTTCAATTGGGATATTTATTTCTGCACCATTTCTTAACACCGTAGCGTTCTGCGGTTTTAATTCAAGCAGAGATTTTATAGCGTTTGTTGTTTTTCCTTTAGAATATTCCTCAAGGAGCTTACCTACAGAAATCAACGCTAAAATCATAGCAGCAGATTCAAAGTATAAATTGTGAATATGATTTTCACCATTTGTCATTCTGAAAAGCAAATACAAACTGTAAATAAATGATGCACCTGATCCAATTGAAACAAGTGTATCCATATTAAAATTAGCCTTAAAAAAGCCTTTAAATCCATTTATAAAGAACTTTTTGTTTAAAAACATAACTATTAATGCTAAAAGCATCTGAATAATAGCAATAGCAATGTAATTATTATGCAAAAATGACGGCAATGGTAAATGTAACATATTTACGCCCATGGAAAAGTACATAATAATTAAAACAAGGATAATTGATATTATTAAATTAGTTCTGTTATTATTTTGATTTTTACTGTTAATATTTTTTGTGTTTTCATTATTGCTTACACCGTATCCTGCTGAAATAACTGCATTAATAATGCTTTCTTTTGTTTCATTTCCCTCAACTACCATTGTGTTCGTTAAAAGATTAACGCTACAATATGAAACACCTTCTAAAGAGGATACTGCTTTTTCAACACGTGAACTACAAGCCGCACAGCTCATTCCGGTAATATTAAATTTCATTTTTTCACCTTAATAAAAATAAAAAAGACATCTTCATTACGAAGTGTCTTTAAAAACAAAAAAGTTCAAATAAGAGCATCTTCAACAATATTATCAATATGCTCTTCTTCTATATCAGAATAATTGATGGTTTCTTTAAGTTTCTGTGCCATATTTAATTCAACAAATAAATCTTTCACAGTCTTAAACGGTCTTTTCTGATCATCTTTATAAAAATCTAAACCGTATACCGTAACTTCTTGCCCATCATAATCAATCTTTGTTGTTACAACTTCGCACTTAATCATATAATCAATCCAATCTTTTGTGTTACTGGTAATATTTTACAATAGATTGGAATAAATGTCAATACTTTCCTGTAATTATTTGACAGATTTATTAAAATTTATGTATTTCTTCTATTAAAAGAGCTTTCATTTTTGGCAAATCACCGCTTGCAAGCATTTTACCATCTTTAAAAACAACGGCTTTATCTCCATTTCCGCCGCCACCTGCAAGACCGATATCTGCATCTTTAGCTTCGCCCGGACCATTCACAACACAACCCATTACAGCAACTTTTATCTGCTTTTTAACGTGTCTTGTTTCATTTTTAACTTCCTGAACAATTTTTTCAAGAGGAATTTTTGTTCTTGCACACATTGGGCAGGAAATGATTTCAACACCTTCATTAAACATACCTATACTGCGCAAGATGTTTTGTGCCGCATAAATTTCTTCAACAGGATCGCCTGTTAATGAAACACGGATTGTATCACCTATTCCTTGTAACAATAAGCAACCTATACCAATCGCATTTTTAACAACACCAATGTCCGCAGTTCCTGCCTCAGTAACACCTAAATGAAGCGGATAATCACATTGTTTTGATAAAAGCTCGTACGCTTTAATCATTTTTTTAACGTTAGAACTTTTAACAGAAATACAAATATCATTAAAATGTGCTTTTTCTAAAATCTCAACGTTTTCCATAGCACTTGCAACAAGCGCTTCAGCAGAATTTTCACCAAACTTTTCGCGAACAAAAGGCGAAAGGCTACCACCATTAACACCAATTCTTATTGGAACATTATGTGCTTTTGCACAATCAACAACCATTTGTACGTATTTTTTTTCAGTTATGTTTCCAGGGTTAATCCTTAATTTATCTGCACCATTTTCAACTGCAGCAATTGCAAGCCTATGATCAAAATGAACGTCAGCAACAAGTGGAATGTTGATTTTTTCTTTTATCTCCTTAAAAGCAAGCGCAGCATCCATATTATATACAGAAGCCCTGACAATATCACAACCTGCATTTTCAAGCCTTATGATTTGTTCAACAGTAGCATTTGCATCTTTGGTATCTGTTGTTGTCATTGATTGTATTGCAATTTTATTTCCGTTACCAATGGTAACGTTTTTTATTTTTAATTCTTTCGTCATTTTTCAATTCATCCAATAAATAATTTTGAAACTTCCAGTAATACCATAATTCCAACTAAAGCCGCTAAACCAATCGCATTGATTATACCCTCAATTTTTCTTGGTATATGGCGTTTAGTAACACCTTCTATTAAGGCAAACAATAATCTAAATCCATCAAGGGCAGGAATGGGAAGCAAATTCATTATGGCAAGATTCATACTGATTATTACAAGCAACTCAGTGATACTTATAACTACTTGGCGCACCTTATCAGTTAATGATAACTCAATTTCAGTACCGGGATTAGCAGATTGTTCAACTATATCACCAATAGCACCAATTGTTGAAATAGGCCCTGTAACGCCTTCTAAACCTATTTTGCCGGTTACAAGGTCACCTAATGTTTGATACATCGTTTTTGTCATCCAAACGTTATATCTGAACGAATAACCAAAGGATTCAAAAAAGTTAACGTTAATTACGTCGTACCCGTAGGTAATTCCAATTATATATTTGTTTTCTTCCTGATCAAAATATCTTAACGCTTGGTAAGAAACTTCTTCACCATCTCTTAAAACCGTTAAATTTATAGGCTGATCATCAGGAATTTTGTTTATTTCAATGTTAAATTCATTAGGTGAAACAAGTTTTTTTCCATTTACTTTAGTAATTATGTCTCCTG
>JAZSPY010000052.1:0-5162 GCA_045537705.1 Clostridia bacterium
TTTCATTTTTGTTTCTCCTTGTTAATTTTAGTTAATGTAATTTTATTTATGCCGAATCCTAAGAAAGAATAACGGTCTTTATATTCTTCAGGTTTTTCCGTTTCAGTCCAATCGCCTTCAAAAGTAAAGGAATCCGGGCAAACAAGGGTAAGCTCATCTTCCTTATGGTGAAGTGGGCCAAAGGTGTTCCTTAATGAGCCAAGAAGTTCAAAACGAACATTATTTTTGCCTTCAGTAAGTTCAACCTCGGTAAATCTATCAAACATAAAGGTTTTTACCAACTTATCGTTTATGTAAAGATTGCAAATGCTAAATTGTCCGCTAATATCTAAACGATATGTGCCTGCTTCTATATTAAAATCCTTATTAACATTGATTTTGCCTGAGAAGAACGGGTACAGTCCGCTTGTAAAATCAGTTATATTAACGCTTTCTTGTTGTTTTACTAAGGTAAACGGTCCATCGTTAAGTTTTGTGCCCATTAAGCCATCACTATATTCCTTTTGGGCTTTTACGCCAAATGAACCAACTAAGAATATAGGTTCTATTTCCGTATCAAGTGAAAGGCAGTTTCTTAACGATTCCATAACATCCTGGAATAATACGTCATAAACTTCTTTTGATTGATAGTAATTAAATGAAATGACTATTTCGTTACTGCCAATAACCGTTTCGTTCTTAATAGGTGCAAGCTTAAAACATCTGTCAATGCGCCACTGATCAGTTAAAGCAACGGTTTTTCCGTTAACTTTGATATTAACCTCATCTAACGGCTCAATAAGTAACTTAAGGTCATCAGGTACAAAATCAGCAAAGAAATCAAATTTTAAATAAACCTTACCTTCAACCTGACGTTTAAGTAAAAGTTCGTGAATATGCTTAATAAAACGAACAGGCTCATAATTTTCACCATCAAAAGAAACTGAAGCAAAATCAAGGGCAAGATAGTTTTCGGGAATAAAATTAAACTTAAATTCATCTGTTGAAATATCTGTGCTTTCACTACTATATAAAACAGGATTAAAAGGTAATGGTTTATTTTCTTCCTTAAATACAAATCCGCTGGAATCTAAAATATCAAAGGTAACTAAAATTCCATCATCGGTTTTTTTGAATTTTACTGCCTTTTCTTTTAAATCAAGCATATCAATTTCATTTACGCCATCACAGTTTTTAATAAACAACGTGGCGTTTTTCTTTTCTTCGCTTGTAAGATTAGCAACGTAAAAAACTCTGCCTTCTTTCGTTAAACGAATATTTAAACGTGTTCTTGTTAAAGGTGTATCAACAAAATAAGCCTGACGGTCATTTAAAATATCTTCAAAAGTAGCGTTTGCTTTTAAGAAAGAAAGGTCGCTTAGTTTACCATCAATCCTTGTAGGTGCCTCGCCTTCAATAACAACTTTACCGCCACAGGTAATGTATTCTTTTAATAATTCTGCAGTATTTTTATCAATGGTTTCGCAGTAGGGGATAACAACGTAATCATATTTACATTTACCAACAACAAACTTATGCTTTTCAACTTTTCCATGGCGTGAAATAATTGATTCATCACCAAAATGGAATTGAACACAGTTTTCGCCATATCTATCAAGCATCTGGTGAATCTGATTTTCAATGTGGCTTGCACAAGTATCCCATTCTTCACGCTTAAAGTATAAGTAAAATGAATGCATCGGATGTAAAATAAGAACGTTTGCATCATCTTTACCAAGGCTTAACGTTGCGCCAAGATTTTTAAAATACGTATTAAAATTAAGTAAATATGAGTTCCAGGGCAAATGTTCACTGTAATGTGCAGGATAATCGTACTTTCTTTCACCACGTTCAGAATAAGGATAAAGGTGTGTGCAAAGGAAGTTTACACCGCCAACAAACTGCCAGTTAAGAATGCGTTTTAATTCAATAGGGGAAACCGCCCAACCGCAAACTGCAAAACTTTCAGTTAAAACTTTTTTCTTATTTAACTGCGCCGCAACGGAGCCTATTTGCTTTGGCGCAAGATCGTTATATATATTTCTGCCAAGATGGTCTATTCCCGGAATATGTTCATATTCATAAAAGGGCATAACACCGCCGCAACAACACATCTGAAATGCTAAAGAAGTTTCTTCAATGGTATGGCCTGTTAACTGAACGCCGTTTTCATCGCACCAGGAATATATCTGTTTAGCAAAACTTTCAATGTACTTTTTGTGGCAAAGTGACCAGTAATCATAGCGAAGTTCTTTTGCACCCTCGTAATCAATAAAAAGGGCAGGCAGAACGTCAAAAACGCTATAACCATATGTTTCTTTAAATAAAGTTAAAAACGTGTCAGACCAGGCGGTAGAATACCTGTAATACTGGGGTTCATCAGTAAAAAAGCCGGGCATACCCTTGCCAAAATCTTTTCCTAGTTCTTTTTTATATTCTTCATGGGTAGCGTCAATATATTTTTTTACGATGCTTTCATCCATAATATCAACGTAGCTTGCGTCTGCTTCTTTATAGATATTAAGGAATTCGCCATCTTCATCAGGATTTAGCGCACGATGGGGAACACCGTCAATTATTTTATAAACCGCAAAAGCATCTTTATCAAACTTTCCAAAAGAATGCTTTAAATACTTTACAAAGTTATTTTCATCTTTTAAAAGTTTACCGCCAGCAAAACCGCTGGGCCAACCGTTTTCATCGTATGCCCAGGCTTCCATCTTTAATTTTTTCGCTTCTTTAACCGAAGCCCTGATACAATCATACCATTCTTCAGAACAGTATTCTGTTTTAAGGCCACCGCGGGCGTGCATAAAAAATCCGTTAAAGCCGATATCTTTCATATTATGTATCTGCCTTAACAGTTCGTTTTTATCTAATTTGTCGTTCCAACTCCAAAAAGGAAATCCGCCAAACTCTTTTGCTGATTTTTTTATCTGTTTTGTAAATTTCATAAGCACCCTTTAATATATATATTTTAATTAATTATAACATAGCAAAATGTCGCTTGTAAATATTAAAATGTAATTTTTTTATTAAATTAGTAATAACAATTGAATATAAAATTCTTTAAGGAGGCAAAAATGAAAAAATTAGTTTCTTTACTGCTTATATGTTCAATTTTGTTGCTTGCGGGGTGTAAAAAAGAAGAAAATAATAATGCATGCGGGCAAATAAACGTAACGGTACTTGATGGTTTTAGCGGTATGCCTATAGAACAGGTAAAACTTGTGGTTCCAGAAGGGGAAAAAGTTGCTTATACCGATTCATCAGGTAAATGTTCTATTTTAGATGTACCGATAACTTTTGATAACAGATACCCTGTAAAGCAAGGTTACGGCACTTTTTCACTTCTTGGATATAAGGAAGGCTATAATGATTACGCTTTGTTTTTTGCTCAGCTAAAAGATGGAGAAACACGTAATTTAAAAATATATATGTTCTTAATTGATACACCATTTTCTCAAGGAACACCGCTTTCTACCATTGAAAGCCCCGAAAAAGAATGGGTACAGAAAATTCTTGATACATTCAGATAGTAATTATACATTTTGATGAATAATAATACAAAAAGTTTACAATTGAATCATAAAAAAATGCTTGACAAGTTATTTTTTCTAAATAAAAAAATACACACAGAAAACTTATCCACAGGTGTTGATAACCCGGTTTTCATTTGTGGATAAATGCATATATGCAGTTAAATCAAGGTTTTAATTGTGGATAACTTTTTGTTGAAAAAGGAAGTTATCCACAATAATATGTAAAAAGCCCCTTATTTGCTGAGTTTTAAGTGTTGATAACTTTTTTTTCGTAATTTATTAAAAAAGTATTACGCAATATGGTTTTTTTACAAAAAACACTTAAAAAAGTGCAAAAATAAATTATGCATACATTATACATTATTTTGAATGGAGATTTTTATGTATTTTCGCAATATTAAAGCGCTTATAAGCGTACTTTTTATACTTATTTTTGTTACGTTGCTGGTTTGTGGAAATCAGGTTAACTATCAAAAAGAATGTTTTAGTGATTATCCTTTATATGATTACGTTATTGTGCTTGATGCAGGACACGGCGGCGAAGATGGCGGTGCAATAGGCATAAAAACGCAAGTTAGGGAAAAAGATATAAATTTAGCGATTACAAAAAAGATTGGGCGATTGTTTGAAAGTGTTGGCGCATCGGTTGTTTTTACAAGGATAGACGAAAACGCTTTATGCAAAAACGGTTTTAATAAGATGGAAGATATGTCAAACCGTGCGCGGATTATAAAAGAAGCAAGACCGTATATTGTTATAAGCGTTCATTGTAACAGTTTTCCGCAAAATCAACACGTTCACGGGGCACAGATGTTTTATTACCCCAATTCAGAACTTGGCAAACAGTTAGCCCAGTCAATTCAGGATAGTATAAAAGCCAACGTTGATAATGAAAACAATCGGCAGATTAAAGAAGAAAATTTTTTTATGCTTCGTAATGGCAGTAGCACCAACGTTATGATTGAATGTGGTTTTTTATCCTGCAAGGATGAAGAACAACTTTTAATGGATGAAGGATATCAAGATAAAATAGCGTATAGCGTTTTTGATGGAACAAATAAATTTATTTCAAAAGTTCGCACACCATATAATATATAATTGCTTTTTTTTAAAATTTATAATATAATTATTCTGTATTTTTATGTTTAGGATAATTTTATGCGGAATATTGATGTTTTTACAATTGAAAATGCTGTTTTTGAACTTTGTACTTCTCTTTGCACCAACTTACCTGAAGATACTCTTTCAATGCTTAACGATGCATTAAATAATGAAGTTTCTTCAATAGGTAAAAGCAATTTACAGATGGCGCTTGATAATGCAAAGTTAGCAAAGGAAAACTCTATGCCCATTTGTCAGGATACAGGTATGGTTACCGTTTTTGCTGAGATAGGGCAGGATGTTCATTTTATAAACGGAAGTTTTACCGATGCAATAAATAATGGCGTAAAAAAGGCGTACGTTCCATTTCGTAAAAGTGTTTTAACACCATTAACAAGAATAAACACAAAAGATAACACCCCTGCAGTTATTCACGTTTCATTGGTTCAAGGCGATAAAGTTAAATTAACCATTGCACCTAAAGGCTTTGGTAGCGAAAATATGAGTGCTTTAAAAATGCTAAAACCATCTCAAGGAATT
>JAZSPY010000065.1:0-5162 GCA_045537705.1 Clostridia bacterium
GCTACGATCCGACTTCAAAGTCACGATCCATAGCATAGTATCTACCCATAATTGTTGCAATTTCGCCTACGCCAATTTCATCCATTTTTGCCTGAAGATCTTTAATAAAGCCAACACCACTTGTAGTTGAAACATCGCGACCATCCATTAAACAATGAACGTACACTTTTGTAAGTGCCATCTTTTTAGCCATTTCCAATAAGCCATAAAGATGTTCAATATGGCTGTGAACACCACCATCGGATAAGAGACCGATTAAGTGAAGTGCGCTATCATTTTGTTTGCAGTTATCCATAGCATCTTTTAATGCATCAATATTAAAGAAAGTGCCATCGTTAATATCTTTTGAAATTTTAACAAGCATTTGATAAACTACACGACCTGCACCGATATTGGTGTGGCCAACTTCACTATTACCCATCTGACCATCAGGAAGGCCAACATCAAGACCTGATGCGCCGATTGTTGTAAAAGGATTTTCTTTAAAAATTTTAGAAAGATTTGGGGTTTTTGCTGAATAAATAGCATTACCTTCGTTAATATCAGAAATTCCAAATCCGTCCATTATACATAAAACAACGGGTTTTTTCATTTTTTACCTCACAAAAATATGGCTGTCACAACTTTATAAGCAGGACAGCCATTAAAATTAAGCTTCTTTGGAAGCAGCTTCAACAATAGCAGCAAAATCAGGAGCTTTAAGTGATGCACCACCGATAAGACCGCCATCAATGTTGGGCATTGCCATAAGTTCTGCAGCATTTTTAGCGTTCATTGATCCGCCGTACTGAATACGAACTTCTTCAGCAGTTGCTTCATCAAACATATCCTTAATAGTTGCACGGATAAATGCGATAACTTCTTCTGCCTGATCGCTTGTTGCAGTAAGGCCTGTACCGATTGCCCAAACAGGTTCATAAGCGATAACACTCTTTTTAACCTGATCAGCATTCATAAGTTCAAGAGCCTTAACAGTCTGTGTTTTAACAACGTCAAAAGTTGTGCCGTTCTGGCGTTCTTCAAGAAGTTCACCTACACAAATGATAGGTGTGATGCCTGCATTGATAGCAGCAAGTGAACGCTTAGCAACAACTTCATCAGTTTCACCAAAGTACTGACGACGTTCGCTATGACCGATTACAGCATACTTAACGTTAAGTGCATTAAGCATCCCTGTTGAAATTTCACCTGTGAAAGCACCCTTTTCTTCAAAGTGTACGTTCTGTGAACCAAGACCAACGTTTGAGCCATCAAGTGCTTTTGAAGCAGCATCAAGGCAAACAAAAGTTGGGCAAACTACCACGTCACACTTAGCGTCTTTAACTAAAGGTTTAATAGCCTCAATAAGTTCAACTGCCTGTGCGGGAGTATTATTCATTTTCCAGTTACCTGCAATAATAGGTTTACGCATAATCTTGTTCCCCCTTACTTATCGTTAAGTGCTGCTACACCAGGAAGTTCAAGACCTTCAAGGAATTCAAGAGAAGCACCGCCACCTGTTGAGATATGGCTCATCTTATCAGCATAGCCAAGCTGTTCAACTGCAGCAGCTGAATCGCCACCACCAATGATTGTTGTACCTGCGCACTCAGCAAGAGCAGCAGCAACTGCCTTTGTTCCGCCGGCAAACTTTTCAATTTCAAAAACGCCCATAGGACCGTTCCAAATAACAGTCTTAGCATTCTTTACTGCATCAGCAAAAAGAACGCGTGTTTTTTCACCGATATCAAGACCTTCCCAATCAGCAGGGATCTGATCACGGTCAACACTCATAACGTTAGCATCTTCACCAAACTTATCAGCTACAAGTGTGTCTATTGGAAGAAGAAGGTTAACGCCCTTAGCCTGTGCTTTTTCAATTAAGCTTTTTGCAAGATCAATCTTTTCTTCTTCAAGAAGGCTCTTACCAATTTCAAGACCCATAGCTTTAAAGAATGTGTAAGCCATAGCGCCACCGATAATTAAAGTATCAACCTTTTCTAAAAGATTGTTGATAACACCAATCTTATCGGAAACCTTTTTACCGCCAAGAATAGCAACGAAAGGTCTTTCAGGATTTTCAAGTGCTTTACCCATAATATCAAGTTCCTTACCAATAAGGAAACCTGCAACAGCGGGAAGGTAATCAGCAACGCCTGCAGTTGAAGCATGTGCACGGTGTGCAGTACCAAATGCATCGTTTACATAGATTTCAGCATAGGAAGCAAGCTTCTTAGCAAAATCAGCATTGTTCTTTTCTTCTTCAGCGTGGAAACGAAGATTTTCAAGAAGAACGATCTGTCCAGCCTTAATATCAGCTACAGCCTTATCTGCACTTTCACCGATAACATCGTTAGCAAAAGTAACGATTCCTGGGAAGATTTCTTCAAGTCTTGCAGCAACGGGAGCAAGTGAATACTTCATATTGAATTCTCCCTTAGGTCTGCCAAGATGTGAGCAAAGAATTACAGCAGCACCATTTTCAAGAAGATACTTAATTGTAGGAAGCGCAGCATTGATTCTTGTTTCATCAGTAATGTTTTTGTTTTCGTCAAGAGGAACGTTAAAGTCAACCCTGACAAGTACTTTTTTACCGTTAACATCAATGTCTCTAACAGTCTTTTTGTTCATAGTTTTACCCTCCACTAAAAAATATATAATTTTATGTGAATAATCACATTTTTTTACCCTAAATATAATACAATAATTGGCTAATATTGTCAATCAACTTTAACGGTCTGTTACATCAAAAAGTGTAAGTCCTTTATTATTTTCTTCAGCCCAACGCATTGACCAATCGTTTTCAAACAAAACAACGGGTCTATCCTTTAAATCTTTGCCGATTTTTGTTGAGCTTGAAAGTTTTAATTTTTCAATATCCCAATCTTCAGGCAGCCAACGGATATATCTAAAGGCAAGTTGATTTGAAGTAATATCAACGTTGTATTCGGTTTTCAAACGGTGCTCAAGAACTTCAAACTGAAGTACACCTACAACGCCAACAATAATTTCTTCAGCCGCATAAGTGTTATCTTTAAATACCTGAATAGCACCTTCCTGAGCAAGCTGAGTAATTCCTTTAAGAAATTGCTTTCTTTTCATTGTATCAACAGGTTTAATTCTTGCAAAATGTTCAGGTGCGAATACAGGAATTCCTGCAAACTGAACTTTTTTACCTGTATAAATTGTATCACCCAATGCAAATACGCCCGGATCAAACAATCCGATAATATCACCTGCAAAAGCTTCTTCAACAGATTCTCTTTCCTGTGCCATAAACTGCTGCGGCTGTGCAAGCTTAAGTTCTTTACCTGTTCTTGCAAGATTAACCGTCATTCCCTTTTGGAACTTGCCTGAACAAATTCGCATAAATGCTACCCTATCCCTATGGGCCGGATTCATATTTGCCTGAATTTTAAAGATAAAGCCTGTAAAATCTTCACCTTCGGGATCAACGATTCCTGTATCCGCTTCACGTGGTGTAGGTGGTGTTGTGATTTCTAAGAATTTTTCAAGGAACGGTTGAACACCAAAGTTGTTCATAGCACTACCAAAGAACATTGGTGTAAGATTACCTGAAAGAACTCTATCTAAATTAAACTCATCGCCTGCAACGTCAAGAAGTTCTATTTCATCAATAAGTTTTTGGTGATGATATTCGCCAAGAATTTTTGCAAATTCAGGATCATTTGCATCACCTGTAACAGATTCAACCTTGCTCATACCGTGATTACCACCTGAAAAAAGTTCTATCTGACCCTTTTCCCTATGATAAACACCTTTAAAATCGCCATCAGTACCAATTGGCCAGTTCATAGGACAAGCCCTGATACCAAGAACAGTTTCAAGTTCATCCATTAAATCAAAAGGATTTTTACCTGCGCGGTCAAGTTTATTTACAAAAGTAAATATAGGAATATTTCTTTTGCGGCAAACCTGGAAAAGTTTAATGGTTTGTTGTTCAACACCTTTAGCCGCGTCAATAAGCATTACTGCACTATCAGCAGCAACTAAAGTGCGGTACGTATCTTCTGAGAAATCCTGGTGCCCTGGGGTATCAAGAATATTTATACGGTATCCGTTATAATCAAATAACATAACACTACTTGTAACAGAAATACCACGTTGTTTTTCAATTTCCATCCAGTCACTAACTGCGTGACGGTCTGTTTTTCTTGCTTTAACAGAACCTGCCTCATGAATCGCCCCACCATAAAGCAAAAGCTTTTCCGTTAACGTTGTTTTACCGGCGTCAGGGTGCGAAATAATAGCAAAAGTTCTTCTGCGTTTTACTTCGTTTTGTAAGCTCACTAATAATCCTCACTTATAATACAAATTCCAACTAAAAATTGTATACTAAAAACGCAAAAATGTCAATCAAATAACGCACTTTTACATATGAGTATGTACAAAAAATGACCGCATAAACATATATTGCGGTCATTATCTTATTTAATTTCTACGCCTGCCACCAAATATCAAAATAAGCCTTAAAAATTGCATCAATGAAACTGCTAATGCAGCAACATAAGTTAACGCTGCGGCTTTTAAAACTTTCTTAGCGCCATAAATTTCTTCACCAACTAAAATATTATTGTATTCTATAGATTCCATTGCCCTTTTACTTGCATTAAATTCCGTAGGTAAGGTTACAAGTTGAAACACTGTGCTTAATGCAAAACAGGCTATACCTACGTAAACAAGATTAAAAAACACAGTTGAAAGCGAACCTAAAACAACGCCTAATAAAATCAATGGAATTGAAAGTTTTGAGCCAATATTAGTTATGGGAACAATAGCAGTTCTTACTTTTGCGGGAAAATAATCAACACTATACTGAATTGCATGTCCTACTTCATGGCAAGCAACACCGACTGCTGCTGTTGAAGTACTTGAATAAACACTATCGGATAATCTGATAACGTTTGTTCTTGGATCAAAATGATCCGTTAAATTACCTTTAACACGTTCAATTTTAACTTCACTTAACCCATTATAATCAAGAACCATCCTTGCAGCCTGGTATGCCGTAATATTTTTTGAATTATACTGCTTACTATATTCACTATAAGTACTGTTAACCTTTGAACTTGCCCATACAGCAAAAATAACTGCCGGCATAACAAGTACTAAATATGACCAATCAAAATACATTTTAACCTCTTATTAAACTTTTTTATTAA
>JAZSPY010000013.1:0-6776 GCA_045537705.1 Clostridia bacterium
TCTTCTCTAAGCCTTCGCCCATTGCATAACGTGTATAACGACGAACAGTAATCTTTTCACCGATCTTTGCAATCGCTTCAGTTACAAGCTGTTCAATTGTCTGATCGGGATCAAGCATATACTGCTGTTCCATAAGGCAGTTTTCCTTATAGAATTTAGCAATTCTACCATCAACGATCTTGTCAACAAAAGCTTCCTTCTTGCCTTCATTAAGAGCTTGGTTACGGATGATCTCCTTTTCCTTCTCAATAACTTCAGCAGGAACCTCATCACGATTAAGGTATGCGGGATTTGCCGCCGCAATATGCATAGCGATGTTATGAACAAGAAGCCTAAAAGCATCTGTCTTTGCAACAAAGTCTGTTTCGCAGTTCACTTCAAGAAGAACACCGATCTTGCCACCCATATGAATGTAGCTTTCAACGATACCCTCTGCAGCAATACGTGACTGCTTCTTTGCGGCAGTTGCAAGTCCCTTCTCACGAAGGATCTTAATTGCCTTTTCTTCATCACCGTCAGCTTCAACAAGTGCGCGCTTGCAATCCATTAAGCCAACGCCCATTTTAATTCTTAAATCATTAACTGCTTTAGCGGTAATCTGTGCCATTATTATATCCTCCTTAAAAATTAAGCTTCAGTTGTTTCTGCAACTTCTTGAGTATCAACTGCTTCAGTAACTTCTTCTTGAGCTTCTTCTTGAACTTCTTCAAAAACTTCGCCGTTGTTTGCAGTGATAATAGCATTAGCCATTGTACCTGCAAGAAGTTTTACTGCGCGGATAGCATCATCGTTGCCAGGAATTACGTAATCTGCATCATCAGGATCGCAGTTAGTATCAACAACAGCAACAACAGGGATTCCAAGAATCTTTGCTTCGTGAATAGCATTTGCTTCCTTACGAGGATCAACTACGAACATTGCAGCAGGGATACCCTTCATTTCGCGGATACCGCCGAAGTTTGCATCAAGTTCAGCTTTTTCTTTCATTAATTTAGCCTGTTCCTTCTTAGGAAGAAGATCCATTGTACCGTCTTCAATCATTTTTTCAATCTTTTTAAGTTTTTCAATTCTGGAACGGATGGTCTTGAAGTTTGTGAGCATACCACCGGCCCATCTTTGATTTACGTAGAACATTCCGCAACGTTTTGCTTCGGATTCAATTGATTCCTGAGCCTGTTTCTTTGTGCCTACGAAAAGGATTTCGCCACCCTGTGAAGCTACGTCAAAGATGAAATCATAAGCTTCTTCAACCTTCTTAACTGTTTTCTGAAGGTCAAGAATGTAGATACCATTACGTTCTGTAAAGATGTAAGGTGCCATTTTGGGATTCCATCTGCGTGTGGGATGGCCGAAGTGTACACCTGCTTCAAGCAGGCTTTTCATTGAGATAACTGATTTTTCTGACATATTATATGTCCTCCTTGTTTTTTTCCTCCCCGAGTACGCTGCAAGCTTACCTTTTTATAAAGGAACAAGCACTTTGCCCACTACCCGAGTGTGAATTCTTGTAGATTATAGCATATACGTATATATTTGGCAAGCGATTTTTAAAGAAAATCAGCAATTATCGGCATTTATACGGAAATTGTAAGCAAAATTATGCTTATAATTGAAATAATTATACCAATTATTTTATTTAATTGAATTTTTTCTTTAAAAAATATAATAGAAAAGATTGAAGCAAGAACAATTACTCCCCCATTATTTACTGTATAGAGTACAGCTGTATTAACTAATGCAATCAATACTTCATAAACGTTCATTGCAAAAGCAACTGTAAATACACCTAAAACAAGAAACAAAATTGCTTGTTTATTCATCTTAAATGCTTTAAACACATTTTTCTTTTGCGTTAAAACCAGTTTTATGAAAGCTAAAACGCCCATGACAACATATGTAAGCAATATCATTTCATTAAATTCAGACTGCTTATATATGCTTTGAACCTTTAAAAACGTACTGTATGCGCCATTTGCTATAAATAAAATTAAGCAATATAAAAAATATACCCATTTTGTTCCTTTAAAACTAAAATCTTTGTAGTTCAACACAATAAAAGAGAATAACATCAGTATTATTGCAACAATTTGATGAAACATAACAGTTTCATTATGAAAAACAGATGTATAAATAATAGGAACAAGTATGCCACCAAATAACATTGAAACGTTTAAAAAGGCATAAGAACCTGTTGAACTGGCTTTTATAAAGAAAGTGTTATACATAAATAGCGCAAATGCATTAAATAGTGCTATTAAGAAAGTAAATAATGATATATCAAAATCAAAGCCAATATACTGAACAGATAAACTTGTCGTGCTTACTTTTATATCAAACATTACCCATACAGCAGTAAATACCGGCACAAAAATACCTTCAACAATAGAAAAAACGCTGGTTGCAATAGAACTATTACCACCGTACTTTTTTTGAAACATAGCAAAGGTAAGTGATTGAAATGCACTTAACACCACAACAAAAAACATAACAAACGTTGCCATAAATACCCTCAAAAAAGCCGATTATTTAAATATAACCGGCTTTAAAATTATTATTCTTCAGTTGTTTCTTTCTTTTCTTCCTTAGGAAGCATTGCTTTTCTTGAAAGATTGATTCTGCCCTTATCGTCAATTTCAATAACACGAACCATAATCTTATCGCCAACTTCAACAACGTCGTTTACCCTTTTAACAAACTTGTTATCAAGTTCACCAATACGGCAAAGACCTTCTTTACCGGGAAGAAGTTCAACGAAAGCACCAAAGTCCATAATGCGAACAACAGTACCAAAGTATGTTTCGCCAACTTCAATTTCCTTAACGATATCATCAATCATCTTCTTTGCCTTATCGCCTGAAGCCTGATCAACTGCATAAATAACAACAGTTCCATCATCGCTGATATCAATCTTAACGCCTGTTTCAGCAATAATTCCGTTGATAACCTTACCACCAGTACCAATAACTTCACGGATCTTATCAACGTCAATCTTAAAGGACATTGTTTTAGGCGCATAAGGTGAAAGTTCTGTTCTTGGTGCGTCAAGAGTTTCCATCATCTTGCCCATAATGTGCATTCTTGCATCATATGCCTGCTTAAGTGCACGTTCAAGAATAGGCTTGTCAATACCCTTAATCTTAATATCCATCTGAATTGCAGTAATACCATCTTTTGTACCTGCAACCTTAAAGTCCATATCACCAAGGAAGTCCTCAAGGCCCTGAATGTCTGTTAAAACAGCAACCTTATCTGAACCTTCTCTTGTATCTTTAATAAGACCCATAGCAGCACCAGCAACAGGAGCCTTAATCGGAACACCAGCATCCATAAGTGAAAGTGTTGAACCACAAACAGAAGCCATTGAAGTTGAACCGTTTGATGAAACGATTTCAGAAACAACCCTGATTGCATATGGGAAATCTTCTTCAGAAGGAATAACGGGTTCAAGTGAACGTTCTGCTAATGCACCGTGACCAATTTCACGTCTGCCGGGAGCACGTAAAGGCTTAGGTTCGCCTGTTGCGTAACCGGGCATATTATACTGATGCATATATCTCTTCTGTGTTTCGCCATCAATACCATCAAGTTCCTGAACGTCTGATAAAGGTCCTAACGTTGTAATCGTCATGGCCTGTGACTGACCACGAGTGAAAACTGCTGAACCGTGGGTACGTGAGAACATACCTGCTTCGCACCAGATCTGACGAACTTCATCAACTTTTCTACCGTCAGGACGAACGCCTTCATCAAGAATCTTGTTACGCATAACTTCTTTCTTGATATAGTAAAGTGAATCACCAATTTCTCTCTTCTTATCAGGGAAAATTTCAGCAAAATGTTCTTGAACTTCATCTTCAACCTGTTCTTCACGGATTTCACGTTCATAACGGTCAAAAGCTTCCATAACCCAAACGATTTTATCGTAAGCAAATTCTCTAACTGCAGCATCAATATCTTCAGGAACGTGGTAAAGTTCAATTTCAATCTTTTCTTTACCGATTTCCTTCTGAATTTCTTCCTGCCATGCAACAAGTTTTTTAATTTCTTCATGAGCAACCATGATACCTTCAAGCATCTCTGCTTCAGAAACTTCTTTAGCGCCTGCTTCAACCATCATAACTGCATCTTTTGTACCTGATACGGTAAGGTGTAAACGTGATTCTTTTCTTTCTTCAGCGTTAGGATTAAGGATATACTTGTCCCCAATCATACCAACTGTTACAGAACCTGTTGGACCTGCAAAGGGAATATCTGAAATAGTAAGTGCAAATGATGAACCGATCATTGCAAGAACATCAGGAACGTTATCAATGTCAACTGACATACAAGTTGCAACGATTTGAACATCATTAAAAAATCCTTTTGGGAAAAGAGGACGAATAGGTCTATCAATAAGGCGTGATGTTAAAATTGCCTTTTCGCTTGCTCTACCCTCACGGCGAATATAACCACCTGGGATTTTACCTACTGAATACTGTTTTTCTTCAAACTCTACGCTTAAAGGGAAAAAATCCATTCCTTCTCTTGGCTGCTTTGACATAGTTGCCGATACCATAACTGCTGTATCGCCGCAACGAACAATACACGAACCGTTTGTCTGTCCGCAGTATTTGCCGGTTTCAATTGTAAGTTCTCTACCAGCATATGTCGTTTTAAACTGCTTAAATTCCATATATATACTCCTTAAAATAAAATAATCAATTATATTAAACACAAAAATGTGTAAATGTGTAAAATTGAGAAAAAGCGGATATTAAAAAACATCCGCTTTTAGAAATGATTACTTTCTTAAACCAAGCTTCTTAACGATGGCTCTGTATCTTTCAATATCCTTATCCTTAAGATAAGCAAGAAGAACTCTACGCTGACCAACCATTGTCAAAAGACCTCTACGGCTGTGATGATCCTTCTGATGAGTTTTAAGATGCTCATTAAGGTGGTTGATGCGTTCAGTTAAAAGAGCAATCTGTACTTCAGGGGATCCTGTATCGGAATCATGAAGCTTGTTAGCAGCAATAATCTCTGATTTAACTACCTTATCCATTTTAATTTCCTCCTTATATTATTTATGTAAACACTGTTATTCACAGTAAGCCGCCGGAGATGCGCGCAAACCGAGAACAAAGTTACACATACGGATGAATTATAACACAGTTTCTTCTTCTTGTAAACTGTTTTTTTCGTCTACGTTATGTCTTTTTTCTTCCATCAAAGGAATTATCAATTGTTCAGCCTCTTCCCCATCAAAATCACTGTTTTCAAGAAGTTCAAGATTCTCCTGTTCAGGAAGATCATCAAGAGAAGTTAATCCAAAATGGCGAAGAAATAAATCCGTTGTACCAAATAAAACAGGTCTGCCAATAGCATCTTTATGTCCAACTTCTTCAATTAAGCCTTTTTGTTTTAAACTCATAACAGAATAATCACACTTAACACCACGAATCTGTTCAATCTCACCACGAGTAACAGGCTGGCGGTAAGCTATAATTGAAAGAACTTCTAATGCTGCCTGTGAAAGAGATTTTTTCTGAATGGGATTAAGAAGATCTTCAACAAAAGGTGCATTTATTGGATTGGTGCAAAGCTGAATCTTTGTGCCAAATTTCTTTAATAAAATACCGCTTTCCTTATTGTATTTACTTTCTAAAAGCTCAAGTGCCTGCCAGAATTCCATTTCAGTAGCACCTGTAACTTTTTTAACGTCTTCAGTATCAAGGGGCTCACCCACGATAAACATAAGCGTTTCAATTACTGATGCAAGCTCAGATAAATTCACTTGTTTCATCCTCCGATATTACAGGCTGATTATCAACCTCTAAATTAAGTTTAACTAATATATCTCCAAAGTTTTCTTTTTGCGTTAATTTTAAGTAGCGATTTTTCCAAAGTTCAAGCATTGCGGCAAAGGTTGTAACAACTTCGCTTTTATTACCATCATCTTCAAACATGTCAAAGAATGACATTTCCTTTTTTGAAGAAAGCCTTCTTCGGATATACGCCATTTTGCCTTTTACGGTATATGTATCCCTACGTATTTCCCTTTGTTTTTTAACGGTTTTATTTTCAAAACGTTTTAAAACTTCACCAAATGCTTCCATCAAAGCATCAAGTTTCATATCTTCAAGTTCAATACGCTGTTGCAAGTTAATTTCTTCAGGAAGTTTATAATAAACTTTAAGGTTTTCTTCTTCCATATCGTGAAGTTTTTCCCCTGCTTCCTTATACATTTTGTATTCGGTAAGGCGGCGGATAAGTGCCTGTTCCGGATCTTCTTCTCCTTCTTCAAGAGGCGCAGGTTTTGGAAGAAGCGAACGAGATTTGATTTCCAACAAATGCGCAGCAACTGTTAAAAATTCACTTGCATTTTCCATATCAAATTCGGCAATATTTTCAATATACTTAAGATATTGTTCAGTAATATCTGAAACAAAAATATCTTTTATATCAATTTTATCCTTATCCAATAAATGCAAAAGCAAATCAAGAGGGCCTTCAAACTGATTAAGTTTTAATTGAAGTTCCATTTTTCACCTTAAATAAATGCAATAAATATAAGATCCATAACCTTTTCCATAATAGAAAGAATAAAGCCTGAAATCCCCGAAATTATTCCGATACGATCACCTAAAACTAAGAACGCAATCAGTATAAAGGTGGAATATCTTTCAACGTTAGCAAAAAATCTAAAATTTATCTTTCCGATAAAAAGTTCTTTAAAAATGTTATACCCATCAAGTGGCGGTATCGGCATTAAATTAAATACTGCAAGATTGATA
>JAZSPY010000117.1:0-62151 GCA_045537705.1 Clostridia bacterium
AGGGAATTTACTTATTGGTAGAAAACTCTCGAACCGAAAGCATAATTGTTAACATAGCAGAAGTGTCACTAAACGATACTATGCAAGCTGTAATACAACCACAGATGCCCTTACATTTAACTTCACCCGGTAAACAATCAAAGCAACCTTTTGTATTTTCGGGCGTAAAAGACTTAAATGGAAAAGCACAATTTAAAATTAAAGTGATGAATGAAAACTTCGAAGAGTTGTTCGTAAGTGATTTTGTAGAAGTATCTTTTTGATAAAATTATTATTTCTAAATCCGTTTTGAATACTTAAAATAAACGGCAAATTACAATAATTCATTAAATTTCACATCTTATATTTTGAAATATTGCTTTTCAGGAATTGAGAGTGTTATATACATCAATCAGTGGCTATGTACTGTTTTTGACTGCGAAAAAACTAGTATTTATGCGGGTTTGCGCTTGATTACTATAACGCTACTCCGACCATCAAAAAAAGGACATCCTACACGGGATGTCCTTTTTTTGATTTGCGACAGGATTCGAAACTTGAGAAGGTATAAAAACAAAAAGCAGATTTATTTAATCTGCTTTCTTTTTATTTATAATATGACGAACCCCATAAAAAGCCAGGATATAAAGCACAAATAAACCAACAACGCTTAACGGATAAAGCACTTTATTTCCGTTTACAAGGCTATAAAGGATTTCATAAGGCGTGCCATCGCCACGCACTAAAAACATATAGTTATAATCAAGTAAAATATTGGCTACGTAAGCGGCTATACAAAAACCGAATAAAATTGAAAACGTTATAACGATATTCTTCTTTTTTAAGGTTAAAAGCCCTGAAATCATTATGTAAAGCGATGCAAAGCCCGATATAGAATGTGTTATACCTGAAACAACGTTATCAAAGCATAAAACAGGATAAGTGCCATAGTTGTTGCCTGCACCGTAGGTGCCAAGCAACGCGCCAAGAATACCAAATATTGCAACAAAATCCATCGCCGCTTCTTTGGTTCTTCCCTTTGCAAATGCCGCTAATGGAATAGTTATAAGCTGAATACTGCATAAAAACAAAGGAAGATCATAAAGCCAACCCATAGGGTCGTTACTGCGAAAACATACAAGCACTATTTTAAAAAGTTCAAGCCCGTCTATTAAAAGGGCTGAATAAATAAGCGGTAGATTTTTTTCTTTTTCGCTTTTATTTTTATGTTTTTTACCCATAAGCACCGCTAAAAGTACCATGATTATCATTAAAAATGTTACAAAAGCAATGTGCTCAAATGATAAAAATCCTTCAGGTTCTCTTACATATCCCCCGAAACCAAAAAACTCTTTCATGTTAAAACTTCTTTCGTGTTTTTTTACATTATACCAAACTTTTCTGTTTTTGTATATACTTGTCTTATTTTGTTGATTTTTGTCAAAATTTTTGTTGCTTGTATTGACAAACCAAATATGTAATAATATAATATTTTTAGTTTTTTACGGAGGTAAAAATATATGAAAACATCCTTTTGTGCTGTTGGCGATATGCTTGTTCAAAGAAGAATTCCTAAAGAAAGCGAAGGCTTTAAAGAAGTTAGCGAGTATTTAAAAAAAGCAGATGTAAAATACGTTAACCTTGAAACCACTTTGCACCGCGGTGAGCACTATCCTAACCAGTTTAACGGTGGCAGTTATTTAAGGTGCGATCCTGAAATATTAGATGATATAAAAGAATACGGCTTTAATATGTTAAGTTTTGCCAACAATCATTCTATGGATTTCGGCCACGGCGGTCTTTTATCAACAAAAAAAGCAGTTGATGAGGCAGGCATAAAAAACGCAGGTGTAGGCAACAACATTGATGAGGCTTCTGCCCCTTGTTATATTGATACACCTAACGGCAGAATTGCTTTAATCGGCGTTGTTTCTTCAATGGAAAACCACGCCGCTATGGCAGGTCCCCAATCAAGAAGATATCCCGGCCGCCCGGGTGTAAACGGCTTAAGAATTGATGAAAGCGTTGTTGTTACAAAAGAACAATTTGAAGCCATTAAACAAATAGAAGAATTAAGCAAAATCAATGCACAAAAGAACATTGAAAGAGCAGAAGGCTATTATCCCCCTGTACCTGAAGGCTTTGCTTCATTAAAAGATTTAAAGTTCCAGTTAGGTGATGAAACCAAGTTTGAAACTCACCCCAATCCTGAAGATCTTGCACGTGTTGAAAAGGCTATTTACGAAGCACAGATGCAGGCTGATTATATTTTAATTACAGTTCATTCCCACGAACTTTCAGGGGATAAAAAGGAAAATCCTGCACAGTTCTTACAGGAGTTTGCTCGTTTTTGTATTGATAAAGGCGCCCACGCCGTTATCGGCCACGGTCCCCACCTTTTAAGACCTGTTGAAATTTACAAAGGTTGCCCCATTTTCTATTCACTTGGCAACTTTGTTATTCACAACGAATGCATCCCCTATGCCCCTGAAGAAATGTATAAAATGCAAGGGCTTACAAGCGATGCAACTATGCGTGAGTTTTTCTGCAAACGTTCTAAAAACTATACTCGCGGTTTAATGCGCGATAGAAGAATGCTTGAATCTGTTATTCCTTATTTTGAGTTCACCGATGGCAAGCTTACCCATTTAGAACTTATGCCCATTGAACTTAATTTTGATCTTCCCGTTTGGCGTAGCGGTAACCCAAGATTTTCTGATAAACATAATATTATTGAACGCCTTAGGGATATGTCCAAAGAATTTGCCACCACCATTACCATTGATGAACGTGGGTATGGGATAGTTGATATTAAATAACAAAAAAGCAGACCGTTCGTCTGCTTTTTATTTTTTTGAAACAATTAAGTTATCTATTTATCTTTTTTAAAAAATCTTTTATACGTAAAATATAAACCTCCAATCCAAAGCGGAATTGAAAATAATATTTGCATATATTTACCGTCAACGAAACTAATATAATCCCAGCATATCAAAAATCCAAACCAATATATTAAAAATGCAACTGTATATACTTTTTTTACATTAGCTGCCAATGTATCTTTTTTCATTATAATTAAAACATTCTTAAGCCCCAACCCAACAGCAAAAAAGATAAACGGCAGAACGATAACTTTTGTCAAAAAATCACTTGTATTAAACAATACTGTAAGTAATACCGTTGCAACAACGATTGAAGTAATGATTTGTTTCATGTAATGCCTCCATAAACCCAAATTCTTCTAACTGATTATACCATAAAGAAAAACCGTTTGCAACCAAGTGATACGGGATGCATTCCGCTTCGTGCCTTACCTGCATTAAATCACGGCAAAGCCGTGAATGTAATCAATGCAAAGCTTTGCATGTAATCGCAACTTTAGTTGCGTATGTTATCAAGCCGAAAAATACACCTTGCGGTGATTGCATACACGCTGACGCGTGATTACATTCCGCTATCGCGGATTACATACCAACCCTTCGGCTTGGATAAAAAACAAGACAGCCCGAAGACTGTCTTGTTTTTTGGTGCCGGTGGTGGGACTCGAACCCACACGCCATCGCTGACAACGGATTTTGAGTCCGTCTCGTCTGCCAGTTCCAACACACCGGCGTATGTTCATAATTATTGTAATGAAATTGGAGCTACCGGCCGGATTCGAACCGGCGACCTGTTCATTACGAGTGAACTGCTCTACCGACTGAGCCACGGTAGCGTAGCACATTTCTTACTTATTATATCAAACTTTTGATTTTTGTCCAGTTTTTTTTACGGTTTACTAAATAAAAAATCGGCAAGAGAAAATCTTGCCGAATATTTTATTCCTTATTGCTTGTTTCTTCAGGTTCAACGCTATTTTGATTATAAATCAATATATCCGCTTCGTTTTTGAATCTTGATAAAACAACTGCGTATAAAATATAAGCTATTCCCATAACGCCTGTTGCAATATCACCTGATAAAATGCCGGCTGCATTGATTCCGCCAATAACGTATAAGAAAATTACAAATCCTTCAGAAACGTTTTTATTTATTTCGCCTTTTTCTACCATCTGTTTAACTGCGTTGATATTTTTTAATGCCAGTGAATTAAAAATAATGGTAATAATGCAACTGATAACAAACGCAACACCAAAAATCGTTAAAAAAATAGAAATATAATCCACGGTTAAAAAATCCGTAACGTTAAAGCCTTCATAAAAAAAGCCACCCACCTGCATAACAGCTTCCTCTAAAACTTCTATAAGCTCGTTCCATTCACTTGCAAACATAGATGCAAACTGCGGAACAAACATACCAATGGCTATAAAAACCAAACCGCCAAAGCCAAACACAATTGCACTTACAACTATTGTAAGGATTGATGCTACCCTTAATAAACTAAAGGCTGATTTATCGGTGGTGCTGTTTTTACCCATCATTCTTATTTTCCATACGGCGATTAACGCTAAAATGCCTGAAATGGATAATGTGTTTCCTAAGCCTATTAGTGATAAGCCTAAGCCTACCGTTAAAAGAATTGTTGCAGTTAAAAACAGTTGCGAAGAACTCCATTTTTTTATTAAGGCAATAACGGAATTTTCTGTGTTTTCAGTTTTAATTTCTTCTTTAGGCATTTGAGTTTTTTCAAAAAATTCTTTTTCCGCCTGAGCCTCTTGCTGAACGTATAGCGATGCTCCGCAATTTTTACAAAACATTGCGTTATCAATATTTTCTGTGCCACATTTTGAACAAAACATAATAAATTCTCCTTAATGTTACTATGCAATAAAATGCCATTCATTTATGTTTATATATACCTGAGTTTCCCTTAAAACCGTGCCTGTGTTAAGTTTGCTTGTATATAAAAGAGTATTCATTTCAAAGAACAATCCGATTTGCGGCAACTCGTTTGCAACGGTTTTTTGTAGATTTAACACCTGCGTTTTAAGTTCAGGCAACGTTTTTGCCTTATCAATACTATTTAAATAACCGTTGGCATTTTGCGAAGAATATCCTGAAAGATTTCCATGTGCCCCTGATTTAAATATAAAGTTAAGATTAGGTGTGTCCGTTAAATAATATCCGCTTAAAACCATATCATAATTGCGATTATTTACGGTATTTTTAAAAGTATTAAGATCCTGGGCAACAATATTTACGTTTATGCCTAACATCTTTAAATTTTCTTTAATGTATTCGGCGGCTTCAAGCCTTATGGGGTTTGCCCTTTCGTTTATAACTGCAAGGGAAACAGTTAAGGGCCCTGATGATGTATCAAGATAACCATCACCATCAGCATCTTTATACCCTAATTTATTTATAAGCTCTTTTGCCTGAATAATATTATAATCGTATCTTGTAATCCCTACGTTTGAAAGTGATGAATCGTTAAATAGTGGCTGTTCTGCCCCTGTTGCTTTTTTAAGATACACGTTGTTTATAATATCCGTTTTGTTGATACTGTAAGCAATAGCCTTGCGGAAAGACGGATCAGAAATGTAATTTCTTTGCAAGTTAAAAGCAACAAAAACGTAGTTGTGTGAAAGATAGTTTTTTTCGTTTACGTTATTAAGTATCTCATAGTTTTCAGTGGTTTTAAGGTTTGTGGGAACGCAATCAAGATCGCCAAGTTTAAAAGCATCCAAACTGCTTTGAGTGTTTTCAAAACCAATTGCCTCTATTTTTTCTAAATAGGGTAATTTTTTCCACCATTTTGTGTTTACTGTTAAAACCATTTTTGTTTCTTCCGAAAAAGCAAGGCTATCTACTTTAAAGCAACCACTGCCTAAAGGAATATCTTTTGTGCTTTTATCCCTGCCTTCATAATAGTTCTGGGGAATTACAGGGATATTAAGTGCATAAATCAAAGCATAACCTGATACCTTGGGGTGAATTATTAAAGTGTTACCATAGCCTTCAACACTTTGTATGTAATAAGAAAGATCCGTATAGTATATACTTTCAGGATCAGAAAGAATAGCATTTATGGTGTATGCCGCATCTGCCCCTGTAAGTTCACCAAGTTCGCCGTGCCAATGCACGTTTGTTCTTAACTGAACGGTCCATACGTTTTTACTTTCATCGTACTTCCAGTTTTCAGCAATACAAGGCGAAGGCTCCATATTTTCATTAAATTTAACAAGAGGCTCAAATATCATAGAATAGATATTACGCATCTGTGCTTCCTGAAGATATAATGGATGCATTGAATATGGATTCTTCGTCATAGGAATCCGCAAAGTGCCGCCCTGTGCTATTTCAAGTTTTTCCCCTTGAATTTGTGTTTGGGTTTCAGGGGGTAAAATAACTTCTTCCTTGTTTTCTTCCGGCCTGCATGCACAGAACAAAATCAAAACAAGAGTAAAAGCTAATAATTTAACCGTAAATGTCTTTATACAGTTCAAAATAGGTTGAAACCTTTTTAACATAGTTTCTTGTCTCCTCGTAAGGAATATAGTAAAGAGTTTTTCCATCTTTTGAATATTTTTGATCGCTAAGCCACTTTTTAACGTTGCCCTCGCCACCGTTATATGCGGCAAGCACAAGGGGAACTTCGTTATCAAACCTGCCCATTAAATACGAAATATAACAACAGCCAAGTTTAATATTCGTTTCGGCGTCAAAAAGATTTTCCGGATTGATATTAAGCTTAAATTTTTCGTTAAGCCAAGTGGCAGTTTCGGGCATCAACTGCATAAGCCCCTTGGCCCCTACGTGAGATTCAGCGTCTTTATCAAAACCGCTTTCTGCACAAATTACAGAATAAACAAGATATTTATCAAGTTCGTATTCCATTGAATATTTAGTAACGTATTCTTCAAACTTAATAGGTAACCGTTTTTTTATTGCAGTATTGCTCCAGAAAAAAGCAATATAAATTAAAACTGCAAGTATTATGGCGGTTATGATTATTTTAGGTAAATTTCTTACCAGATAACTTCTTTTACTCATAATTTAATTCCTTTAAAATTTCATCTATCTGATTAAAGGTTTCTTGCATGGTGCCATTATTATCAATAACGAAATGCGCATATTTTTTTCTTTCTTCATCAGTTAACTGCCTTTCCATGCGTTTTTGCACTTCAAGTTTAGAAAGATTTGATCTTTTTATTGCCCTTAAAATTCTTTGTTCTTCGCAGGAAACAACAAGCATTACTTTATGGCATTTTTTATAAAGCTGGGCTTCAATTAAAAGGGGTGCATCAAGCACTACTATAGGCGCATCGTTATTTTCTTTTAACTGTTTTTCCATTTCTTCATATATAAAAGGATGCACAATGGAATTTAAAAGTGCAGTGCGTTCTTTGTTTTCAAAACAATGCCTGCCTAATTTATGGCGGTCAAGCCTGCCATCAACAAAGAATTCCTTGCCGAAGGTTTTCATTACCTGTTTGGTTGCAGGCTTGTTTTTGCCTAAAACCTTATGGGATATTTTATCCGCATCAACAATAGGAATTCCTTTATTTTTTAAATAATTGCTTACGGTACTTTTGCCTGAAGCAATACCGCCTGTTAAACCTAATATCATTTTAAACTGAACCAAGTCCTTCCAACATTAGTATCTGCTTTTAACGGAACTAAAAGTTCATAAACGTTTTCCATAACTTCTTTTAAAAGTTTTTTACATTCTTCCTGATGTTCCTTTGGTGTTTCAATAATAAGTTCATCGTGCACCTGAAGAATCAATTTGCCCAGATGCTGTTTTTCGTTAAGCATCTTATTAACCTGCAACATACTAAGCTTAATAATATCCGCAGCGCTGCCCTGAATAGGTGCGTTCATCGCTACCCTTTCCCCAAAGGATCGCACGTTATAGTTAGTAGATTTTAATTCAGGAATTTCACGGCGCCTGCCCATAATGGTTTTTGCAAAACCGTGTCGTTTGGCGCTTTCAACGCTTTCTTTTAAATACTGTTCAACTTTAGGATATCTTGAAAAATATTTTTCCATAAAAATGCCGGCTTCTTTTCTTGTTGTTCCGATATTTTTTGCTAAACCGAAATCACTGATACCGTAAACGATACCAAAGTTTACTGCTTTTGCCTGGCGGCGCTGAGAACTTGTAACTTCGCTTATATCAATACCGAAAACTTCTGCGGCGGTACGGGCGTGGATATCCTCGTTATTCTTAAATGAATTTATTAAGGTTTCATCCCCCGAAAGATGCGCTAAAATTCGCAGTTCTATCTGTGAATAGTCAGCATTAACAAGCACGTGATTTTCATCTTTTGCTAAGAACGCACGCCTTATCTGCCTGCCTTCTTCGCTTCTTACAGGAATATTTTGTAAATTAGGCTCGGTGCTTGAAATTCTGCCTGTTGCAGTTAACGCCTGTTTAAAGGTAGAATGAATCCTGTTATCCTTTGGCGAAATAAGTGAATACATACCATCAACATAAGTGCTTTTTAACTTTTGAAGTTGCCTGTATTCAATTATCGGCTCAATAATGGGGTGCTCCAGACTTTCCAAAACGTCGTTATCCGTTGAAAAACCACGTTTTGTCTTTTTTTGCGCAGGCAAACCAAGATCTTCAAAAAGAACCCCTGCAAGCTGAACGGGACTGTTAATATTAAACTCTTTGCCTGCAAGAAAATAAATATCTTTTGTTAATTTTGTTATTCTTTGATCAAACTCACTGCCCAACTGCCTTAAAACATTGGCTTCCACGTAAAAGCCTGTGTTTTCCATATTGTATAAAACCTTACTTAAAGGCAATTCCATATCAGAATAAAGGGAAAAGAGTTCTTTATTATTAAGTGCAACAAGCTGTTTTTTATGAATATAAAATATTGATGCTGCACCTTTATTACACGCATATTTTTCTGCTAATCTGTTAAAAGAAAAATCGTTATTGTTGGCGTCTAACAGATATTCTGCAAGCATAATATCCCCTGTTACGCCGTTAATTTCCCCAAACAAATGGTATGCGCTTTTTACATCATAAAACACTTTTTTAATTGAATTATCAATCATTAAAGGTTTTAAAATCTCTTTGACTTCTTCAATATCCATACCCGGTTGCAACAGATCGTAAGTTAAAGAAACCTTGTAATCGGTTTTTTCATCCGTTGCAACGTAAAGCTCGTTTTCATCAAAATAAAAAGCAAGAGTGTTACCTGAAAAATTAAACTGGCTAAAATCTTTAAGGGCAGGCGCAAAAATTTCTTCTTTAGAGCCAACACGTTCATAAAGAGATTTAAACTGATATTTTTTAAAGATTTCTGCCTGAACTTCGTTTGCGGGCGGATTATAAGCAGTTTCGTTTAGTTTAGGAACAGGCACGTTTTTTGCAATGGTTGCTAAAAACTTGCTTTGGTAAGCATCTTCTTTCCCTGCACGGATTTTTTCGCCCATTTTTCCTGAAATTTCATCGGCGTGAACAAACAAGTTGTCAAGATTTTCATACTTTTCAATTAACGATAACGCAGTTTTTTCGCCAACACCCTGAATGCCGGGAATATTATCTGAAGAATCACCCATCAATGCTTTAAGATCACATACCTGATGGGGTAAAACGCCATAATATTCCTTTAAATTATCAGGGGTAAGGGTAACAAGTTCGGAAATACCTTTTTTAGTAAACCAAACTGTAACAAGGGGTGAAATTAACTGAAAAGAATCCCTATCCCCTGTTAAAACTGCCGCCATAGAATTTTCCTGTTCACACAAAGAACAGTATGTGCCGATAATATCATCTGCTTCAAAGCCGGGCATTTCAAAAACAAAAACACCTAAGGACTTTAAAACTTCTTTTAATAATGGTATCTGGGGCACAAGTTCTTCGGGCATTTTCTTTCTGCCTGCCTTATAGGAAGCATACTTTTCGTGACGGAAGGTTGGATGCTTAACATCAAAAGCGCAAACGATATTATCAGGCTGATATTCGTCTACCGCTTTATAAAACATCTTTAAAAATCCGTACACACCGTTAGTGTACTGACCTTCATCCGTAGATAGTATAGGCAAAGCGTAAAATGCCCTGTTTATTAAACTGTTACCGTCAATTAAAAGTGTTTTTTTCATTAAAATTTCCTTTTTTAATTTAATTTGGGAACCAATAAGCAAACCAAGATGGCAGCCATCTTAAATAATCCCTTACAAATTCCCTTGAAACGCTTGTTCCTGTCCATAAAGGTTTAAACATAAAGAATAACACTATCGTTATAACTGCAAGGGCAATAGTTACAATCGTGCCGATTTTAACGTTCTTTCTTGCAAGATGCCTTAACATATAAATTGTGAATAGCATTATAAAGGGAACGGAAGCAAAATAGTGATAAATAAAGATACATCTGTTTACCCCAACCCAAGGCAATAAGTTGGTTGCAAGGGCTAATACAAGGAATAATAAAAGGGAAGTATCTCTTCTGTTTCTATCAAGCACGTCTTCATCCCCTGCACTAAAGAAACCAAAGAAGCGGTTTTTAATGTTCTGTGCTACAGGTAAAACGTCCTTATTAGGCTCAATAAAACGCTTAACGAAAACGTACATTGCCATTAAGGTGCATACAAGACCTGAATACCACACTGCAGGGTTACCAAAGGAATAGATTGCCGACATAGTTTCTGAATTGCTTGGGCCTAAATAGTAGAACATTGGCAAATACATAACGGGCCAGGTGTACCAATCGCTTTGATATCCGTGGGTTGCTTCTAATTTAGAATGATAGTTAAACATATCCTTTTGATTCTGAATAATCAGTTCGTGCCACTTTCTTGTTTCGCCAACTGCATTCCAGTATGGGTAATAAGAAGCACAATAAATAATCAAAGGAATAATTATAAACACAAGAATACAGAACAATAGCGTGTAACAAGTGTTTAAAGCAAAACTGTTTGTAACGTGTTGTAAATATTGTTTGGTTTCGCCTGTTGCTTTAGGTAATGCCTTTTTAGCAACGGTGTATTCCTGATAACGCTTAAACAACGTCATAAAGAAAATTACTGCAAGGCCTGCACCTGCATATAAGCAAATCCACTTACTTGCGGCGCCTAAGCCAAAGGAAAGTCCGCAAAGGCCTAAAGGAATAAAGGTTTTTTTAAGCGGCATATCATAGAAGCTTATACTGTAATACCAGTACATAAACAGGAACATTAAAATGATAAACAATACACCGTAGGAATCTATTGTTGCAATCCTTGTTTGTACAAAATGCATACCGTCAAACGCCATTAAAAGCGCAGCCAAAGTTGCCCAAACGGTTTTTCTGAACATTAAAAGAGCAAGGAAGAATATTGCAGGTATCATCAATACCCCTGCCATAGTTCCTGCTAAGCGCCAGGCAAAAGGATTCATACCTAAAGTCTTAACACTCCAGGACATAAAGTCTTTACCCAGTGGCGGATGTGTCCATTCGTAAATAGGTTCACCGTTTGCACTTTCAAAAGCAGTGCGGGCGTGATAGATTTCATCAAAATACATACTGTTCATATAGGTTGCACCTTCATAGGGTACAAGATCCTGTTCATCAAACAACGCTTTTCCGCCGTTATCTTCAGGATTTGAAGCGTATATATTTTTGATTTCTATGGTTTTTTCAGAGTTTCCTTTTTCAAAGAATCCCATTTCAAGAATCTTTGAGAACTGGTTGTTCGCAACAACGAGTACGTATCTTGCTTCCCCTTGTGTTCCAAGGCCGTGCCAATAATAAAGGTTGCTCTTTTCAAATTTGGTTACACCGTTAGGTAAGAAATCTTCACCATCTAAAGAATAATAAACGTTAAAAGAGCCTTCGGTTAAGCTTAAATAGTAATATGCTTTTTCAAGTTGTTTTATTTCCCCAAAATCAACAAGCACGTAATCGTTAATACTTGTAATAGACCAGGTTGCCGTTTCGTTCTGGTGCAATCCTTGTAAAGCGGATTCAGGTTCATCAAAGGCAGAAAGAATATCGCCTTGAACCTTGTTACCGTTTTCATCGGTGATTTCTTTTATTTTTATAATATTTCCGTTTTCAACAAGCAGAATTTCACCAACAGAAACAGCATCTGTATTTTTAATCATTACTTTTTGAACAGGGGGAAGAATATCGCTTTCAAGAAGCGAACTGCCTTCTGCCCAGCCATCTGTTGATGAAGTAAAGGATAAAGTATCACTCCAGGGTTCTTCCATACTAAGATTGCCCAGTTCCTGCGCTAAGGCAGATAAAATAATCTGTCCTCCGCCCTTAATATAAACGTAGGAATCGCTGATGTTTACAGGCTGATCAAAGGTAACGATATAGTTGCCGCCTGATTGCCAGTAAGTTTTAACACTTTCTTTTTCTTTATTAAAACTTTGCTGATCATCAAAAAGGTTATTTGCTTCCCCTGAAACTTTATCAATAGGAACAACGCTTTGAGAAGTTTCCATAATTTCAAGAGGTTTGCCATCTTTTAAAATAACGATTTCTTCTAATTTTAATTGGCTAAGCGCCTTAATTTTAACGTATCTTGCGCTTGCCTTTTCTATTATTTCCTGCCAGGTGTTTTCTAAACCGGAAGCCTTTTTATACTGGCTGTAATTTACACCATCATCTGAAAGACTGATTTCAAAACTTCCGCTTTTGGCTTTATAGGAAATTCCATCAAATTCCTTAACTTCACCAAGATCGGCAACCGCATAAACTTCGGTTGTACCTGTGTTCCAATAACTTTCAGGTGCTTTGGTATCACCTAAATTTGTAAAAGCGATAACTGAATATATTGCAGTTATTAAAAGGCAGATAAGGATATCTCTTAATTGCACTTTAGGTAATTTAAAGCTACGTTTTTCAAGCAACTTATTAAGTGCTGTATTAACAGGTTTTATTGGTTGCGCGGGCGCTTTTTTAATAGTAGGTTTACGGGCAGGAACCTTTTTATCGGGGATTCCTTTTAAAACAAGTTCGTGTGTTACGTAAGCTTGGTAGATAAATAACAGTACCGTTAAAAGTGAACCGATAATAAATACCGCATCATCTTTATCAAAGTAAACTTTTATACCTTCGTAAAGGAACAGTAGCCCCGCTGTGTTTATAAAATTAAGCACTGCATAACCGATAGATATGAATAAAAATCTCTTATCGTTTAACCTTACAAAACTCATTATAAGCATTGCAATAACAGGGAACATATATCTTTCGTGTGTTCTTGTGGAAACCGTTACTGCGCCGGCAAGCATAAATGCGCCTAATGCCCAAAACCATCTTGCTTCCATAAGGTTTTTGCGTGTTATAAGCCAAAGGAACATTAAAACTGTTAAAATAATAACTACGTAAAGCAAAACTGTGCCAAGTGTTGCATAGGTTAAAGATCCTGTAATTATAGTTTCCGATGGTACCCATTGACCTTTTAAAAGACCCATAAGCCCAAAGGAAGAAAGTGTTGCGTAATCGTAGGAGCCTAAGGTATCAAGATATTTATTTACAAGCCACATAGGTTCCTGATCGTTTTGCATAATAATTGAAATCAAAGCAAACAGCAAAAATGATCCAAGCAAATATCCAAAGCCTTTAATAAGCCTTGAAGCGCCTTCTTTTTTATCCTTTTTGTTGTATGCAAGATAAATTAAATAGAATTCTCTGATTGCCCCAAGAAGCATTACAGGGCCAAAGAGTATCGCCTGTGGCTTTAATAATAAACCGATAAAGTAAATTAAAATTGATAAGCCGAATTTATCTTCATCCATTAACCAGAAGGCAAGAAGCATAAATAAAACTAAGATGGAATCTACCTGACCCCAGAAAGCAGAGTTCACAATAGCTGTTGGTAAAAGCGCATAACCGATACCAAGAATAGCGCCGATTTTTTCATTAACGTGCTTTTTAGCAATATCCATTATAAGAATTGCCGCCAAGCAATCAGCTAAACAGGCGGGCAACTTTAATAAAACAAGACCAAAGCCTTCCTGCAAGGAAAGTTTAAACAAATCTGCAATAAAAGAAAGTATGCCTAATACCATCATATATAACGGCGGATAATCGCAGAAATAGTTTTCGGCATAGAATTTACCTAAACCAACCTCTGCCATTCTTTCACCCCAGGCAGAGAAGCATCCGATATCAACTTTAAAACCAACGTAACTGCCTGAAGCAATAAGCCTTACTAAAAGGGAAATCGCAATAATGATATAAGCATCTCTGATTTTTAAATTAAGGCCGCCCTTTGCCCACATTAAAAACAGTACAAGCGCAAGAAAAAGCGCAATACCGGTTATAACAACATTTGCCTGAATCTTTGCAGAAGTAGGGTTGTTTTTATCAGTTTCATCAGTGTTTTCTTCTTCAGAAGCCTGGAACTGAAAACTTGCCATTGAAGCAGCAGAAACACCTGTAGGTACTTCTTTTACCCTTGTAAGTGAAACGTTATCAAAGTATGCTATACCTAACGCATCTGCGCTATAATAACCAAGGCGCAAAGCAACGGTAACTTCAGTAGTTTTACTGTCAGTTTTACCGTAAAGCACAATTTCCTGCCAATCAGAATTTGCTTTTACAAATTCACTTTTACAATAAGTTTGTAAAAAGCAGATGTTGGCACCTGTTTCGGCTGAGGATGCCTGAATATCTTCCGTTTTTACAAAGGCACTTAACTTGTAGTAAGAATCAGGGGCAACCTGAACCTTTTGAATAAAGCGTGCATCATTAAATTCAGGGCTGTGAATTTTAAGTACGTTTTTGCCTTCAGGGGCGCCCGTTTCTTCTACAGCCTGATAATATTGTAAAGGTGCAGAAACGTTATACCTATCCAGCGCCCACTCTGAAACGCTGGTTCCTGTTTCGGTTTCAAAGCTACCGTTTAAAATAAGATTTTCGTTGTACGCCTGTTTTTTATTTTTATCACAAGCGCTTAACGTAAGCAATGATACTATTATCAAAATAATAGCAAGTATCCTTTTTTTCATGGAACTCTCCTTTTAAAATGCATTTTTTATATGTTCAATTTCAGGAAATTCATCTAAAAACATGATTTCAATAACGTCAAATCTACTGGGAACTTCTTTTTTTATTCTTGTTGCCAGATAATGCTTTGCCCCATAAATCATATTTTCCTGTTTTTGTTTTGTAATCGCTTCCCTACCGTAACCTGTAAGAGTGTTATACCTGAGTTTAACTTCAACAAAAACAAAAACTTCTTTATCTTTTGCGATTATATCTATCTCAGCTTTTTTTGAAGCGTGATAGTTTTCTTCAATTATCTTATAACCAAGTTTTTTAAGGTGCTTTTTTGCAAGGGTTTCACCTATATCCCCTTTACTGCGGGTATTCATAATATCTTTGTTAAAAAGCTTGCCCTGTGATATGGGCAGGGACCGTATTTTTTAATGGCTTCAATATGTTCCTTGGTGCCGTATCCCTTGTGCTTTTTAAAATTATACATAGGGTATTCTTCGTGAATTTTTAACATTAGCCTGTCCCTTGTTACTTTTGCAATAATGCTTGCGGCGCCAATAGATAAAGATTTTGCATCACCGCCGATAACAAATTTTTCGTTTTCGCTTAATCCTATGGTAAAGTTACCATCAATCAACAAATAATCAGGTTGAACTTTCATTCCCTTTGCGGCATTTTGCATTGCTAAAATTGTTGCCTGGCGAATATTTATTTCATCAATTATTTTTGCATCAACCAAACTGTAAGAAACGATAGCGCTTTCCATAATCTTATGGTAAAGTGCTTCCCTTTTTTTCTCCGTTAGTTTTTTTGAATCGTTAATACCTTCAGGAATATTATTTTTATCTAAAATTACACAGGCGGCGCAAACGGGACCTGCAAGAGGACCCCTGCCGGCTTCATCAATTCCGCCAATATTTTTAAAGCCTTTTAAATTAAGTTGGTTTTCAAGTTCTAATGTCATGGGGAACCTCCAATGTCATTTTACCGATAGTACCTGCACGGAATTCATCAATTAAAACCCTGGCACAACGATCGTAATCATATTCCCTGTTTTTCATTAAAAAACCGCGTTTTTCACAAATTGCTTCATAATCCATAATGGCTTCTTCCCCTAATTCTATCTTATAGCGTTCTTTAAGGTTTTCAGGGTAAAGCTCTCTTAACGTTTTTATCAGTTCTAACGCAAGCTCCTCCCTATCAAGAATTTCATCGTTGATAGAACCTAAAAAAGCAAGATATTTTGCGCTTTGCTGATCATCAAACTTTGGCCATAAAAGCCCCGGGGTATCAAGTAAATCAACAGCGCCTGTTTTTACCCATTGTTTGCCCCTTGTAACGCCCGGCCTATCACCTGTTTTTGCTTTTTGTGAGCCTGTTAAAGTGTTTATGAGTGTTGATTTACCAACGTTAGGTATGCCTGCAACTAGCGCGCGCATATTGCGAACAACACCTTTTTGCTTAAAATATTCTGCTTTTTCTTTGCAGATTTTATTTATAAAGGAAACAATCTCACTTTGTTTATTTTTAGCGCAAACCGCTAAAACAGGGATGTTTTTTTCTTCAAACCACTTTATCCACTGCTTTGTTTTTTCACTATCAGCAAGATCTGCTTTATTTAAAAGCACAAGGCGTGGTTTATTAAATTTTTCAATATCGGGATTAGCGCTTGAATATGGAATACGTGCGTCCCTTATCTCAATGATAATATCAATAAGCTTAAGGTTTTCTTCCATCATTCTTTTAGCGGCAGTCATGTGCCCGGGATACCAGTTAATATGCATAAAGATCTCCATTATATTATAATCTAAAATATTATATCATATATATTGCGAAAATAAAAGAACATTTTTTTCAAGCAAAATTTTTTCAAAAAAAGCCCCTAAAACCCTTGAAATGTAAAAATATTTCTGTTATAATACTACACACAAAAGTTTTAAGGAGTATTTATGGATAACATTAAAAACGTACTTGTTCACTTTGGTTTTGAGCCCGATGCTTCATATATTCCCTGGGGCAACGGACACATTAACGATACTTTCAGGGTTGAGGACAGGTTCTTATTACAACGAATAAATACCAACGTTTTTAAAGATTACGAGGGTTTAATGAACAACGTTCACCTTGTAACCACCTTTTTACAGAAAATGATTTACAAAAACGAAGGTGATGTTTTAAGGGAAACAATGGGCGTTTTACCTAGTATTGACGGCAAAAACTACTACGTTTGCAGTGATGGTAACGTTTACAGAATGTACGTTTTTATTAAAGATTCTTTAAGTATTGACCAGGTTGAAACGAAAGATGACCTTTATTCCTGTGGGTTTGGGTTTGGTGATTTTCAGAAAAAGCTTTCAGGTTTTGATGCATCCCTTTTAGTTGAAACTATCCCCGGTTTCCACGATACCTTAAAGCGTTTTGAAGCTTTTAAGGAAGCGCTTAATAACGATGTTAAAGATAGGGCTAAAGACTCAAAAACAGAAATTGATTTTGTATTAAACCACTATGATTTAATTAAAAAGATTGCCGATATTTACAAAACACTTCCTTTAAGGGTTACCCATAACGATACAAAGCTTAACAATGTGCTTTTTGATAATAAAACCCGCGAACCTCTTTGTGTAATTGACCTTGATACAGTTATGCCCGGTTATGCGGCAAACGATTTTGGTGATGCTATCCGATTTGGTGCATCAACCGCTGCAGAAGACGAAACAGACCTTTCAAAAGTTCACTTTGATTTTGAACTTTACAAAGCTTTTGCAGAAGGCTTTATCAAAGGGTGCGGTGGCGGATTGACAAAAGAAGAACTTTCTTCATTCCCCTACGGCTGTATTATGATGACATTTGAATGCGGTATGCGTTTCTTAACCGACTACTTAAATGGTGATACATACTTTAAGATTCATCGTGAGCATCATAACCTTGACAGGTGCCGTACCCAGTTTAAACTTGTAAGCGAAATGGAAGAAAATTTAGATAAAATGCTTGCATTTATTGATGAACAGTAATAAAAAAAGCAACTTCAAAAAAGAAGTTGCTTTTATTTTTTCTAAATTTCAGGTTTAAAAGAAGGCATAAGCTGAAGTTTAAATAAGTTCATTTTATGCTTTCTATCAATGATTTCTTTAATATTTAAATCATCAATTTCGCCTGTGCGGATATACCTATCTAAAACTGCATAGGTGAAGCCAAGATTATCTTCATCGGTTTTACCGCAAAGCCCGTCAATAGGCACTTTATCAACTAAAACATCAGGTAAATTAAGAACTCTGCCGATTGCTTTTACTTCCTGAACAGTTAAATTGCACATTGGTGAAAAATCCCCTGCCGCATCACCGTAACGGGTTGAATATCCTACCCAATCTTCTGAAAGGTTGCAGGTGTTTACTACCCTACCGTTATGGCTTTGGGCAACAGCGTAAAGGGTTGTCATTCTAACCCTTGGTGCAATATTTGTTAAAGTTTGATTAGTTGCTTCAAAAGGCAAGGATTTTTTTACACCTTCAACTGCATCAAAAACGTTTATCACGTAATGTTTTATATCAAGATGCTTAACAAGTAGTTGTGCCATATCAATATCGTGCTGTTCACCACAGGGCATTAAAACACCTATCACCCTATCCTTTCCTAACGCTTCAACGCAAAGGGCGGCTGCAACAGAAGAATCTTTACCCCCTGAAATACCGATAACAGCATTGCAGTCTTTACCGTTTTCTTCAAAAAATTGTTGTATCCATTTTACGCAATCGTCTTTTACTTTTTTCGCATCAAACATAACGGTTTTCTCCTTTAAATAACTTTGATCTGGCACATTTTCATGGTTTCAAGCGCCGCTTCATGTGTTGCAGGTGTAACCCCTGCGCAACAGGAAGGATCAACAATAATTTCTTTTTCATAAAAGTTTGTTTTTAACAAAAGCGCATTTGAAACCACGCAAATATCCGTACAAATACCGATAAGTTCAATTGTGAAATCTTCGCCGTTTGCTTTTTCCAATATTATTTCGGGAAGATCCTTTGATCCAAAGGTAAGTTTTTCTAATGCGGTATAGCCTTTTTTATTTAACGCTTCCTGCACCGTATCGTTTATTTGCCAACCCCTTGTTCCCTTTACGCAGTGAACTACAGGCAAATTTTTACCTTCAAGGGTTTCAATATAATTTTCAAAATGAGTATCAAAGGTAGCAATAATTTCCCCATCAAAATTTATGATTTTATTTTTAACGTTATCCACTATGCTTTGGGCTTCCTTTGTGCCTAAAGCCCCGTCAACAAAATCGTTTTGCATATCAACAACTATCAAAAAGTTTTTCATTATTTATTCTCCAGCAAAAAATCAATAGCTTCTAAATAACCTGCAAATCCTTTTCCGGTAATGGTTTTTTTGCAAGCAGAACGAATATATGAAATCTGCCTGAAATCTTCCCTATCTTCTACCTTTGAAATATGCACTTCCACACAAGGAATATTTACCGCCTTTACCGCATCTAAAATAGCAACGCTTGTATGGGTGTAAGCCGCAGGGTTAATAACGATACCGTCAAAAACACCTTTTGATTTTTGTATAAAATCCACAAGTTTGCCTTCATAATTGGTCTGCCTGATTTTTACAGAGACTTTTTTTGTTTTACAATGCTTTTTGATTAAATTTTCAAGATCTTTATAAGATTTATTGCCGTACTTATCAGGCTCACGAACGCCTAAAAGATTAAGGTTAGGCCCATTTAAAACTAATATTTTCATAATTCCTCCATTAAATCATAAAGCGCAATAGCGCAAGCGGAAATCACCGGCACAACTGCACGTTTTACAATACAAGGATCGTGCCTGCCCTGAATTTGAAGTGTAACGTTTTCATTTGTTTTAAGATCAACGGAACGTTGTTCTTTAAATATAGATGGTGTTGGCTTAAATGCAACAGTAAATATAAGGGGCATACCGTTGGTCATACCGCCCATAACACCGCCTGAATTGTTGGTATAGGTTTTTACCTGATTCTCAAAATAAAATTCATCGTTGTTTTCGCTGCCAAGCATATCTTTAACCTTAAAGCCTGCACCAAACTGAACGCCCTTTACCCCCGGGATACCAAAGATTGCGCTTGCAATATGCCCATCAATGCCATCAAAAATTCCATCGCCGATTCCAACAGGCAAAGAAGCAACCTTACATTCAATTACTCCACCAACAGAATCCCCTTGTTCTGATGCCTTTATGATGGCGTTTTTCATTTCTTCACCTTTTTCTTCGTTTATAACGGGAAAAGGCTTTTTATAAATGTCTGTGATTTCCTGATTAAGCCAATCAAAATTATCATCATTTATACCGAATATATTTGCCACGTGGGCATCAATTTTTATGTTTTTTTCTTCTAAAATCTGAATAAAAACGCCACCTGCAATACTTAAAGCAGCGGTTAATCTGCCTGAATAAATACCGCCACCTGGAAAAATTAAGCCTTTCTTAACAAAACACGGATAATCCGCATGGCTTGGGCGCGGAACAGTTTTTTCGTAATCTGATGAACGAGTGTTTTCATTATAAATTACCGCTTTAAAAACGTTGCCATCGGTTTGATTGTTTTCATCTAACCCTGAAAGCACATGGATTATATCGTTTTCAACACGTTTAGTTGAAAACTGATCCCCTGCCTTTCTTAAATTAACGAATTGTTGTAATTTGGTCAGGTCTATTTTATGACCCTTTTTTAAGTTTTCAATGGTTACACCGATTTCGGTTGCGTGGGATTCACCAAAAATATCAACTTTTACATTTCTGCCAAAGACCGACATATTTACCTCTTTCTTAAAATATCCCCTTCTTCTAAAGTAAAGGGACAATCCATAGTAACGAGTTCCTGCGGATGCGGTGCTTTTTCAATTTTTTCGCCGTTTTCGCTATAAAGATTTTCTACTGTAAAAGAAAGACCGATGCTTTTAGGTGAAATAACTTCAAAAACATCGCCTTCCTTAAAATGATTGCGCTGTTCAACGGTTAATTTACCGTTTTCATAGCCTTTTACAATGCCTGCAAACACCTTTTCCTGTTTATATGCCATATCATCATCAGGCATATATCTCTCTAATTCGCCAAAGTAAAATCCGCTTGAATACGGGCGGTGGCTTACTGCATCAAGTTCCTTCGTTAGAAGATCAACAGGCGCAGTTTTATCAAGCGCGTGGCGGTAAGCGTTTACCACCGTTGCAACGTAATAAGGCGATTTCATTCTGCCTTCAATTTTAAAGGAAGTTACCCCTGCACCAATCAATTCATCAAGAAAATCAATGCACTTCATATCCCTTGAAGATAAAAGTGTTGTACCTTTTTCCCCTTCTTCAACAGGGAAAAATTCATTAGGACGGGTTTGTTCAACAAGATGATAACGCCAACGGCAAGGCTGAGTACATTCGCCCCTGTTACCGCTTCTGCCTGTTAAATACGTGCTGATAAAACAACGTCCCGAAAAAGCCATGCACATTGCACCATGAACAAAGGCTTCAATTTCAAGATCTTCGGGAATAATTTTAGAAAAATGCTTGATTTCCTCTAAATTCATTTCCCTTGCAAGCACAATTCGTTTAACGCCCAAATCGTGATAAACCTTTGCCGCAAAGGCGTTCTGACAGTTTGCCTGTGTAGAAACGTGAATTTCTAAATCTGGCACCTGGCTTCTTAAAACGCTGATAACCCCAAGATCTGAAACGATAACCGCATCAACGTTAATTGAATAAAGTTTTTTGCCATATTCAACGATATTTTTAAATTCCTGATCTTTTGCAAAGGAATTTACCGTAACGTACAGCTTTTTATTTAATGAATGTGCGTATTTAGTTGCTTCTTCAATATCTTCTAAGGTAAAACCCGTTACTTTTGATCTTAATTGCATAAAAGGTCCACCAATGTAAACGGCATCAGCGCCGAATTTAAAGGCAGTTTTTAAACATTCCATATCGCCTGCCGGTGCAAGCAATTCTAATTTTGCCATAAATTTCTCCTATTTAAGATTTTTAAAGTAAAGCCCTTTCGTTCTTATAAAATCCGGGGCTGAATTATCCTTTGATTTTCCGATAATTTCCTTTACCTTTTCAGGCGATTCCACCGTAAAATATAAAAGGTTAAAATCGCTTTTAATAGGTTCATCAAAAACGCAAAGCGGTACCGAATTTAAAAGAGTTGTATACTTTTTATCGTTACATAAAAGAGTAAAATCAATGTTTTTTCTGTCTTTGATAATAGAAATACCCTTGCAGTTTTTGCAATTATCCTTAGTTTTGTTGGGGCATGCGCGCATTCGCATTAAAGGAAGATACCCATAAGTTATATGCCCAACAGGCACAGGGTTAGAAAGTTCTTCTATTCCCTTTTTACTGCTTTCAAAGGAGGCAACTATCCCCTTTACACCTATATCAAATAAGGCAAAAATGCTTAAAGAGTTTAATGCGTTCATTCCCCAGGAACAAATTATATCAAAATCAAACTCTTTTGCAAAAAATATTCCGCTTATATTATCAACTGCAACGGTTTTTAACCCAAATCCCTTTAATAAAGCCAGTTTCTCATATACCTGCTGCTCATCAAAAGGAAAGATTAAAGATGGTATTTCACCAATAATGTTTTTATATTTTGATAAGATTTCCTGTGTAATGTGCTTGATTGGCACAATTATATGTGTATCATTTTGAACAAATTTAAGTTGATTTATATTTTCAACCCTGATAACAGTTTCCTGTTCTCTTTTAACCTTAAATTTTTCATTTTTAAGGGGTAAAACAGGTTGCTCTTCCCTATTGATTCTTTTTTCGCAAAGCTCCTCTAATGCTTCACGCCTTAATGCATTAAGCTCAGATAAGGGATAAGAAATACCGCTTTCTACAAAAACATCTTCTTCCTTTACATAATAAGGAGTTCCGCCTGTTTTTGAAAGTTGCTTTAATACGTCATCCTTGCTTGTTTCCCTGTTGATTGCCTTTTCCGGCTTAGCTCCTGAAACTGCAACCGAATTTTTGCCATCATTATATATAACAACGGCTTCTTCCCCGTGTTTTATGGTTGCTTTTAAAGTTAAAGGCACCCGCATAACAGGATTTTTATAAACTGAAAGATTTTTTAAAACTTTTTCGGTATTTTCAACGTCTTCCTTTTTGCGATAGCCGAACATATCACTATCACGCTTACCTAAAAAGTAACCATCTGTAAATCCTGAACGGGAAAACACATTCTTTAAAGTTTCCAGATCAGGTTTTTCACCGTTTAATGCTTGCTTGCAAGCTAAAACAGAAGCGTAAACATATTCAGGGCGCTTCATTCTGCCCTCAATTTTAAATGAAGTTACGCCGATCTCCTTAAGCCTTTTAATATAAGGTATATGGCACATATCTTTTAAAGAAAGTGCGTGATCTTTATTATTGATGGTAAAATCAAGGCGGCAAGGCTGTGCGCACAAGCCACGGTTACCGCTTCTTTGCCCTAAAACCGAGGAAAGATAGCAGCCCCCTGAAATACACATACATAATGCGCCGTGAATAAAAACTTCAATTTCAATATCAGTTCCATCAACGATTTTTTTAATTTCCCCTTCGCTTAACTCCCTTGAAAGCACAACGCGTGAAAAGCCAAGTTCCTTTAAAAGTTTGGCACCGCTTACGTTATGTACGGTTAATTGAGTTGAAGCGTGCATTGTTAACGAAGGAAAACAATTCTTTATTATCCTTGCAACGCCAAGATCCTGTACGATTACAGCATCAACGTTTGCTTTAACAAGATCCTGTAAAACAGAATAAATATTATCAATTTCATTATCTTTAATTAAGGTGTTTACCGTTGCGTGCACCTTAACCCCAAATTTATGGCAGTATTCTACCGCCTGTTTAAGTTCATCAAACGAAAAATTTTTAGCGTTTCTTCGTGCATTAAAATCGCCATAACCAAGATAAACTGCATCGGCACCTGCATTTATTGCTGCCTGAAGTTGTTCAAATGCACCACAAGGAGCAAGAATTTCACACATATTAAATTTTGCCCCCTGTTTATACCATAATTACAATTATTATATCACAATGCGATTCTTTTGAAAATAAAAAAGTTGAAAAAACAGTTGACATACTTATTAAAATGCGGTATTATAAGCACATCAACATCGCTTTAGCATAATAAAGCGATAAAACAAAAGGAGTTTTTTATTATGAAAAAGGTACTTATTTTAGCACTTGTAGTTGTTATGGCTCTTTGCGGTTTCGCAGGCTGTAATGAAGCAGAAAAACCTGTAATCGTTGTTGGCTACACAATTTACAAACCCATGAACTATTTAGACGAAAACGGAACACTCATTGGTTTTGATACCGAACTTGCTAAGCTTGTTTTTGAAAACCTTGGTTATGAAGTTTCTTTTAAAGAAATCCAGTGGGAAAACAAATACACAGATCTTAACTCAAACGTAATTGACTGTGTTTGGAACGGATTTACTTGCAACTCTACTGATGATGATGGCGTTCAACGTAAAGACAAAGTTGATTTCTCATATAACTATATGGAAAACCGTCAGGTAGTTGTTGTTAAGGCAGATTCAGCAATCGCAACTAAAGAAGATCTTAACGGCAAAATTGGTCTTGCTGAAGCAGGCAGCGCAGGCGAAAGCTATGCAAAGGGCTTTGAAGGCGTTGTTTATAAGAGTGCTGTTAAGCAGACAGATACACTTCTTGAAGTAAATTCAGGCACAGCAGATTTCGCAGTTCTTGATGCACAGCTTGCTGAAAGCTATGTTGGCAAAGGCGATTATGCTAACCTTAAGGTTATTGAAGCTTTAACAAGTGACGTTGAATATTATGCTATCGGCTTTAAAAAGGGTAGTGAACTTACCGCTAAAGTTAATGCAGAACTTGAAAACCTTCTTGCAAACGGAAAAATTCAGGAACTTGCAGTAAAGTATGGCGTTGAAAATACTACATTAAAGAGCTACGCAGATCAGAAATAATCTTAAATTAAAACAGAATAAAAGCGAATTTAGCTGACGGGATTTATCCATCCCGTCAGCAAATTTGTGTAAAGGGAAATTTTATGTCGTTTTTTGAAATAACCACCTTTCTTGCAAATGGCTTTGTTATATCATTAATAATCTTCGTTGTTACGTTGCTTGTAGGTATTCCTTTAGGGTTACCTATAGCTTTTTGTTCAATGAGTAAGTTTAAGCCATTAAAAGCCGTTGCAAAAACATTTGTTTGGATTGTTCGCGGAATACCGCTTATGCTTCAGATTTTTATAATCTACTACATACCTGGGCTTTTATTTGACAATCCGATTTTTAGCCAGATAGATCGTTTTATTATAAGTAATTATGTGATTCCACAAGATGGAAGCCTTACACAAATGCTTTTAACTAATGCAGGCGGTCTTGTTGCAGTTCTTATTGCCTTTTCAATAAACTATGCCTGCTATTTTTCAGAAATCTACCGTGGCGGAATAGAAAGTATTGCTACCGGACAATATGAAGCAGGCTACGTATTAGGTCTTACAAAAAAGCAAGTTTTCAGGCATATTATTCTTAAGCAAGTTATAAAGCGTATCGTTCCGCCAATGTCAAACGAAATTATAACCTTAATAAAAGATACTGCTCTTGCAAACTGTATTATGATTCCTGAAATTATTAAGCAAGCAAAAGAACTTGCGGCAACACAAGCTCTTGTTTGGCCACTTTTTTATACAGGCTTGTTCTATCTTATATTTGTTGGGCTTCTTACCATTTTGCTTAACAGGTTAGAAAAAAAGCTGGATTATTTTAAAGGATAACGATATGGATATATTAAAAGTAAGTAATTTATGTAAAAGCTTTGGTAAAAACGAAGTTTTAAAAAATATAAGTTTTTCCCTTAATAAAGGCGAAGTTCTTACTATAATCGGTTCATCCGGTTCAGGTAAAACCACGTTACTGCGTTGCCTTAATTTTTTAGAACTTGCAGATTCGGGCATTATTAAAATAGGGGATAAGGTTATTTACGATGGTGAAAAGAAAAAAGAGCTTTCGGATAATAAATTAAGGGAAAATCGCCTTCACTTTGGCTTGGTTTTTCAACAGTTTAATTTGTTCCCACAATACACCGTATTAAAAAACGTTACCCTTGCACCAACACTTTTAAAGCGCAATACAAACGAAAATATTACGCAAAAAGCACTTAAAATTATTGATCAGGTTGGTTTATCGGAAAAGGTAGATTCTTATCCTTGCACGCTTTCAGGCGGACAGCAACAGCGTGTTGCCATCGCACGCGCATTAGCGTTAGATCCTGATATTCTTTGCTTTGATGAACCAACAAGCGCTTTGGATCCTGAATTAACAGGGGAAGTTTTAAAGGTTATTTGTTCCCTTAAAGGCAGTGATTCTACTATGGTGGTTGTTACACACGAAATGCAGTTTGCCAAGGAAGTTTCCGATAGGGTAATCTTTATGGCTGATGGTGTTATTGAAGAAATCGGCACCCCCGAAGAAATTTTTGATAACCCTAAATCAGAACGTTTAAAAGCATTTTTATCAAATTCATTATAATGATTATAAATAAAAAACGTCGGTCTTTTCCGGCGTTTATTTTGTTGAAAAATTTTTTAAAAAAAGTATTGACAAACAAAACCCACTTTGCTATAATAAATTTGTAATTAGAATAATTCTAAATCTAAAAAGTGAGGTGAGCCGATGACAACGCAAAGACAGTTAATACTAAACACCGTTAAAAATTGTTTTTGCCATCCCAATGCCACTGAGGTTTACGATATGGTAAGGCAGGAACACAGCATCTCACTTGCAACAGTATATAACAGTTTAAACTTTTTATCCGATAACGGATATATAAAGCGCGTTGCCATTGCCGGCGAGGCTGACCGTTTTGACGGTAACATTTTAGAACATCAGCACGCCATATGTGATAAATGCGGTAAGGTTTTTGATGTTGAGGTTCATGATATTAAAGAAGAACTTCAAAAAAATTATGGCATAAAGATAACGTCTTTTTCAATTAACTTGCACTGTGTTTGTCCACATTGCGCACAAAAAAATTAAAAAGCAGGTATAAACCTGATAAAAAATGATTATTATAAATTTTAGGAGGAATTTTAAAATGGCAGAATTAAAAGGATCAAGAACAGAAGCTAATCTTCACGCAGCATTTGCCGGTGAATCACAGGCTCGCAACAAGTACACATACTTTGCAAGCGTAGCAAAAAAGGAAGGCTTTGAGCAGATCGCAGCAATATTCCAGCAGACCGCTGATAACGAAAAAGAACACGCAAAAATGTGGTTCAAAGAATTAGGTGCTCTTGGTGATACAGCATCAAACCTTAAAGCAGCCGCAGAAGGCGAAAATTATGAATGGACAGATATGTACGCAACATTTGCTAAGGAAGCTGAAGAAGAAGGCTTTACAGCAATCGCAGCAAAATTCAGAATGGTTGCAGCTATTGAAAAAACACATGAAGAAAGATATCTTAAGCTTTTAAACAATGTTGAAATGCAGCAGGTTTTTGAAAAGGCTGAAGAAACAATGTGGGAATGCCGTAACTGCGGTCACCTTGTAATCGGTAAAAAGGCACCTAAGGTTTGCCCCGTTTGCGTTCATCCACAAAGCTACTTTGAAATCAGAAAAGAAAACTACTAAAATAAAAAACACCCGAAAGGGTGTTTTTTAAGTAATAGGTAAGAAGTAATAAGTATAGTATGTTATGGGGAAATATGTTATGTTAAAGTTACGTGTTCTTGATATTTTAGAAGAAAAAGGCAAAACAAAGTATTGGCTTTATAAGCAATTAGGTATGAGTTATCAAAACTTTACTAAAATGGTAAATAACGAAACAAAATCAATTCGTTATGAAAACATTGAAACAATGTGTTTATTGCTTGAATGTACGCCTAATGAACTTTTTGAAATTACAGAAGAATAAAAAGATAGTGGCGTAGCCACACCTTAATTATTCATCATTCATTATTCATTATTCATTATTCATTAAAAAAAGCACCGCTTTTGCGGTGCTTTTTATTTATCCGATTATTCCTGTTATAAAAATTTCAATACCAATAATTATTAAAATAAGTCCACCTAAAAGTGAGGCTTTATTTTTTAATTTTGTACCGAACTTTTTGCCGATAATTATTCCTACAAAACAGATGGCAAAAGTAATTAACGCAATTATTAAAGCCGTTACAAGCGCAGGCACAAAGGTATGTGTTGCGATGGTAAAACCAACGGAAAGGGCATCAATGCTTGTTGCCAGAGCCTGTACAAGTAATAAGCCGATACCAAGAGATTTACTTTCCTGTTCTTCACACTTATTTTCAAAGCCTTCAATAAGCATTTTTCCGCCGATAAACACTAAAAGAACTAATGCTATCCAAGGTATAAACTTTTCAAACACCTTAAAATATTCTACCAACGTATGCACAAAAAACCAGCCAAGCAACGGCATTAAACCCTGGAACACAGCAAACATTCCTGCAACAAGAAGCATTTTGTTTGTTCTCATTTTGCTTTCGTTAAGCCCGTTAGCAAGGGAAACTGAAAAGGCATCTGCCGCCAGCCCAACGCCAAGCATAGTTGCAGTAACATAGAAAGAAAATTTCATAAAAACATCCTTTGTTACGTATTATTTGCAGAAAAAACATCTGCAACCTCTGTTATAGTTATAAATGCAGTTGGATCAACTTCATGCACGATCTCACGCATTTTTGTAACTTCAAATCTGTTAACAACAAAGTATATCATTGTTTTATTGTTGCCTGAATATCCGCCCTGCACATTGATCCTTGTCATACCGCTTTCAAACTCCTTAGAAAGCACCTGGCAAAGTTCATCAGGTTTAACTGTTATAATCATAGCACACTTTGAACGGTCAAAACCTTCAACAATATAGTCAACAGTTTTTAATGCCGCCATATAGGTTACGATTGAATAAAGGGGGAGTATCCAGCTTTCAATAACCATGCCGCAAATAATATATAAAGCAACGTTATATATCATCACAAACGTGCCAACTGAGATGCCGATTCTTTTTGCAAATATTACCGCCATGACCTCAATGCCGTCCATTGCTCCGTCAAAACGAATAGCCAGACCGCTGCCAATACCCGATATCATACCGCCAAACAGGGCACAAAGTAGAAGATCGCTTTTTGCAATAGGTGAAGCAAAGCTTACATCAACGGGTAAAACATCTATTATCAGCCAGGAACATATTGAGTATATAATAACAGTATAAATGGCATACAATGTAAAAAGTTTACCTTGTTTTTTTAAACCGTACAAAAACAAAGGCACATTTAAAATAACAAGCCACAAAGACAAGGATACGGGTGCTACCTGTGAAAGAAGCATTGATGTACCTGAAATGCCACTATCGTAAAGTTTAACCGGCGAAAGAAATACGGTTACACCGATGGAGTTTATTATTCCTGCAACGGTAAGCATAAGAATATTTATTATTTTTATTCTTTTAAGCCTGTTAATAAACTTCATAAACCTCACCTTTTATAACATTCTGTTATTTTGCCTTGCAGAAGAACTTCTTCTACGCCTTTCTATTCCATTTTTCTGCCTTGCACGAATGCGCATTGCCTGTTTTTTCTTTAAGTAAATAAATCCAAACACCAATGCACTTAAACCAACTATTAAAATTAATGGAATTAAAAAATACTTGCTTGTTAAAAAGCCGAACGAAACCCTTATTTTGCCTTTAATTCCAAGGGGCACAAGATCCTTAGGGCTTTCAATTTCTGCATCAACGGTACGGGAAGCAAGGGCAGGGGCTGAATAGATAACCTGGTTATCATAAACAAACTCAACCACGCCAACCTGATTTCCTGCTTGAACAGGTGCGTTAACCACAGGATATCTGATAGATATGGTGTTTTCATCAAAGGTGCGGATTTTTGTGCCTTCAGATTTTGAAAGAGTTAAAAACTTTTCTTCTTGGGAATGATCAAGATACAATTCCAACTGGCCGTTGGATTCATCCGTTAAAGAAGCGTTTTGAAGATCAACAACTATTTTTTTAGAAGAAAAAACTTCTTGAAGATTTAAAGTGTCAAAACTTTTAAGACCGTAGTTCATAAGTGCGCGCATATCGCTATCGCGCATCTTGGCATCGCAGTTTGCAACAATTGCAACCAATCTTCTGCCATCTTTTTCATAATACCCCGAAAGGCAATTGCCCGCAAGGTTAGTGTAACCTGTTTTTATACCTTTAAAGCCTTCAAAATAATCTGCCCTGTTTTTGTTTATCATATTATTGGTGTTATAAACGGTTTGCTCACTTGGGGCATTCATATCACCTTTAGGATAAATGGTCATTGTATATTTTACGCTTGAAAAAATCTTTACAAGTTCTTCATTTTCACAAAGGGCTTCGCTTAAAAGCGCAAGATCGTAAGGGGTTGTATAATGACCATCAGCATCAAATCCGTGGGCGTTTTTAAAAGAAGATTTGTTCATGCCCAGCTCTTTTGCTTTATCATTCATTAAAAGGGCAAAGTTCTGTTCGTTGCCTGAAACAATATAAGCAAGCGCCTTTGCTGCATCGTTGCCGGAAGGAAGCATCATACCGTAATAAAGATCTTTTATGCTTACTTTATCCCCTGCGTTTAAGTTGGCACTTGATGAGCCCTTTGGCACTTCAATCATTTCTTGCGTTAAACTAACAATTTCGTTTTGCCTATCCTTTGTTTGTTCCCAGGCTACAAGAAGCGTCATCATCTTTGTTAAACTGGCAGGGCGGATAGCAACATCAGAATACCTTTTATATAAAATCGTATCGGTATCAAGATCAATTAAAATCGCACCCTTTGCGGTTATGTTAAGAGATTGTCCTGTTGCTAAATCATTATATGCATAAACAGGCGTTATAAGAATAAACAACGCTAATATAAGGCATATAAGTTTTTTAAAGAATTTATTAAACATATACTTGCTCCACAAATTTACTCATTTTAAAGTATAAATTATCAGGCGGTTTTTGTAAACCCCTTTTTAATATATTTAATATATTTATATCTAATATATTTGCATTTCTTTTTCAAAAGTGATATACTATTCTTAATATTATATTGGAGAATTGTTACTTATGGACAGCGTTAATATTCTTGCGCCTGCAAAAATAAACTGGACTTTAGACATTTTATCGGTAGATGAAAGAAATTATCATTTACTTGATATGCTTATGCAGCGCATCACCCTTTACGATAATGTAAAAATAAAAAAGCAGCCATCAGGCATCAATCTTAACACCAGCCTTAGATGGTTGCCTAATGATGAACGCAACACCGCCTATTTAAGTGCAAAACTGTTTTTTGAAAAAACAGGTATCAACGAAGGCTGTGAAATTTTTATAAAAAAAGCTATTCCTTCAGGGGCAGGCCTGGCAGGTGGAAGCGCCGATGCCGCCGCAGTATTAAAAGGGCTTAACGTTCTTTTTAACAACCCTTTAAATCAATCGGAACTTTCTGAACTTGCTTTAAAAATCGGGGCAGACGTTCCTTTTATGTTAAGAAGCGGTTTGTATAGGGCAAAAGGTATAGGCGAAAAATTAAATAAACTTCCTGATGCACCTGAAATTCCTTTATTGTTAGTTATGTCAAAGCGTGAATCTGCTTCCACAAAAAAGGTGTATTCTGCTTACGATACCATTGGCTCAACCGTTCGCCCCCAAACCGATAACTTTATAAAAGCGCTTCAAAATTATGATTTTGAAAAAATGCGTGAGGCCGGTGGCAACGTTTTAACTGAAAGTGCCATTACTATTGCACCAAGCATTTTAAAAAACATCGCAAGATTAAAAAATACTTGTGCCCGCTTTGTTTCTATGACAGGCTCAGGCGCTGTAGTTTTCGCTGCATTTGAAACTATTGACCAAGCTAAAAAAGCACGTGAAGATTTTAAAGATTGCTGGACCTGTGTTTGCAAATCTACCCCATGGGGCATCAGAATTAAGGAGGACCTTTAATGTCAGTTTTAAAAACAGGCGTTTTGTTTGAAGATTTTTTAGGCATAAGCGGTTTTGATGTTTACTGGTATGGTGTTTTAATCGCCTTTGGCTTTTTGCTTGCCTTTATAAACACTTCATTTTTATGTAAAAAACGCGGATATCCAAACGATTTAACCGTTGATATGCTTATAATTTGCATAATCGGTGCAATTGTTGGAGCAAGAACTTATTACGTTATTTTTCAGTGGGACAGTTATTTTGTTCCGGGCAACTTTGGTTTAACCCTTCAAAGAATTATTGATATTCGCCAGGGCGGACTTGCCATTTACGGTGGTATTATCGGCTGTGTTATAGGGCTTTTGATTTATGCCAGACGCAAAAAAATGAAGTGGCTTTCCCTTTTAGACGTTTGCGCAGGAAGTCTTGCATTAGGGCAGGCAATAGGCAGATGGGGTAATTTCTTTAACCAGGAAGCCCACGGCGCCATGGTTAAAAATCCTTCCTTGCAGTTTTTCCCTTATGCAGTATATTTAGATTCCCCTAAAGGAACAGAACCTGCAGGCTGGTATCAGGCAACTTTCTTTTATGAATCCATGTGGTGCCTGTTAATCTTTGCAGTTTTATTTTTACTGTTCTTTAAACAAAAATATTATGGTCAGATTACCTTAACCTATCTTGCCCTTTACGGTTTTGAAAGGGGCATAGTTGAATGGCTGAGAACCGACCAGTTAACTATCGGCACTGTTCCGGTTTCTGCAATACTTTCAATTGTTTTATGTGTTTTTGCAACCGTAACTTTAATAATTTTAGCAATAAAAAAATATGAACAGCCCATTCCTTTTATAAAAGAAGGTGCAAAGGAGAAAAAAACAAATGCGCAACTTAACAATGATGACTGACCTTTATCAGCTTACTATGATGAACGGTTACTTAAAGCACGGAATGAAAGATAACCTTGCTGTTTTTGATTTATTCTTTCGCCCGCTAATGAACCATAGTGTTTATGCAATAATGGCAGGGCTTGAACAAGCCATTGAATACGTTGAAAATCTTCATTTTTCTGAAGAAGATCTTCAATATCTTCGTTCCCTTAATATCTTTGGCGAAGATTTTATTGATTATTTAAAAGATTTTAAGTTCACAGGCGAAATTTATGCTGTTGAAGAAGGTACTCCTGTTTTCCCAAGAGAGCCTTTAATCCGAGTTAAAGCGCCCATTATGGAAGCGCAGTTAATGGAAACTGCACTTTTAAACATTATCAACCACCAAACGTTAATTGCCACAAAGGCTTCTAAGGTTGTTACCGCTGCTGAAGGCAAGCGTGTTTTAGAATTCGGTTTAAGGCGCGCACAAGGTCCCGATGCAGGCATTTACGGCGCCCGTGCCGCTATGGTTGGCGGTTGCGATGGCACAAGTAACGTACTTACCGGTCAGTTGTTTGACGTTTCCGTTGGCGGAACCCATGCACATTCCTGGGTAATGTCCTTTCCTGATGAATTAACTGCATTCAGGGCTTATGCGGATATGTATCCAAGCGGTTGCCTGTTGCTTGTTGATACATACAACACCTTAAAAAGCGGTGTTCCCAACGCTATTACCGTATTTAAGGAATTACGTGAAAAAGGCTATGAGCCTGTTGGTATCCGTTTAGATTCAGGTGACCTTGCCTATTTATCAAAACGTGCAAGAAAGATGCTTGATGAAGCAGGCTTTGAAAACGCTAAGATTTTTGCTTCAGGCGATTTAGATGAAAAAGTTATCTGGGACCTTAAAATGCAAGGTGCCAAGTTAGATGTTTTCGGTGTTGGCACAAAATTAATTACAAGTGATGATATGCCTGCTTTAGGCGGTGTTTATAAACTTGCAGCTGAAATCGTTAACGGCGAAATGATACCTAAAATCAAGGTAAGCGAAAATCCCATAAAAGTTACGAACCCCGGCTATAAACAAGTTTACCGTTTGATTTCCAAAGAAGACAACAAGGCTTATGCCGATTTAATTACCTTAGATGATGAAGTTATTGATGAAACTAAACCTTTAACCATCTTTGACCCTGTTGACACCTGGAAAAAGATGACCATAGAAGATTTTTATGCAGTTCCCCTTTTAAAACCGATCTTTATTGATGGCAAAAAGGTTTATAATTCGCCAAGCATAAAAGAAATTCAGAAAAACTATTTTAAACAAATGGACGTTTTGTGGGATGAATACAAACGTTTAACCAAGCCCCACGTTTATAAGGTTGACCTTTCACAAAAATTATATGATTTAAAGCATGCGCTACTTGAAAACGCATCCAAAGGAGATAAAAAATGAGTTTAAAAGCATTTATGGGCAAATACAAAAAAAAGGAAGTTGACGCGTTTTTATGTGATTTACAAGAACGCCATCAAGATGAAATTGCATCACTTACCAACACAATTGCTTCTTTAAAGGAAGAAATTGCACGTTTAAAAGAAGAAAACGACGTTCATAAAAAGAACGAAAGCGTTATTTCACAGGTTATGTTTGATGCTACTAAAAAGGCGCAGGAGATTGAAGAAGATTATCGCAGGCGCGCTGATGAATCCGATGCCGCTTGCCAGAAATTACACGATGAATGGGTTACAGGCATGCAATCTGCAACTCTTAACCTTCAAAAATTAAGGGAAGAAGCAAAGAATATTCTTGATAATATTGACGGTCAGTTTTCATCCCTTTGCGCTTGGGCAGATAGTCGTCTTGATTCCCTTAAAAATGCTTCTTTGCCCTCTGCAACCAATGAAGAAAGTATTGAATCCCAGATTTTAAAAGGAGCCGACACCGATTTAGGTGAAATTTGCAAAGAAATGGGTTTATCTGAAGATGAAAGCCAAGAAGAATCTGAATCCGACAACTAAAGCAGGGCTTGTTGTTCTTTCAGGCGCTTTAACCGTTGTTTTATTGATAACGGGTATTTTGTGCTACCAGCATTTTTCAAGGGTTGGTTATTTAAGCACAGGCGAGCATCCTTTTGCAAACGCTTTAGTAGAAAAAATAAATATTCTGCCGTATTTTAAAGATGGGCATATCTATTATTATCAAAACGGCACAAAAACTTTAGTTGCAAAGAACGTTTACGATCCTAATGCCGAAGACCCTATTTTATCGGCAGATTATGCCATTGATAAAAATAGCGGCAAAATGCTTTACGTAAGCGAAGGTTCATTATATTTATTCAATAATGGCATAACTACGTTAATCGGAAACAACGTTACTTCCTGGCGCACAAGCGAAGGAATGAAAACTATTTCCTTTACTACGCCCTGGCATAATTTAAGCGATAGGGGAATGTTGTTTTTATATAAGGATGGCGAAACCGTTGCTGTTGATACTGACGTTTTATCTGCAACAGTAAGATTTTCGCAAAACGGCGAGTATCTGTTTTACGAAAAACCTAACGCTTACCCTGAAATCCGTTCTAAACTTTATAAATACTCTATACAAGGGCACAAAACTCTTGTGCACGATAGTTCTTATTCTGTTCTTTGGTTAAATGATGACGGCTCAACCGCTGTTACAGGCGAGAATATTGATGATGGTGTTTACACCTATCGTATTTTTACTAAAAACCTTAAAAAGCAGAAAGTGTTTGAAAACGTTTATTATTCTGACGTTACCGATGATAAAAGCATCATTTATATGCTTTATAACTACGATTACAATACTTTTTCAGGCACGTTAATTGCAGTTGATCTTAACACTTTAAAAATCAAAGAAATTGCAAAAAACGTTAGCTTTTTTGATATTTCTGTTGTAACCGACGCTTCAAAAGGTGTGGTTTACAGTGTCAGAACCGATACAGAAAGCGATCTTTTTTCCATATACTTTGGTAGTATCTTGGGCAAAAACACCCGCTTAATCCACAACACTACCGAAGACAGCCTTTATAACGTTATTATTAACAGCGATTTAATGGAAGGTTACGTGCTTTCCCTTGGCGCAACAAGAATGGATGGGGGAATTTATAGTATCAAATGGGACAAAAACGACCTTGTTACCAACCGCATTGCTTCTGGCAACGTTGATAACCTTGTTTACTATGAAAAAACCCATGGTATAACCTTTGTTAAAAACCCTGATGGCACCAAAGCAGAGCTGTATTTCACGGACTTTTCGGGAAATGTAGAGTTAATAACAAACAACTGTGGCGTACAGTATCAAGGTGGCACACAAACCTATCAAAGTTCCTGTGTTTTATCTGAAAACGGTGAAAAAACGCTGTATTTTACCGATATCAAAACAGGCAAAACTACTGTTGACATAAGCGGCACGCTTTTTATAAACGAAAAAGAAATTTCCGATAACGTTTCTTCCGGATATATGGAAGCACCTATTACCGACAAAACGTTTTCAGAGGTATTTTTCCTTAAAAAACAGGATGAAAAAATGGATCTTTATCTGTTTAACGAAAACGAAACCGTTTTAATTGATTCCTCCGTTCAGGGAGTAATTCAGCTTACTTAAAAAAAGGACGTGATATCTTGGCAAAATCTTCAGGGCAAAAACTAAAGCTTTTATACTTAATGGATATTTTTAAAAAGCATACGGATAGTGATACCTTTATTACAATGGAACAGATCCTTTCGCTTTTAGAAAAGCACAACATAACTGCAGAACGCAAAAGCATTTACGAAGATATAAACGCCCTTAAGGACTTTGGCTTAAATATTGAGCTTGTTCGCAATAAAGGTTATCACCTTGTTACAAGGGAGTTTGAAACAAGCGAATTAAAACTTCTTGTTGATGCGGTACAAGCATCAAAATTCATTACAGAAAAAAAGAGTAATGAGTTAATTAAAAAACTTGAAAACTTAACCAGCAAAAATACAGCAAGCGAGCTTCAGCATTCGGTAATTATGCGCGAAAGAATAAAAACCATGAACGAAAGCGTGTTTTTAACCGTTGATATGATTCAGCTTGCTATGGCAAAAAACAAAAAATTAAGTTTTAAGTATTTTGATTGGGATATTTATAAGAAAAAAGTTTTTAAAAAGGACGGTAAAAGTTATATTGTCAGCCCGCAGGCGTTAACCTGGGATGATGAAAACTACTACCTTTTAGCCTTTGATGAAGATGCTAATATGTTAAAGCATTTCCGTGTTGATAAAATGACGGCTTTGTTTATCTTAGACGAAAAGCGCTCAGGTTTAAGCACCACTCGGTTTAACACTGCCGAATATTCTAAAAAAATGTTTGGTATGTATGGCGGAACTTTGCAAAAGGTAAAGTTACGATGTGCTTCTTCTCTTGCCGGCGTTTTTATTGACCGCTTTGGGTTAAATTCAATTATTACGCCCTTGGGTGATAGTTTTGAAATCATCATAGAAGCCGCCATAAGCCCTGTTTTTTTATCCTGGCTTATGCAGTTTGGCGATAAAGTTACCGTTTTAAGCCCTGAAAGCGTTAGGGAAGAACTTTTAATTTTAGCAGGCAAGGTAATAAAATCAAATTCATAAAAAAATAAACAGGCCTAAAACAGCCTGTTTTTTATTTTTATATTAACTTATTTTTCTTCTTTACTTTCAATTGCTATCTTTTGAATAAGCTCGTTAAGTTTAGTTTGCGTTTTTGATAATTTTACCGATAGCGAAAACACCTTTACAACAAGCAAGAAAATAAACACAACGAAAATAAAGTTAACAGGTGCCTGGAATCCGAGCAAATCGGCAAAGAAATACGATATTTTAGGGAAAACGCTTAACATCAACAAAAACGCGCAAAAGAAAATCCAAAAAAGAGTATCTTCAATAACAAAATGTGATTTTCTGATTTTTCTGAAAACAAAAAGCGCCGTAACAAGTGATGCTATAAACAAAACTATTCTTAATATTGAAGGCATATTATTTTCCCCTCCTGAACCACTGTAATATCAAAATGGAAACGAACATTCTTAACATATATTTTATTGACCGGGAGAAATTTAGATAACTTGTTCCTGCAATTCTTTCGTGCATTTCAACCTGAACTTCTGTGACCTTGGCGCCCTGGCGCATTAAAAGCGCTACTGTATCAGGTTCAGGGCCCATATCAACTGCTATCGCAAGCCTTTTTATCATTTCTTTATCAAACAAGCGCATGCCTGAAGTTGTATCCTTTATTGTTTTGCCGGTTGTAAGTTTTATTGCAAGTTCAATAAGGTTATTGCCAAGCATACGCATTGTTATAGGTTTTTTCTTTGTTACAAAGCGTGAACCGATAACAATATTATTGCCTTCTTCAATTTTTTGTGCCATTTCTTTAATATATTCAGCATCGTGCTGGCCATCGCCATCAAACTGAATGGCTGCATCGTAATCTTTTTTTGTTGCATACATCATTCCTGTTTTTACTGCCCCTGCAAGCCCTAAATTTACAGGATGGCTTATGTAATTATAGTTGTTTTTGATGCACACTTCTTCAGTATTATCGCTGCTGCCATCATTTATTACAACGTAATCGTACTCAGGATAATTCTTCTGAAGATTTTGAACAACACGTTCAATATTCTCGCCTTCGTTATAGGCAGGAATTATTACTAAAATTTTCATTTTATCTTCCTTTTTTAATGATTTCTGCAACCTTCTGTGCAGTTTTTTCCCAAGTAAAACCTTCTTTAAGGCGGTTATATGCATTTTCTACAGCAGAATTTCGGTTATCAATATCATCTATTGCTTTAACTAAAGCATCTTTTACTTCTTTTACGGAATTACCTTTCATTATGATTCCGTATTGTTCACCGGCAATAAGTTCCTTTGTACCGCCTGTTTCAGTTGTTATAACAAAGTTTTTTGTGGCAACCGCTTCCATACAGGAGGTTGAAAATCCTTCGGAAACTGAAGGCAAACAAAAAATATCCGTTTCTTTTAATAAAGATATAACTTCATTAAAATTAAGTTTACCAAGCAGAAAAATTCTTTCGTTATTTTCCTTTAACTCCTCATATAAAGGACCGTCCCCTGCGATAAATAGATACGCATCTTTTTTATCAAGTTGCTTAAAAGCCTCAATAAGCTGAACAACGCCCTTTTCAGGAATAAGCCTGCCTGTAAAGGAAATGCACGTTGCATTTTCAGGAATATTATATTCCTTTTTATATGAGCAAACGGGGTTGTTTAGAATCTCATCAATTTCTTTTAAATCAACAGCGTTATATAAAACGCCTTTTGATTTAATGTTAAAGTGCTTACTCCAATCGCAAGATGCCTGTGAAACACCGTAATAATCCTTGCAATAGCGTTTTAAAATTGCCGTTATAAAATGTTCTAACATTCCGCCCATTAAATCAAGTAATTTATTATTAACGGAAAGATGGGTTGATCCATGTTCAATAGTAAAACAAGGAATATTTTTTTGTTTTGCAAATTTTGCAGCCATAATGCTATGCAGATAAAACCGTGCATTGATTATAACAAAATCAAAATCTTCTTTTAATAAATCTGCATAGATTTTTTTAGATATAGGCGTGTTCTTTTTTACAGGAAATCTGCCACCTAAAAAGTTAAAACAAGGAAATCTTTTTATTTTTATATTTTCAGGGGAAACTTCTTCATTAACCGTTCCCACAACGTTGTTTGTTACAACTGTAACGGTGTTGCCCATTTTTATAAGTTCTTTTGAAAGATAATACGTATATCTTTCAATGCCCCCGATATTAGGCAGGTAATTTGCGGCAAATATGCAAACGTTCATTTATTTCTCCTTAAAGAGCCAATACTGAAAAAATACAGTAAAGCAATATCAGCACGTTTAATGCAGGCATTAATATAAGCACCAGGTCATCTGCCTTTTTGCTTAAAGTAATAACGTTATTTCTTAAAGCAAGGAATACAAGGGGAAGGGCAGGAATAAAGTATCTGCCTTGTACGCCACCGATATAAACACAGCCTTTGTGTGTATGATCAATTAACAATAACAATTCTGTAATAAGGAAAATTACAATAAATAAAAATGCGTTGTAAAGTTTAGCTGTAAGAGACATATCTTCTTGTTCGCCTTCTTTTTTCATAAAAGAAATAAGCAAAACTACAATAACAGGAATTGCCAAAAACCAAGGTGCAGCTATCTGGAACCATCCAAAGTGAGCAATAAGGGATTTTAAATAAAAATCCGTTTCATAATATATGGTATAAAAAAGCATCCTGGCTATTTCGCCTAAGTGAGTTAACACGTACTGTATGCTGAAACCATCACCTGTTTGCGTGTTGGTTACGTTATCAGAAACAAGTTTTGATGCATTTTGCATCTGAACGATCAATATACTTAAAGCAGCCATCAAACAAAAAGCACACTTAAATAAAAAGTGTAGTTTAGGCGATTTAAACTTTTCTTTAGGCAACAGAAAAACCAGCCCAACAACGCCGATGTAAACTACTTTTTGCGGAACAATTATAATGATCATTGCCGCTAAAATAAGTAGTTGTTTAATTCCTATTTCCTTTACGCTATACAATAAGTGCATGATATACGCAAATAAAAGAAGCACTCCGCCAACGGAAAAAACATCGTAAGAATATGATGCCATAATGTGTATGTTTATTGGTAACATGGCTATTGCCGCAATGGCAACTTTACCAAAGGGCATAAGTTTTATGGCAAAATATACAAATATCAGGAATGACAAGAAGTTAAAAAGTCTGCCTAACTGATAGGTCCAGTAAGCGCTTAAATTAAAAATTCTTCCTAACGTTATACCCATTGCGGGGGCAATATACACTACTGCTTTATTTTTCATATAAGCCTGATCAACCTTAACTAACTGTTTGTTTTTGCAAACAAGATAGTTATTCTTAGCAACACTTATATACTGATCTTTATTTATTACTTTTGATGCGCTTTTTACATAAGCATCATCTTCAACACGCATAAGCATATCATGGCTTTCATCCCCAAACTTAAAAAGCATCTGATTGGATAAATGATATGCAGTTGTATAATGCAACGGTTCATCAGGAATGGAATTAGGTGAAAAAACAAAAAGATATATAAATCCAAGTACTGCAAGAATCAATACGGTAAGCATTTGTATTGATTGCTTTTTCTTTCTTACTAAAAAGGCAAAAACAGGTATAGAAGCCATGCCTATAACCAATAAAATCAACAGCCACCACAATAAAGCGCCCTGTACAACAGCCTTATATAAAAAGCAAAATCCTGCTGCAAAAACAAACAATGAAAGCAGTATTGTTAAAACAAGAAACTTATGGGTTTCAATATACTGGCGAATTTTCATTTTTATTCTCCCTTCTTCTTTTCAAAGAAAACGTAAAACAGAAACACACCTATCATAATAACAGCAAGCACACCGGTTGCAATTAAGTATGATAACGCTGCACCCATAAGACCATAGGCAACAACAAGAGGTTTTGTTATTAAAAGGGAAACACCGTATGCAACAAGATACGAAACTATCATAGCGTACTGATGGCGCATTATAACGATTCCGTTATAGATAAGGTTTGCTAAGGCATACATTCCGCCACCTAAAATTATAAAACATAAAGGAATTTCAAGGCCTGAAATATCAATTCCGTAAATTAAGGTAAGGAAAGGCAATCCGATAAACTTTGCTAAAATGTTACAGGCAACGGTAAGAGCTAAAATAATACCTGAAATCTTTAAAAATCTACCAATAAAGTTATTGTATTTTTTATTTTTCCAAATCTCAGTTAACGTAGTAAGCAGGGGCCTGTAAATGAACATTCCAAGTAAAGAAATAACGGCAGACGGCATAAAGATAATGCCGAATTTATTTTGTGTTACTTCATCTAACACACTATCAAGCACGAATTTAGGTTGATTGATTATGTAATTAAGCATAAAAACGCCTAAAAACATTGGCAAGCAACCCATTAAAAGTTTAAACATAAGTTTAAAATTCCATCTTGGTTTTAAGGGCATAATTTTTCTTGAATAATGCCCATCATATAAAATTACCCAGATTATTGAAAAAACAAAGCATATTACCGAAGAAATTATAAGATTTTTAGAAATCACAAGCGCTATTGAAAATAAAACAAAGGAAAAGAATACTCTGAACGCTAAAGATTTACCTGCAATATCAAGTTGTTCGTTCTTTTGTAAAAGCCCGCCGAACAAGCCTGAAATGGAATCTATCCCCTTAAATGCGCACACTAAAATAACTACCGCCGCTTTATAGGGCGCATAGCGCACACAGGCTATCACTATTGCCACCAGTATTGAAACGGTATACAAAATAATCTTTGTGGCAAAGTGCACGTTAAACTCTATTTTATTTTCGGCATCCGTTACGTAATAAGTGGGTGTTTCAAAACAAGAAACCGTAATCAGTTGTTGTGCCAACGCAAAGGCGATGGTGAAAATTCCACCTTCAACAGCCCCTAAAACCCGGGTAACTACCGCCAGTAAAAATACTGACGCCATTGCGTTTACAAAACTGCCTGCGGCATTCCAGAAAAACACCTTTTTACCTAACGAAACAGACCTTTTTGTTTCCATAAAATACCTTCATATTAAATATAATATATATGGTTATTTTACTTTAATTCAAAACCCTTGTCAAGCGCATGCTCTTTTTCACGTTAGAATTGACAAAACAAGCGCTTTTTGATACAATTATTGGCGAAAAACAAAGATTTTATTGGGGGTTTTTATGGCACAATACGATCCTGAAGTTTTGCGCAAACTTCAGCTTTGCGAGCTTGAAATATTAAAGGATTTTGTTAGAATCTGCGAAGAAAATAACCTTACTTACTTTGGTTTTGCAGGTACTGCCATCGGCGCTATCCGTCACGGTGGTTTTATTCCCTGGGATGATGATATTGATATTGCCATTCTTCGCAAAGATTATCAAAAACTTAAGGAAATAATCAAAAAAGATTACGCTGATAAATACACGTTCGTTGATGCAGAAGAATTTTCAGATTACGCTGTTATGAACGCGCATATCGTTCTTAACGGTACCAAATTTAAAGAAGCCTGCGCTAAAAACCTTAAATATCCCCAAGGTATTTTCCTTGATATTTTCCCCTTTGATAACGCGCCAAACGATGAAAAATTAAGGGAAAAGCACATCAGAAATTCCTGGTTTTTAAGTAAACTTTTAATTTTAAGGCATACGCCCTTCCCTGTTTTACCATTCAAAAAAGGCATTAAACCCAAGCTTGTTCACTGTGTAACTGCTTGCGTTTGGTTCTTTATGAATCTGTTCTGCATTTCCCACAAGGCTTTACATAAATTCGTTTATAACTACTGTTCAAAATACAAAAGCGAAGATACTGATTACATATATTATTCTTGCAGTTCTTCAAGGCAAGGCACAGTTTTTCATAAAAACGATTTTTATCCCTTAAGAAAAATTAAGTTTGAAGATGTTGACCTTGATTTTCCTAAAAACGTTGAGAAAGGGCTTAACCGCGTTTACGGTGATTTTATGGTGCTTCCACCTGTTGATAAGCGCGTAAATCACTGCCCCGAAGAACTTGTTTTTCCAAACGAAAATTTATAAAAAAGGAATTTCTGTTATGAAAAAATATAAAGTTGGATACACCTGTGGTGTTTTTGATTTGTTTCACGTTGGCCACCTTAACTTGCTTGAACGTTGTAAGGAAATGTGCGATTATTTAATCGTTGGCATTTGCGATGATAACTACGTAACCGATATTAAGAAAAAAACTCCCGTTATTCCCGAAGCAGACAGGCTTCGTATTCTTAACGCCTTAAAATGCGTTGACAGGGCTGAGCTTGTTGATATTGAAACCACCAATGACAAAATGCTTGCTTTAAACCGTTTTAAGTTTGACGTGCTTTTTTCAGGGGATGATTGGAAAGGCTCTGAAAGATACTTAAAAACCGAAGAACAGTTTGCGCCCTTTAATGTTAAAATTGAATATCTGCCTTACACACAAGGCGTTTCAACCACCGATATAAAAGAAAAAATGAAAAATTAAACAGACCTTAACGGTCTGTTTTTTCTTTTAAAAAACAAATTTAAAAACTTTTTTCAAAGTCCTGTTTTTTGTACTTTACATTTTTTAAAATAGAGGTGTAAAACAAAAAGGAGGTGCGCTATTATGGGTGCATTGGTAGTAGTTTTTGCTTGGATCGGGGTTAACGCATTGATTAGTTATTTTGAAGATAAAAAACAACCTAAAAAAACGGAAGTTAAAGAAAAAAAGGTTGTAAAAACTGAATATAAAAATTATAATTTTGATCTTTTTAACGATTACCCCGATTTACAAACTTCTGCGCTTAAGAAAAGTGCCTGAAAATTCTGCCACAAGGCAGAATTTTTATTTTTTATTGTGGCATAATATTAAATATTGTGGTAAAATATATATAATTAAAAAATGGGGGAGGATTGCCAAATGGATAAATTCAAATTAGTATCAAAGTTTACGCCAACAGGCGATCAGCCCAATGCAATAAACCAACTTGTTGAAGGCTTAAACGATGGTCTTGATTCCCAGGTTTTGTTAGGCGTAACAGGTTCAGGTAAAACTTTTACAATGGCTAACATTATCGCAAAGGTTAACCGCCCAACGTTAGTTTTAGCACACAACAAAACTCTTGCAGCGCAGTTATATTCCGAATTTAAAGAGTTCTTCCCTGAAAACGCGGTGGAATACTTCGTTTCTTTTTACGATTATTATCAGCCTGAAGCCTATATTCCCCAAACAGATACTTATATTGAAAAGGATTCTTCCGTAAACGAAGAAATAGAAAAACTCCGCCACAGCGCAACCTGTTCGCTTCAGGAAAGGCGCGACGTTATCGTAGTTGCTTCCGTTTCATCAATTTACGGTTTAGGCGATCCTAAAGCATATAGCGAAATGGCGGTTTCACTTCGCCCCAGTATGCTCTTAGAAAGAAACGAGCTTTTAAAAAGCCTTGTTGCGCTTCAGTATGAACGGAACGATACGGATTTTGCCCGCGGTACCTTCAGGGTCCGTGGCGACGTTGTTGAAATCATCACCGCACAGCGTTCCGATAAGGCTATTCGTGTTGAATTCTTTGGTGATGAAATAGATAAAATTTCTGAAATTGAAGTTGTAACGGGCAGAGTTCTTGCCACTTTAAAGCACGCGGCGATATTCCCTAACACCCACTATGCCGCAGATGATAATCAGATAATAAATGCCATAAAGCAAATTGAAACAGACCTTGAAAAGCGCCTTAGCGAGTTTGAAAAAATGAACAAGCCCTTAGAAAAGGAACGCCTTGAACAACGCACAAGATACGATATTGAAATGCTTCAGGAAATCGGCTATTGTTCGGGCATTGAAAACTATTCCCGTTATCTTGATGGCAGAAAAGAAGGGCAAAGGCCGTATACTCTTTTAGATTATTTTCCACAAGATTTTTTAACTATAATTGATGAATCCCACGTAACTATTCCGCAGCTTCGCGCAATGTACGCAGGGGACCGTTCAAGAAAAGAAATGCTTGTAAACTTTGGGTTCCGTTTGCCTGCGGCATTTGATAACCGCCCGCTTAAGTTTGAAGAAACCCAGAATCTTTTAGGGCAAAAGATCTTTGTTTCCGCCACCCCTGCCGATTATGAACTTAATCTTGCAGGCGGCGAAATAGCCCAGCAGATTATTCGCCCAACAGGGCTGTTGGATCCTGAAATTCAGGTTAAACCCACAAAAAATCAGATTGATGATTTAATTGAAGAAATTCAAAAAACTACTGAAAAAGGCTATCGCACACTTGTTACCACTTTAACAAAGCGTATGGCAGAAATGCTTACCGCCTACTTAAAGGATGCAGGGTTAAGGGTTGAATATATGCATTCTGAAATACACACCCTTGATCGCGTTGAGATTTTACGTAATCTTCGCCTTAATAAGTTTGACGTGCTTGTTGGCATCAACTTACTGCGTGAAGGTCTTGATTTACCCGAAGTTGCCTTAATTGCCATTTTAGATGCAGATAAAGAAGGCTTTTTACGTTCACAGCGTTCTTTAATTCAGACTATCGGCCGTGGCGCAAGAAACGCTGAAGGCAGAGTTATCATGTACGCTGATAATATGACCGATTCAATGAAAGCGGCCATTGAGGAAACAAGGCGCAGAAGGAAAATTCAGGATGAATACAATAAAAAACACGGTATTATTCCTAAAACTATTATTAAGCCTATTGCGGATTTAATTGAAATCACCGGCAAAACTAAAGAAGAAATTAAACAAATGGGTGATATTAAAGAACAGATTCGCCATTTGGAAGAAGAAATGCTTCGCCTTGCTAAAAATTACGAGTTTGAAAAGGCGGCAAAAATCAGAGATACCTTAAAAATTCTTTACGGAGAAAATGAATGAACGATAAAATAATAATAAAAGGTGCAAAAACCCACAATTTAAAAAACGTAAGCCTTGAAATCCCCAGAAACAAGCTTGTTGTGTTCACAGGGCTTTCAGGTTCAGGTAAAAGTTCATTGGCTTTTGATACTTTGTATGCTGAAGGTCAGCGCAGATACGTTGAAAGCCTTTCTTCCTACGCCCGTCAATTTTTAGGGCAGATGGAAAAACCGGACGTTGAAAGTATTGAAGGGCTTTCCCCTGCAATCAGTATTGACCAAAAAACTACCAACAATAACCCCCGTTCAACTGTTGGCACCGTTACTGAAATCCACGATTATCTCCGTCTTTTATATGCACGAATCGGCAAAGCACATTGTCCTAAATGTTTTAAAGAAATCAATCGCCAAAGTGTTGATCAAATGGTTGATGCGGTGTTTAAAATGCCTGAAGGCACAAAGATTTTAGTGCTTGCCCCTGTTATTCGCGGCAAAAAAGGCGAACACGTTAAGATTTTTGAAGATGCCCTTAAAAACGGATATATCCGTGCAAAAATTGACGGCGAAGTTACGGAAATATCTGACGATATTCGTTTAGAAAAAAAGATTAAACACAATATTTCCGTTGTGGTTGACCGTTTAATTGTAAGGGAAGATATCCGTTCACGCCTTACCGATTCCATAGAAAGCGCGTTAAAACTTGCAAACGGTTTAATGATAATTGACCGCTTAGATAAAAACGAAGAAACTCTTTTTAGCGAAAACTACGCTTGCCCTGATTGTAATATCAGCATTGAAGCGTTAGAGCCAAGGCTGTTTTCGTTTAACTCACCCTTTGGCGCATGCCCTGAATGTACCGGCCTTGGGGCAACTATGCGCGTTGCACCACACTTAATTATTCACGATGAAAACCTTTCAATAAACCAAGGCGCCATTAAGGTTTCGGGCTGGTTTATTACAGGCACCGACACAATGAACCATATGTATTATCAAGGGCTTTCAAAGCATTACGGATTTTCTTTGGATATTCCTTTTAAAGATCTTGATAAAAAATATAAAGATATTATCCTTTACGGAACAGGCGGTGAAGAAGTTGAATTTAACATTACAACAAGCCGCCACTCACGCCGTTTTAAACAGGCCTTTGAAGGTATTGTTCCGCAGCTCGCAAGGCGTTTTCGTGATACACAAAGCGACGGTGTTAAAAGAGATCTTGCCCAGTATATGACGCAAAGTGTTTGTGAAGCTTGCAACGGCAAACGCTACCGCCCTGAAGCTTTGGCGGTTACGGTGAACGGTAAAAATATTCACGAAATTTCTGAACTTTCCATAAAAGATGCCCGTAAATTTTTACAAACTCTTACTTTAAGCAAAAAAGATGAAATGATTGCTTCACGTATTTTAAAAGAAATCAATACCCGTTTGGAGTTTTTAGAAAACGTTGGGCTTGATTACCTTACCCTTTCTCGTAGCGCTTCCACGCTTTCAGGTGGCGAAGCACAGCGTATCCGCCTTGCAACACAAATTGGTGCAGGGCTTATGGGTGTTTTATATATTTTAGATGAGCCAAGCATCGGCTTACACCAAAGGGATAACGAAAAACTGCTTAATTCCTTAAAAGGATTAAGGGATCTTGGCAACACCTTAATCGTTGTTGAACACGATGAAGATACTATCCGCCAGGCAGATTTTATTGTGGATATCGGAAAAGAAGCAGGGGAAAAAGGCGGTAATATCGTTTGTACAGGCACTCCCGAAGAAATTATGGCTTGCCCCGATTCAATAACAGGCGCATATCTTTCAAAAAAAGAAAAAATTCCCGTTCCTTCAAAAAGGCTTACTCCAACAGGCTTTATCACCGTTAAAAATGCCTACGCAAATAACTTAAAAAATATTGACGTTGAGTTTCCTTTAGGTGTTCTTTGCGCAGTAACTGGTGTTTCGGGCTCAGGCAAAAGTTCCCTTGTTAATCAGGTTTTATACACCACTTTAGCCAAAAAACTTAATCGTGCCCACTTCCCTGATGCCAAGTGTGATGACGTTTTAGGGCTAGAACAACTTGATAAAGTTATCGTTATTGACCAAAGCCCCATAGGGCGAACGCCCCGTTCAAATCCTGCCACCTATACAGGTGTTTTTGACCATATCCGTTCTCTTTTTGCACAAACTCAGGATGCAAAAATGCGCGGTTACAACAGCGGAAGATTTTCCTTTAACGTTAAGGGTGGAAGATGTGAAGCCTGCCAGGGCGACGGCATCATAAAGATTGCAATGCACTTTATGCCCGATATTTACGTTCCTTGTGAAGTTTGTAACGGTCAAAGATATTCAAAGGAAACTCTTGAAGTTCGCTATAAAGGCAAAAACATCTATGACGTTTTAAACATGACCGTTGAAGAAGCCTTAGGCTTTTTTGAAAATCTGCCACAGATTCAAAGAAAAATCCAGCTTTTGTATGATGTTGGTTTAGGCTATATTAAGTTAGGTCAGCCTTCCACAATGCTTTCAGGTGGCGAAGCCCAAAGGGTTAAGCTTGCAACGGAACTTTCTAAGCGCCCAACAGGTAAAACCATTTATATTTTAGATGAACCTACAACAGGGCTTCACACCCATGACGTTAAGCAACTTATCGGCATTTTAGACCGCTTGAAAAAAGGCGGAAATTCAGTTATTGTAATTGAGCATAATCTTGATGTTATTAAGGTTGCCGATTATATTATTGATATGGGTCCTGAAGGTGGCGATATGGGTGGCACCGTTATTGCAAAGGGCACCCCTGAAGAAGTTGCAAAAAACAAAAAGAGCCACACAGGCAGGTTTATAAGAAAGGTATTAACACAATGAAAACTCGGTTTATATTAGTGCGCCACGGTGAAAGCCAGGCAAATTTAGAAAACCGTTTTGCAGGGCAGATAGATATTCCCTTAACTAAAACGGGCAAAAAACAGGCTGAATGTACAGGAGAATATCTTAAAAACGAAAAAATAGACGTTTTTTATTCAAGCCAGTTATCCCGCGCCCATGAAACTGCCTGCGCAGTTGCAAAGCATCATAATCTTCCCGTAACAAAACTTAAGGGGTTAAACGAAATAAACGGGGGAGAATGGGAAAACAAAACTTATCCCCAGATTGCAGCAACGTTCCCCGAAAACTATAAAACCTGGAACACAATAATCGGATTAACCCAATGTAACGGTGGTGAAAACGTTTTAGAAGTTCAAAAACGTGTTTATGCTACCATTAAAGAAATAGCCGAAAAAAACCCGGGTAAAACGGTATTTATCGGTTTTCACGGTATGGCATTAAGGGCATTTATTTGTAAAGTTTTAAATGTTTCCTTAACCAAGATGCATTCTGATTCTTGCTGGGCATCAAATGCTTCTGTTACATACGTTGATTACGAAAACGGTAAATTCACCTTAATTGAACACAGTTTTGATAAGCATCTTGAAGATGGTGGTCTGCGCACCACGTTAAAATTAAAGGCATAAAAAAACGAGAACAAAGCGTTCTCGTTTTTTCTTTATTTAGTTTATAATCTCATAATCAAACGAACGTTCGTCTTTTTCGCAGAGTTTTTTGTTTCTTTCTAATATCTCGTACATTTTTTCAAGCGAGTCCTTAATTTCATCAGGCAAACTGCTCTCGCCTTTAATAATTACTTTGTTCGCATCGCAATCACTCCATAACAAATCCCCAAAAGCACTCCAATTCTTTCCATACCATTGTGGAAAATTAAAGGCATCTCTTATTCGTTGGTGTATCTCGGATAAATATTTGCACCCTGTTAAATCTAATTCAATTATTTTCATTTTTTTCTCCTTAAATGATATACTGAAATTATAGCATTTTTAAACATAAAGGCGCAACTATTTTCTATCAATATTAAAGAGTTCCTGTTTCTAATTCATATAGATTTATGACTCTTTTTTTCTTTTTTCTTGCATATTCTACTGCCGTATATGCGCCACCAAAGGAATGTTCCACGTACGCAATTATAAGATTCGCCTGTTCTACCATCCACTCGTTTCGTCTAGGAATAGCATATTTAGGCGGTACTTTTTCTAGCGGTGGAAAAATAACAGAATCATAGGTCTTTATGTCAATATAATGTTTGATTTTTTGTTGGTGAGTCTCTGTCATATATGGTGTAATATATACAATCTCGCAGTTGGGAATCTTTTTTGTTATTGCTCTGCAAACACTTGCGCACATCATATCAAAATTACCGTAACCACCACAATAAAAAAACACCTTTTCTTTATAATCTATGTTTTTCAAAATTGCGTTTTCTATCTGCGTAGCCAGATCATAGCAACCCCTTATCGTTTTGTGTCCAAAGAACGAAATTATCATATTAGTCTCCTATCGTGGAATCCCGATATTGTAATTATATGTAATTGTTTTGTTTTTGTCAATATCGTGGAATTCCACGAGAGAAAATATCGTTTTCTTCATATAATAATTGTGGAACTCCGATAATTTTCTTTCAGGAGCATAGTTATGAAATTAAACGAAGCCATTCTTTTAAGAATTCAAGAAATCGTTAAGGAAAAAGATATAAATGTTTGTGATGCTTCGCTTAAAGGCGGAATGTCGCCATCTGCTATTTACGACCTTTTTAAAGGAAGAACCAAATGCCCCAAAGTTATTACAGTTAAGCGTTTTTGTGAAGGCGCAGAAATTACCTTAAAAGAATTTTTTGATAGGGATTATTTTAATGATATTGAAGATTAAAACCTTGGCTAAAACCAAGGTTTTTCCTTTCCAAATATCGTACTGAAATTTTTATTATTATCAACATATTGTGGAATTTTTTGAAAATTGTTAAAAATTTTTCAACAAATTCCATTATTTTTTTCTAATAATACTTGATATTTTAAATCATATATGTTATTATGTATGTGTATATTTTTAAATAACTTTTTCGGAGGTTTTATATTATGGCAGTTTCCAATAAATATGCGCGCAGAAGAAGAAATGCATTACTTGCCGCAGTAGTAATGGCATTGATTATCATTCTTATTGTAGTTATTATAATTTCAGCCGCATCAGGCAGGGGCAAAAAACCACCTGCAGTTACACCTACACCCACACCTACCTTTGCAGGTATTTTGTTACCAACACTTGAACCTACCCTTGATCCCGGGCTTTCACCTGTTGGCACAGGCGATGAAACACTTGTTTCACCTACACCAACACCTACACCTGACGCAAGCGCAGGCATTATTATGTACGTTACAGGCGATACCGTTAACGTTCGTAAAGAAGCAGATGCAAGTTCAGAAAAGATTACGGCACTTGCAAAAGGCACAACCGTAACTGCTTATGAAGAAACAAACGGTTTCTATGAAGTTAAACTTTCTGATGGTAAAACAGGTTATATTTCCAGCAAATATTTATCCCAGGAAGATCCTAAAACTGTTACCAGCACACCTATTCCTTCACCAACAGCAACACCTGATACAACAAACGGCACCAAGATGTTCGTTATTGGCGATGGCGTTAATGTTCGTAAAGGCAACTCAACTTCATCAGATAAAGTTGCTCAGCTTGTAAAAGGCAAGGAAGTTACCGCTTATGCAAAGGTTGGCGATTGGACTTATATCCAGTACGGCACAAACAAGTACGGTTATATTTCAACAAAATTCCTTTCAGATAAGGCTCCTGCAACAGCAACACCTGCACCTACCCTTACAATTAAGCCTTCTGCTTCATCAACAACTAAGCCTTCTGCAACTGCAACCTTAATTCCCTCTACAACAGCAACACCTACACCGGCAACAAACCCCGGATACACATCTTTTGTACAACTTGGTGTTGCAGAAAAAATAGCACAGAGGGTTGACGGATATACCGAATATCTTTCAAAAACAGCAGGTAGCAGAGGCGAAAATTACAACGGTAATTCTGCGCCTGATAAAATCAGTTATTATTCCTTTGGCACAACTGATGGTGGTGTATATTACATAACATATACCGGAACATATGATGCTCCTGAAAACGTTAATATTACAGAAACAAAACCCACTTACAACTAAAAATTTAAAGAGATGCTAAAAAGCATCTCTTTTTTATTTAAACAAAAAGCACCCGATTGGGTGCTTTTTTTACTGCCAGTATTTTCTATCTAAATTTCTAAAACTTATTGCAAGGGTAATATCACGTGATGAGATATTTTCCTGCTTATTAAGATCTGCGATGGTACGTGCAACCTTTAACACACGATTGTATCCTCTTGCTGACATTTTAAGGTTTTTAAATGCAATCTCAAGTAAATTCTGAGATTGTTTATCTAACGCGCAATATTTTTTAATCATTTCATCATTCATTTGCGCATTACAGTGAATATCTGTGCCCTTAAAGCGTTCCCTTTGGATATTACGTGCTTCTTCAACCCTTTTTCTTATACTGTTTGAATCTTCCTGCAATTCAATTTCAGTTAAATCTTCATAAGTAACTGCATCAACTTCCACCTGAAGATCAATTCTATCTAAAAGGGGTCCTGAAATCTTTGAAAGATACTTTTGTATCTGCCCCTGTGAACATGTGCATCTGTTTACCTTTGAACCGTAATTACCGCAAGGGCAAGGGTTCATTGATGCAACAAGCATAAAGTTTGCAGGGTATTTGGCGCTTTGCTGAACACGTGAAACGGTAATAATACCATCTTCTAACGGTTGCCTTAAAGCTTCTAAAGCGTTGCGGTTATATTCAGGCAACTCATCTAAAAACAAAACTCCGTTATGAGCAAGAGAAACCTCGCCCGGTTTTGCTTTGTTTCCGCCACCGGAAAGCGCCACCATAGAAGTTGTGTGATGAGGTGCGCGGAACGGTCTTGAAGTTATGATTTCACCATTTTCCAAGGTTCCTGCAACAGAGTGAATCTTTGTGCTTTCCAAAGCTTCTTCAAAAGTAATGGTTGGCAAAATTGTAGGAATTGCCTTTGCAATCATTGTTTTACCTGCGCCCGGGGGACCGATCAAAATAAGATTATGCCCGCCTGCCGCGCTGATTTCTGCCGCAAGGCGCGCTGTTTTTTGCCCTTTGATAAACTTAAAATCTGTGCCTTGTGGGTTAGTTTTTATAAAATCATCAAAATTTTTATGTTCTGCTATATTTAAGGCTACTTCCTTTCTGAAATACCTTGCAAGTTCCTGTAAGTTTTTAGGTATGTAAGAAGTTATGCCCGTTATAAAACTTGCTTCTTTTTGATTTTCAGGTGAAATATAACAGGTGGTGATATTTTCTTTTAAGGCAGAAATAAGCATTGGCGTTAAACCACGAACGCCTTTGATTTCGCCGCTTAAAGAAAGTTCACCTAAGAATGCGCCCTCTTGCACCGTTTCAGGATCAAGTTGTTCCGTTGCAGTTAAAATGCCGATGGCAATAGGTAAATCATAAAGGGGGCCTTCTTTTTTAACGTCAGCAGGGGCAAGATTTACAGTAATTCTGCCTAAAGGAAACTGAAACCCTGAATTTTTAATTGCAAGGCGAACTCTTTCCTTTGATTCTTTTACCGCAGCATCAGGTAATCCTACGATTTCAAAAGAAGGCAGCCCGTTTGTAACATCACATTCAACAGTAACGGGAAATCCATCTATCCCTAAAATTCCTAAACTTTTAATCCTGGCTAACATTTTGCACCGCCTTTGATTTAACCATAAAAGCGTTAGGCAGATATCTGCCTGTATCCTTCATTGGTGTTGATGGTATATTTAAAACTTTTCCTTTAAACGATATAACGCTTGATGAACCGCCATCACAGGCAGCGGCATTTACTGCACCGTAATCAAGCAGAATTTCTGCGCACTGAAGGTAGGTTGCGCCTGTTGAATGAAGCGCCCTGCCATCAATAACAAGAAACATCATAACTCCGTTTTCAGCCTGAGCAATCAACGTTCTTGGTTGCAGGCCATAACCCCTGCCAAGCACGATTTTTCCGTTAGAAATAACGCAAGGGAAGAACTGCGCACCATCACGCACGTTATATTTTTCCCAGTTATCAAAATCGCCAACAAGCAATTTATGATCGTTGGTTATGCAGATTGATGAATAGTTAGGCATATATGTGCCCCAACTTTCACCGTTGGAAAAGCAAAGCCCGTTAATATTGCCACCTTTACCGTGGCCTTCAGGATCCTGGAATCCGCTGGCGTTAATGCCTAAAACAGCGTTATCGTTATCTTCCATCATTTCCGAAATAACCTGTCCGTGAACGTCTCGTTTATTGGTGGTGCCTACAAAAACACGTGAAGGATCATCAATTAACGCTAAAAAGCCTTGAAATGATGGACCTTTAACTTCCACAATAACGATGCCTTCTTCAATATCGTTATATAACACCTTGTTGCCAACGGAATCTTTTTCACCAACAGTAAGCTCCTTTTGGCCTAAAATATCAGGCACAGGTGTTGGGGTAGGGGCGGGGGTTTGATTGTTTGGGGTAACTGTTGGAAGGGCAATTTCTATTCTATCAGGGCGAACCTGTTTAGACATAACGTCATCCACAAGCCACAACGGAAAAAACTTTGTTGCAAGCCACTGATGTTCTTCGGTAGTCATAGCAGTTTCAATCCAAAGATCCCGTAAATTTGTAACACCGGGTATGTTAAGCCACACTACGCCCATATACATCGTAATTATTACGCATAAGGTAGTAACCAACGCAATCAAAATATTCAAAAGGCTTTTTAATCTGTTCTTTTTTGCCATTTTTTGCCTTCCACAAACGAATTTCTTATATATTGCATATATTATATCATACTTTTGTAAAATAAGAAAGATGTTTATTGCTGTAATAACTTTACTTTTTGTTAATTTTATGGTATTATAATCATGAATATTTATATATTTTTCGGAGGATTTTATGAACGAAAAACAGATTATTGAAGGTATTTCCCGCAAATTAAAATCTAATTTCGGTGTAAACGTAGAAAATGCCTCAAAACTGCAGTTATATAAAGCGGTTTCTATGCTTGCAAGGGATCAGATTATGGAAAAATGGATTGATTCCAACAAGAAAATAGAAAAATCAAAAAGTAAGATGGTTTATTACCTTTCACTTGAATTTTTAATGGGTAAATTTTTAGGTGCAAACCTTATCGCTTTAAACGAATACGATAACTATAAATCAGCCCTTAAAAAAATAAATATTGATATTGAAGATCTTGAAAACGTTGAGCAGGATGCAGGGCTTGGCAACGGTGGTCTTGGCAGGCTTGCGGCTTGCTTTTTAGATTCACTTGCTTCACTTTCCTTGCCCGCCATGGGCTGCGGTATCCGCTACGATTACGGTTTATTCCGCCAGAAAATCGTTGACGGAATGCAGATTGAAATGCCTGATAACTGGCTTAGTGACGGCTGTGCCTGGGAAATCCCCCATAACGAAGAACAGTACGAAATCTGCTTTAACGGTTATGTTGTGGAATATTTTGACGAATTTGGTAAAATGTGCCACAAAACTGAGGATTGCACCAAAGTTCTTGCAGTACCTTACGATATTCCTGTTTGCGGTGGCGAAAACGGCATCGTAAACACCCTAAGAATCTGGTCTGCCCGTTCACCAAAGTACTTTGATATGTCCTACTTTGGTCAGGGTGATTATATCCGCGCTTCACAGGAAAGGGAACTTGCTGAAACTATTTCACGTGTGCTCTATCCAAACGATTCACACAATAACGGTAAAAGTTTAAGGTTAAAACAGCAGTATTTCTTTACTTCTGCAACCCTACAGTATATGCTTGCCCGCCACAAAAGGCTTAATTTACCTGTTGAAAAACTTTACGATTACGTATCTGTTCAGATTAACGATACTCACCCTGCCATCGGTATTGCTGAACTTATGCGCCTTTTAGTTGATAACGAAGGCTTTGGCTGGGATGAAGCCTGGGATATCTGTACAAAGGTTTTCTCATACACCAACCACACTATTATGTGGGAAGCCCTTGAAAAGTGGCCTGCCTACTTAATGGAAAACCTTTTACCACGTATTTATCAGATAATTTGTGAAATTGACCGTCGCTTTAGGGAAAAAGCTTATAAAATTTATCCCTGGGATGATGAAACTGTTAATTCTATTGCGCCTTTAGCATATCAGCAGATAAATATGGCAAACCTTTGCTTATCCTGTTGCCACAAGGTAAACGGTGTTGCAGGGCTTCACACCGATATTTTAAGGGCGTCATTATTTAATAAGCATCAGCCCCTTAACCCCAACCAGCTTATAAACGTTACAAACGGCGTAACACCAAGGCGTTGGCTTAAACAGGCAAACCCCTTATTAAGTGCTTTAATTACAAAAACTTTAAAAACAGACAAGTGGGTAACTGACCTTCCCTTAATTTCTGCATTGGAAGAAAAGGCAGAAGATAAGGCTTTTACCGATAAGTTTATGGCAATTAAGCGTGAAAACAAGGTTCGCCTTGCAAAATATATTAAAGAACATAACGGTATTGACGTTGATCCTGATTCAATCTTTGATATTCAGGTTAAGCGCCTTCACGAATACAAACGCCAGATGCTTAACGTGTTAAAGATTCTTTATCTTTACTTTGATATTAAGGAAAACCATAATCCGCACACCCCTGCAACCTTTATTTTCGGTGCAAAGGCTTCCCCGGGATACGTTCGCGCAAAACAGATAATCACTTTAATTAACTCCGTTGCTGACCTTGTTAACAACGATCCTGACGTTAATAAAATCTTAAAAGTTGTGTTTATTGAAAACTATTCCGTATCAAATGCTCAACTTTTAATGCCTGCTGCAGATATTTCCGAACAAATTTCAATGGCAGGTAAAGAAGCTTCAGGAACCGGCAATATGAAGTTTATGATGAACGGTGCCCTTACAATCGGCACTTTAGATGGCGCAAACGTTGAAATGCACGGTATTTTAGGGGATGATAACATCTATATCTTTGGTCTTCGTGCCAATGAAACCGAAGCACTTTCAATTCCCGGTGTATATAAGCCAATGGATTACTATAATCAGAACGCTATGCTTAAACGCGTTGTTGATTCTTTGGCTGACGGTACGCTTCGCGGTGACGTTGCAAGCATTAAAAACTATCTTTTAGACGGTGATGGTGGCTTTGCCGACCCTTACCTTTGCCTTGCAGATTTTGCCCAGTATATTGAAACCTACGAAAAAATGGAAGTTCTTTATAACGATAAAACTGCCTGGAGTAAAAAAGCAGTTATAAATACAGCGCGGTCCCACTTCTTCTCAAGTGACCGCAGTATTGAGGAGTATAATAAAAATATATGGAAACTTTCCAAAGTATAATTTTTGATTCTCATAACGAACATTTTCGCTGTCCCCAAGGTGCAATTGCCCAAGGGGATAGCCTTGTTTTGCGCCTTTACGTTTCAAAAGCGCTTAACCCTTACGGTGTAACCTTGCGTCTTTGGTGCGATAATCAGGAATTTTTATATAACATGAACCGCACCAATGTGTTTGATCACACCCCTTACGGTGATTTTTTAGAAGAATATTCTATAAATGTTTCATGTGAAACATTAGGGCTTTCCTGGTACTGTTTTATAATAAACACACCGCAAAAACCCTTGTATTACCTTAATAATTCCCTTATGCTTGGCGGAAAAGGCGAAATCAAAGAATACCAGGATTACACAAAAAGTTTTCAGATTACGGTGTGTGATAAAAATTTTAAAACGCCTGCTTGGGCAAAAGGTGCAACTATGTATCAGATTTTCCCTGACAGATTCTTTAAAAAGGGTGAAACGAAAGATACAAGGCATCAAAACATTCACTTAAATTGGAACGATGAGCCTCATTACAAAATTGATGAAAACCTTGGTTATTACCCTGCAAACGACTTTTTCGGTGGTAATCTTAAAGGTATTGAATCAAAACTTGACTATTTAAAAAGCCTTAACGTTGACGTTTTATATCTTAATCCTGTGTTTGAAGCCTATTCAAATCACCGCTACGATACGGGTGATTACGAAAAGGTTGATTCTCTTTTAGGCACAAACGATGATTTTATTCACCTTTTAAAAGCCGCAAAGAAAAAGGGTATACGTGTTATTTTAGACGGTGTTTTTTCCCACACAGGTTCAGATAGCAAATATTTTAACAGAAATGCTTCTTATGATACAATAGGCGCGTATCAATCAAAGGAATCCCCATATTTTGATTGGTATGATTTTAGTGAGTATCCTGAAAAATACGATAGTTGGTGGGGTGTTTGGTCCCTGCCTTGCGTTAAGGAACTTACCCCCTCGTTTATGGATTATATCCTTAAAAACAAGGATAGTATCGTAAAAAGGTGGATAAATGCAGGGCTTTCAGGTTGGCGCCTTGACGTTGCCGATGAATTGCCTGATGAATTTTTAAAAGAGCTTCGTAAAAGCGTAAAGGAAGCAGACCCTGAAGCTTTAATTTTAGGGGAAGTCTGGGAAGATGCCAGTAAAAAGGTAAGTTATGATAAACAGCGCGAGTTTTTATGGGGGAATGAACTTGATACCGTTATGAACTACCCATTAAAAGATGCTATTGTTGATTATCTTTTAGAAAAAATAAGCGGTGAAGAATTTAAAAACCGAGTTCTTTCTTTAAGGGAAAACTACCCTGAAAGCACTTTTTACTCTTTAATGAACTTCCTTTCAACCCACGATAGCGTGCGTATTTTATCCCGTTTTACAACCGATGGCGAAAATATGACAAGGGAAGAACAAGCACTATATAAACCAAGCGATGAAGATTTTATAAAAGCAAAAGCATTAACAAAGCTTGCCGCGTTAATTATTTTTATGCTTCCCGGTATGCCTTGCATTTACTATGGTGATGAAGCAGGGCTTACAGGATTAAAAGATCCTTTTAACCGCAAAACTTTCCCTTGGGGCAGGGAAGATAGAGAACTTATGGATTGGTATAAAACCGTTAGTTCCTTAAGGGATTCAGTTTTAAAAGAAGGTAAACTTTTTATTGATACTGCAGGCAGTTTACTTTCCATTCGCCGTTCATTTAAGGGTGAATGGCGTTACGCCTTAATTAACCCTACGGATGAAACCGTTGAAACACTATTAGACCTCTCATATTTTAAATCAGAGCCTACTTTAATTTGCGATAGCGGATGCGGAATGCAGTTTTCTGTTCGCGAAAACGGATACTACTTACTTTTACCGCCCCGTAGCGCCGCAGTTTTTAAATAATGTTTCACGTGAAACAAAAGGTTAAAAAATGGATTATATTTTAAAAAAATCAAAACGAAAAACTGTTGCTATTGAAATCAGCCCCGATGGTGTTTTAATTGTAAAAGCGCCCCTAAATTACACAAACAAGCAGGCTGAGCAAGTAATAAAAGACAACGAAAAGTGGATAAATAAGCATTTGCCTAACGTAATAAATAAAAAGGAAGCGCTTTCTTCGTTATCGCAGAAAGATATTGTTTTAGCAAAAAAATCGTTAAAACTTATTATTGAAACTCTTGTTTATCACTATTCTGCCATTATGAACGTTGAAGCAGAAAGCATAAAAATAACTTCTGCTAAAAAGCGGTTTGGCAGTTGTTCTTATGATAACCATCTTTGTTTTTCGTATCTTTTGATACTTCAACCCTTTAATGCTATTAAATACGTTGTGGTGCACGAGCTTGCACACATAAAGTACCATAACCATTCAAAAGATTTTCATTTATTTGTTGAAAAGGCTTTGCCCGGTTCAAAACAGTATGAAAAGCTTTTAAGCCCCAAGTTTTCATCATACGCAAATTTTAAAGAAAATCTTGAAATATTAGGTGTTAAATAAAAGCGCTAAACTTTCGTTCTGCGCTTTTTTTATATATTTATATATAAAATCTTTAGATTTCGTGTAAAAATAGTAATTTTTTATTTATGGTTACCGTTGATTTTCGCTATTATAAATGCTATTATAATAATATATATATCATAATGGAGAATTTTATGAAAAGATTCCTTTCGTTTTTTCTTGTTTTAACTTTTTTAATTTCCTTGGTTTCAGGAATTTCAGTTTTTTCTTTAAACCAGCAACTTATAATTAACTATGGTTTTGAAGAAGGTAGTGCCGAAGGATATTCCATTGGCAGTACTACAAACTATGAAGTTAGTAGCGCCTATGCAAAAAGCGGTAACTACGGTATAAAAATATCAAACCGTGAAAAATATCATTCATCCTGCGCACAGGATATTACACAAATAGTAAAAGATAACGGTGCAGGTTTTTATAAAATATCAATGTGGGTGCGTTTGGCAGATAGCGAACAAACTTCCGTTAGTTGTAAAGCAGTTTTACGTACTGGCAAAACAGGTTCAACAAATAAAACCTATTCAACCAGCGGTTCAAAAAATTTAACAACCACCTATCAGGAATTTTATATTGATGCAGTTATTTCAGAAGAAGAACTTGCGGAAATTACCGAATTAAGAATTTATCCCCAAACCAATAGTGAAAGTGAAGTTCATCCCGATATATGCATTGATGATATTTCCTTAATTAAAACAGGCGATATAAAAACGTTAAATACCGACGTTTCTTCTTTAAAAAGAAGCAATGAAACAACCGTTGGTGCAATCCGTTGGGATGCCTGGTACACCCACGATGGCAGAGACGGTTCGGTTGTAAGTGCAGTTGAAAAATCGCTTTCACCTTCAGGGTTTCACTATCGCGCGCCTTTCTTTGCTGAAATTACAAGCGATAATAAAATTATAATTCCCGAATACACTCAGGCAATTTTTGATAGGGAAATGGAATACGCCAAATACGCGGGCATAGATTATTTTGCTTACGTTTGGTATGATGGTGCTATGGCATCAGCCCGCAAATTTCACACAAAAAGCAAATATAAAAACTCGGTTAAAATGTGCGCGTTAATGGATAGTAACGGCATTGATAAAGATTATGCCCGAAAAGAAATGAAAACCCTTTTAAAACAAAGTTATTATATGACGGTTTTAGATGGCAGGCCGTTAATGTACTATTTATATTCAGGCACCAATCTTTCTCAGATACACGATGATATCGTTTATTACAGTAATCTTTGTAAAGAACTTGGGTTAAAACAACCGTTCTCTGTTATTATGGGTACTTCTGCATCAAAAACAACGGAAGTTTCTGCCTATGCTATGTCTGATTACGCAATTAAAGGCTCACTTCTTTCTTTTGATGAACTAACTGAAGAAGCGGTCAGCACTTGGGAAGCCGATAATGAAACGGGTGTTCAGTACGTTCCCTGTGTAACAACAGGCTGGAGCCCTGAACCAAGGTACTATAACCCGCCTTTCTGGACAACTACAAACGGTGGCATAAAAGATGGTTCCTGGTGTGAAGATGCTTCAAGCAAACAAATATTTGACCACCTTTCCTATGCGCTTTCTTATATGCAACACAATGAGGTTAAATTAAACACAAAGGCAAACACAGTTATTATGTATGCCTGGAATGAGCATGATGAAGGCGGTTGGATTTGTCCCACCTTAAAAGTTGATAGTAACGGAAAACAACTTTATAATTCCGATGGCACTAAAAAACTTGATGAATCCCGCATAAATGCAGTAAAACTTGCCATTGATTTTTATAAACAAGGCAAAAGGGTAAAGGTAACGGTAAACGGAATATCAAACGGTTACTCCCAAGCCAATGCGTCTTCAATGGTTTCAAACCTTAATAGCGCCCTTCAAACAAAAGTTTATGAAGGCGTTTCCTGGCTTCCAACTACGGCAACTTTAAAGCCAACGGTTAAACCCACAAATCAGGTTAACGTAAATGCTACGCCAACCGATAACCTTGATTTTTCTGACGATTTAGCTGATGATCCGGCATTGGATTTCGGTAATGATTTTGATTATTCTATTTTTGATGACGTTTTTGAAGATAACCTTTCAACAATTGAACCCACAGATGAAAGCCCACAAGCTTCCTTATCACCTTCGTTATCACCCCAAACAACAATAGTTCCTGATGGTTCCCCCGATAATTCAGCAACTGTTCAAACAACAGATACGATAACTTCAGCTCCTGAAAAATCGCCCGTTCTTTATACGGAATACCCGCCATTAAAAGAACCCCCCACCTCTTACTTATGGGTTTATATTGTTGGCGGCGGTATTGCCTTAATTTCTTGTG